>NZ_JBKJHC010000004.1:0-419594 GCF_046613565.1 Flavobacterium sp. RHBU_3 | reverse complement strand
CAACTTCTCTGTTGCGGGTGCAAAAGTACACCCATTTTTTACTTCTACAACCATTTTTTAAATCTTTTTTGAAGATCATTTAACACAAAAAGGTAAGTGGTTGATATAGCATGATTTGAAATAGGAAGTTTTTTGGAACAGCGGGGGAAGTAACAGAAAAACACACAACGCACCGCACATTCTACTCTATTATATATATAATGACACCGAGAAATAAAGGGAATACATGATAATTTTATGTTATTTCCATCCATAATAATGCAATTGAGGGGTTAGCTTGTTGTAAATATGGTAAAAATCCCACTTAATACGGACAGACTCCAAAACAAAAAAACGAATCAACGCAAAAAGTTGGGGAGAAAAGTAAAAAATAATACTTTTTTTTACCGGAAACAGCAGACTTACTAAAGGTATTATTACCCGAATATTTAATTGAACACTTTGATGTTGTTAAATTTGAAGATAAAGATGGTTTGCTTCATCTTTATTTTGAAGAAAAAAACGACACCACCCAAAGAGTTTTCTTCATTATTTCTCCAATCAAAAGGTTTTCACGAAGAAATAACCGCAGATGATTTTCCGCTTCGTGGTAAGTTTGTAAAGCTCCTCATAAGGTGCAGAAGATAGATGAATGTAGAATCCGGAAAGATATTACAAAGAGATTGTAACCTCATTACCCAAGGAAGACGAATGACCCAGGATTTTGTGGCGTTCTCAAAAAAATCAGCCGATACTAAAGCACTTCCCTTAGAAATAATTAGCAATTTATATGCGTTAATGGTAAAAAATTCCGGAGGCAGTACAAACAATCGCTTAGCTAACTTAAAGATTCAGACGAAAAAACCCACATAGAAAATTACATTCTCTATCCCGAAAGTTGCTCTTCATGGTTGCTTTTAGATGAAGTCGCCTTATCTGGGGAAGAACTTTATACCGCACTTACATCAACACAGGCCAAAGGCAAAAAGCAAGAGAAGCTACCCAGGATATGGCAGGTTCTATGAAACTATTGCCAAACGATGCCTCCCTAATGTAGTTAAGGTAACAGACCGTTTCACCTACAGAAACTTGTTATAGAGACTGTACAGAAGCTAAGGACACATACCACTGGGAGGCTATAGACATAGAAAATGAGGCCTTAAAAACGGCAAGAGAAAACAATATAAAAATAGAAAAACCCCTTAAATCATACGATTTAAGGGGTTTTGACTGCCGTTGAAGGCTTTTTAGTCGGGGTGGCAGGACGATGCCTACTCTCCGCAAATATCTTAATATCAATCCCTTGATAATCCCTTTTGCAATCCGCTCACCGTTTTGCTCACATTTAAGCTATTCGGTAACGGGTGCAAATGTAGCTCTTTTTACTATAAAATGAAATAAATAAGTAGAATTATTGAAAGCTAAGTTAAATACCCCTTCCTCTCTTTCTGTTTATTTTAGGCTTAACTTCATCCTGCGATTTTTTAACATCTTTATTCACAATAGATTTCTCTAAGAGTCCTGAAAGCTTTTCTGTAAACCATTCAGGCTTATTTGTGATTTTAAGTTCTTGATTTTTTCTATTATATTGAAGAAATGGTTGTATTACAATATCTTTACGCTTAACATCTATTCCAATAATAGCCGAAAACATATCTAAGTGCTGGGTAAGTAATGGAATTGTATTTTGATACATTTCGAATATGGTCTCCGGCGGTACAAGGTGTAATCCATTTTCATACCTAATTCTCGCCCGATCAAGGCATAATTTTAGATCATTAGTGTGAAATAAGACAACCTCAATATGATTTTCCTTATTGAAATTCTTGAGTCTCTTAACTAAATCGTAATGGCTTTGAAAACCAAGATTTAACTCGACTGCAAAATCTTTACCTGACAAAAGGTGCTCTTTTAGCACCATTTCAAAACGCCAATTTCCAATATCTTTATAGTCTCTAAAACCTTGCTCTTTATATCGGTGTGCTATTAAGTCGGCATCCAATACAGTAGCATCATCGGGAATAAATTCGATACCATTGGTACTTTTACCAACACCGGGAGGGCCTGCTATTATATAAATAGTTGCCAATTATATTTCAGTTATCCTACCGTCAGCATATTCAGCAATCATTTTACCGCCCTTTTCATAAACCAACGGTTGTCCTTTAGCAAAAAGTGTTGCTTTGGTCTTTTCAGCAATATTCTTTCGCCAATCCTTCTTTTCTTCCTCATTCATTTGGAAGAAATCTTTTTGCATAGCACCCTTTTTTATAAAATCTTGCTCCTTAATCATTATGTCCATTGCATTGAGTTTTTTAGATTAGTCTATGATAACAAAGATAATTAATTTGTCTAAGAACGAATCAAACATCTTTGCGTAAAAAAAATGAATAAGTTACTCAAGCTTGGGCTGTTTGAGTTTTTTATGCAGCGCATAACATTCATCCAATATCATAGTCTCTTCCATTGGCATTAACTGGAGTGCAATTTCAAGTACAGACGAAATAGTTAAATTAGATGCAGTATCCTCTTCACCTAACGCAGCAACGCAAACTTTCATTATATCCCTTACTGTTAACATTAAGTCATTGTAGCCCGAAAAATTAAGTTGTACACCGAACCCTTCCCGCCTTGGACGTTCCCAAAACACATTGAATTGGCAGGCATTTTTAATTTTTTCGGCGAAGTCTATCACTTCTTTGATTTTATCATTTTCCATAGCTTATAAAATTAGATGTGATTTATAGAGTGCATCAAGTTTGGCAAAAGCCAGTTGTTTTATTTCCCAAAAGCAATCCTTGCAGCGCAGTTGCAGTTCGTTGCTGTCCTCAATAGCATATTGGTTTACGACCTTGTAGCGTATCATATCCGGATTAGCCGATAGCAGCAGGTACAATGAATTATTATCTTCCTGACGGAAATACAATGAGAAATCCTTACCGGTAATGAATTGAAGCAGCGCAAACAGATGCCCGATATTCACACGGTTTGGCCTGTAACCAAGGAATAGTTCTATGAAGCCAAGGCAGCTGTTTAAAATAGCCTGGTGCAGCAGTGTGTTTTTCAGTAGCGCATCGTCGGGATTAGTTAGTGATTTAGCCGTATTAAAATGGCTTTCTGCCAGTAACGCGCGGTTGCGCCAGTAGTTCACTGAGTACTCTAAATCCCTTTCAAACGGTTGGTCAGTAATATTTAGATTGCTCCCCACCTGAAAACCGTTAACCGTAAGTTTGTTGAAAAACCAACGATCGTTATCCCGCTTTTTGGTCATCGATTGTTTACGGTGCAGCAACACTGTTACCTTGTGTTTTTTACCAAAAGAATCCCTCACTTTGGCTTCAATCATTGGAGCAGGATTATCTTTTGGTTCAAGAGTATAAACCAGCAGGTAAAAGTGATAGCCGGGGTTAAAGTAATTCGACTTCGTTTTTTTAATTTCAGTAGTAAATAGTTTGTAGCCAAAGCAGAACACGGCCCTTGTCTTAATGTACCCGGTAATAATTCCGTTTATTTGATGTAGCGCCTGACCGGCAAAATAATCTTCCGGTAATTTCTGTTCAAGGATGCTAAGCCCAACAGTTACAGGTTGGTGTAAGGTTTTGAGTTTTGCCTTGTAATCCATGTACAGTTGGTTGTAAAGGCTCCGAGCTTCTCCATAAAACTGACGCACCTTTTTGTTAGCTTCTTTCAACGTATCAATATTGACTTCTAATTCTGTTTTGGACAGGATCGCGTTTCGTGAAGCATTCAGGAACACCAGTAAATTTTTACCATCATCGGCATTTGGATTGATAATATCATCAAGGGAGGGCGCAAAATCCATGACCCACTTATATTGCCCAAATAAATCCTGGCCACCTTTAAGCCCTTCACCATGTAATTCAGAGATCATCATGTACATGAACCGCAATCCCTGATGCAGTGCATAGGCAGCTTCAAGGTGGCTTTCGTTCTGCATATAATCGCTATACAAACGCAGGTACGCATCAATAGCATAAATCATTTCGCCGGTACGTTTTCTTAGCCGATAGGTATAGTACTTTGTCCTTAGCTTTACAGGGTGGAATACCTTTGCTTCGGGCTGACAGTATACAAGGTTCTCCGCATTGCAGTGCATTACAAAATAGGGAAAACCTTTTTTATAAGCATGTTCTACCCAATGGCCGCTAAAATACTTAAACACAATATTAAGATGGTCATCCGCTAGTTTGCTGTCATGTAGCGCATCGTCATCTTGGGCGTTATTATCACTCATGATAACAGAGACAAGTGTTTTGTGAGCGAGTGGCGAAACATAGACTGCATCAATGTGTAGAAAACTGACCAAATGGTTTACGGCCTCTGCCAGTTCATCGTGGTTGGGAAAGGCCTGCGGGATTTTAATTTCGTACTTCATAAACTCCGTTTTTGCTGTGAAACATCAGTGAAAAAGCTTATTTTTGCTTATACACAGCAAGTAACTACCTCACGGTAGCGTACCGAACCACAACGGTTTGTATATTACCAGTTACGGTTTGTGTTTTACCAACTGAATATTTCTTACAGAATTTTGAATACCTTTGAGTTATGAGCACAGCAACTAAAAACCACATAGGAAGAAAGATTAGCCGTATCCGTGAACTGCGCGGAATGAAACAGGAGGCTTTAGCAACTGCACTTGGAATAAGTCAACAAGCAGTATCAAATATTGAAAACAGTGAATCAATTGAAGATATTAAACTGGAAGAGATAGCAAAAGCGCTTCAAGTTTCGGCAGAAGCTATTAAAAGTTTTTCTGAAGAGGCCATAATAAACTTCTTCAACAATTTTTATGACAATAGTGCAAATAATGGTCAAAGTGCTTTCGGTCCAATTTTTAATTTTAATCCTCTAGATAAGGTGGTAGAATTATTCGAAGCAAAGGAAAAACTTTATGAAAGGTTGCTTCAAGCTGAAAAGGATAAGGTAGCTTATTTGGAGAAGCTAGTTAAAAATAATCAGTAATTGTAAAATTACTGTTCTTGGAGAGACTGCTTTTTAGTGGTCTCTTTTTTCAAAGTATAAAGCTATCGCTAATCTAAAGCCCTCCTCAATAAACGATCTATCGCATCAACAATCTTTGTTTGGTATAGACTGTAGCCGTATGGATAAATCTCAAAATTATAATTTTCGATAAATTTTGAACTTGAAGAAGTTTGAACGATCTTAACAGGTTCGTTATTTATATATCCAGTCCAAGCTATAGGGTAACTAATATGGTACGGGTTTAAGGGTTTGTCTGCATTTAAAAATATAGATACATGTCCCGACATTTCATTGTTGTCTTTAAAACTTTGATTTATATCCCACATGGTAGCTGTTTTATTAGTTAATACGGATCTAAACAATTTCAAATGAGCCATTTGAAATTGTTTTAAAGTTAAGAATTTTATGGTTTGATCCTGATACATTAACCGATTCTATAATTTCTTGTATTAAGTTACTTGTCAGCCCAGTCCCAAATCTTAATTCATCTTGTAATTCATTATTTTTTATATCTCTTGCCGATTCTATTACTATGCCTACAACATTACCGTAAGTGTTTATAATAGGGCTTCCGCTACTGCCTCCTTTAATATTAGCATTCACATATATCTGTTCATATTTATGAAAGTATGTGTTAGCTTTTGCAGTAATTTCTCCTGTTGAAGAAACTAATACGGCATCGCTCGTTCCTGGAATCGGAGGATATCCCATAACTAGAATATTGTCAAGAATATAAGGATGCTCCAATCTGAAAAACTTATCACTCACTAGCTTCCTATCCGAAAATTCTAATATTGCAACATCAATATTATCATCTTGATGTACATAAATGTTTTCAGGTGATTCGTATTCTAATCCGTGACCGAGAAATATCTTAATTCTGATTTCTGATTTTTTTGGTAAACAGTGTTTAGCAGTAATAAAATACTGTTTTTTGTGTTTATACAGAATTGCAAATCCTGTGCCTATATTTATATCGCAACTTTCTTTTTCTTTCACTTCAATTAGTCTTACCGCATCTCTAAAATGATCTACTACTTCGGGAAAACCATAAATAAAAAAATCATAGCAGTTGTGGTGAGCTTTTTCGGCATTGTAACTATTACCTTTATATTGCTGTTCAATTCCATATCTTTCTCCAACAGGAGATAGTAAACCTTCGAGAACCAATTTATTGGCAATCATAAGGGCTGTGTTATGATACAAGTTGATATACTTTTTGTCGTAAAGATAATTTCTAGGAATTGTTGCGAGATAGTCTGATAATGATAAGGGAACAAAGGGTACTGATTCCCCGGGTTTAATGTTCTTTCCTTTTAAGGCTCGATTCGCAGGTTCGAGATTGAAAAATTTTAGAAGTTCAGTCGGAGATAAATGCGGTAAAATATATTTAATTTCTTCCGAATACATTTTGTTTTGATATATGTATATTAATACTTATTAAAAAACTCTAATTCAACCTTTACTTAATAAATTTGATCTCACCTGACGAAACATTTCTTAAAATCGCTTTTGTTGCCTCTAAGCTATCTCTCTCATAAGTAAATTTATTTACAATTGAGTTGTAATTCATATGTACCGCTTTAATTTTTACATAGCCGAAATTTTCACTTTTGACAAAACCATTAGCAAATTGATGCACATAATCATTATCATTTAATTTATTTTCGTCAAAAGGCAATTGGTTTTGTAGGTCAAGGAAATTCATGAGCTTGTTACCCTCACTATCGTAAATCCACACATCGTAATTCATTCCGGAAATTACAATCTCAATAGCGTTTAATTGATTTTCAGGAATATTTGATTTACACCATTGATAATCTAATTGTACGAACCATTTTTTTACATTTGTGCTAATAGCTCGTGCATTTGTAGTCAATACCCTTAATCTGCCCGCCCAATCTTCAGGTTTAGGTTCTCTAAGTTCTATTAAATTAATACCATAATAGTCTGCAAATTTTTTTGCTCCACTTTGAAAACCTATTTTGGTGACTATAATCCCATTTATATTTCCAATGTCAGACAACGTGCCATAAAATGACGAAATTATACCTTTAGAAATTCTCTTGTTATAGTTTTTACACTCAATTGCTACTTTATGCATTATCCCAGCAAATTTATATTCCCAGTATATGTCGATTTGATGAGTTGTTGACTTACCCTTGATTTTTACATTACGCTTGACTTCAACAGTAAGACCTTCGTCGTTTAGTAACCCCTGATATATCTCCTGAGTTAATCTTTCATAATCTTGCCAGTTGTTCATTTTAGCTAAAAGAGTGTAAGGTTAAATAGAAAAGCTTTACTGGCTTCTTAAGTAGTTTGCAGCCCATCTATAATTTTATTTAATTTTAGATCAAAGTCTGCTTCCGAATAGTCTTCGCTAACAAAAGTTGTAAAGTCCAAAGCATTAACTCTTTTAATCTCTTCAATATTTTCCCAATATTCATTAGCTAATTCAATTGGCCTTATCTGAGATTTTTTTACATTAAAAAGATAATTGTCTATTGTTATCGGAAAGAAAACATTATCCCAAGAGGCTTCTTGTTTCTTTCTCGCAGTTGTTAGCTCAAATTGACAGGCTTTACTTTTTATTGAATTTTCCGAGGCAATAAATAATAGCTTATCGTGGGCACCGATACCTGATGTCATAATTTCATCCAAAGGCTTTCCTCCAGACGCATCTTTTTCCCACATGAAAGTTCTTATTCCTTTGTTATTTAAACCATTATTGATTTTCTTTGCAAATTCAGAATCTTTAAAACTGTACGAAATGAAAACCGTAAAAAAGTTTTTTTGAGTTGTCATGCTTGATATAATCTCTTTTAAATTTGTTTTATTTTTGATATTGAAATAGTAGGATAATATTTTTGATTCGACGTCTTTACTCTGCAAAATAGTTTGAAAATCCATTGAAGAATAGCTCTGATATTTCAATTCTTTTGTTATTATAAAACTTTCACTTTCAAGAACACAGTCCATAAAACTTGTTTTATAAAGAATCGAATCAACAAATCGTCCATTTCTAAAATTCATCCTATGAAAGTTGGTACCTTCTACAATACAATCGTAAAATAAGATATCTATGAAATCATCATCTCGATTAACCTCTTCATCATTTTCGTAGTGCTGCATTGATTGAAACAGAGAAGATTCAATAGTACAGTTATAAAATCTGACGTTTTCTGATGGAATAAGGCCAATTAGGCTACAATTATTTAGATCACAATCCTTAAAAGTCAGATTAAATATAGCACCTTCATCGAGTTCAACGTTTCTAAATTGGCATTTGTAAAAATGTACTGTATTCCAATCTAATTCAAGATGAGAGAGTCTAGAATTTCTAAAACTACACTCCTCAAACTCACAATCCTGAAAGATGCAAAAGAATCCCCATATCCCCTCAAACTCACATTTTTTAAATTTAACTTTCTTAAATTCTATGCTTTGAAAATCGCCTCTGAATTTGAAATTCTTAAAAGTTTTTCTAACAACTTTAGATTCGAATTCAAATGGTCCATCTTTTTTAGGGCCAACACTGTTGGGCGAATTTTTCACAAGATATTCCATCAGTGCAGAACTACCTTCTATCGTGATATTGGATTTTTTATATGTCATATAAGATAAACAGTTAGGGAAACGCTTGTTATTTTGAAGATGATAATCACAAATACGAATATAAAGAATATCTAAATGCTTAAACTTGGTTTAGAAACAAAACCTCCCAGCGTAACGTCAGGATTTGTTTTGTATTTCGACAAGAGCATACTGTGGCATGCACTTTTAAAAACTAACTTTCCTCAGGACACTTCTATTTAGAGAAGATTATTTCTCACCACTAGAACGGCAAAAAAGGCAGCTAAGTTAGCGTGCACCGCAGGCTGCGCAAAAATTATCCCTGCTGTTTGTCTCCGTGCTAGAATTGCTTTGACAGGTTTGTGTTTATGTAATCAACCAAATATTTTTGATCTCTTTACTTCTGTGAAAGAATAAATAGGTATTGGCACATTTTGGATAAACTTTATCGGTAATTGGTATGAAGAAATTACAATCGCCTGGACATGATAGCCAACCACATCTTTGCATATTTTTATAGATAGGGTTTCAAGATTATTACTGATGAAACTTCCTCTATTTATATGCTTAGGCAGTTGTTTCTCAATATAATTTTTTGCATCATTTTGAAAGTCATACATGATTTTCGCTTGTTTGGTGTTTTTACATTCTATCAAGTAAACAATTTTATTATTTTCATCTACTGCAAGAACGTCAATATCTCCATAGTCTTTTTCAGCATTCGGGAAAACACTTTTTCTAACCTTAATTTCCTGTTCATGAACATATATAGGCTGTTGTTTTAACCACTGCAGTACGGTATTTCTATATTCTTTGCCTTTTATAGTATTACGCTCTTTTATTAATTTACTTAATTCAGGGTACCGTTTTTCGTCTATCTTCAGCAACCCGTTAAAGAATATGTGCATTAAGTTTTCAGAAGCCATTGCTAGATGCCTCGCACTCCAAATAAAATTATATGAACCATCTCCCATTTTGATTCTTAGTAGCGGTCTGCGTACGTAGGAAAACTCTCTGTTGTATCTCCATGTGTTTATATCAGAAGCGAAATAACCTAAAGGAGGAGTGTCAAAACATCCCCTTGTTTCTAATGACATAAACTTTATAAAGGCTTCTATTTCTTCATTTTTTAAAATTGAATTAGTACCAATCATCGGTACAAGATCATCTTCTTTGCAATCATAATAAGATGCTTTATTTTCAAAACAACGAACTGACAAAAATCTTAAAATTGCTATTATCCTACTAAAAGCAATACCCAACTCATCTTTAAAGACGATATCAATTTTGTCATGATATTGGTCTAAAGGAATATTGTCATCCTTTTTTCTTACTTTAAAAAGGCTATCGAAACTTTCATTATTTTCTTGTACTTCATCCTTTATAACAGATTCTCTATAGTTATGTATCACAGAATCATAGAAGTCGTGATTCAACCCTATTCTTCCAGACGGAAGCAATCCTATTTCAGGATTATCTAATTTAAGTTGAATAGAATCGATTACATTTCCATAAAAATTTATTTCTGATAGTAAGGCTATTAAAAAATCTACATCATTGTCGTTAACAACGTCATCTCCAAAATACGGCTCTGCCACTATGCATTCTATTAAGCTTCTTGTAGCGTGTGATGCTTTAATTATATCAGTATTAGCTTTCTTATATTCTTCTACAATATCTTGATAATGTGAAAAACATTCTAATTTGGCAGTGAGGCTTAGGTCTAAGTAACCTGACTTATATATTATCGCTTCATGTCTCAAAATGACATGCTTCAAAAGCTCAAAAGAATTAAAACATTTTAACCTTAATCGAAGCTGATTTCTTAAGGAAGCAATCAAGTCATATAACAGTGATAATTTATCATCTACACTGTTGATTGCACTTGGTATAGACTTCTGATAATTGAGCCATTTCACATTGTTCTCAAGTATTATGGCCGAATCTGCATCCGATAAAAATCTTACCGTAGGAATGTACAATGAATATCTCTTTATGCTATCGTCCATATGAGAAGTCAATATCATTTTTTTCCTGCTTAAAGGCATAAAAGCGTCAAGAAGATTCTGTATGTCATGCTCTCCAAATATCTTAATACCTTGTGTTTCTCCAAACTTTTTGAAATTATAGAGTATGCTATCTACTAACAAGCGCTCTCCATAATTATCTTTTCTGTGCAAGACATTGAAAATTTCGAGGGGGATTATAATTTCAATTTTCCGGTTGCTAATATTTATATTACTTTCAATATTAAGGTCATTATCGTTTAGCGTTTCCTGTTCTCCGGTCTTTAAGAACTGCCGAAGTTCTTCGGAGAAAAGTAGAGTAATTTCAATAGGATATCTACCCAGTTTATTTACAAATGGCATCAGGTGTTCTCTGAGTTCATAAAGCCAATATACCATTGCTTCAATGAAGCTGTTACTTAACGCATCTCTTGTCGAATCGGAAGTCAACCAAATAGGTAAAGAGTAATATTCTAACGCAACCCTTAATTTTCCATATAGAATCTCTTCAGAGGTGTAAATGGGGGCATATTGTTGAGTCTTAGTTACGGGTAAGTAACCGGGATTGCCAGTCTCATTAATGTAAAATATGAAGTGTTTATCGTTTTTTTGTGTAGCCTCGATTGCAATATTACCTTGAGTGGCAAAATCAAAACTTATAAAATTAGGCATTTGTTCATCTGTTCGGTAAAACGATTCTCTATTACTCATGTAATACCTATAGTATGTAAGTGTAGAGTAGAATGGCATCATTTCAACATTTCTATCCTCATGTACGATACTCTCAGCTCGTGCGTACTTCCATAGCGAAAGCTTGTCAAAGTCCCAATTTGTAAATAGTCTATCTATGTCAAAAAAGTTCAAAGCTAATTGATAAGTCGCTTCATGGATATCTTCAAAACTAAATGCCTGAACTTCATCCAGTTCATAAGAAGCGAAAATAAATAATGATAAAAATTGTACTGGGTACTCAAATTTTGTCTTTAATAAAGCAATAATCTCATTTGCTCGTGACTCAATAGAATCATCTTTATCAACAGGTAAAAAACAAACGTATGCAAACTTATTGCTGTCAAATTGCCAGATGGACTCATATTGATTTAATTCAATATTAACCTTAAGTTTTGACCAGTATGCCCCTAAGTAATGATTTAGCTCGTAAATCAATCTCCTATTATAGCAGAGGTCTAAAATATCATGTTCTTCTCTGGACTCTGCTACTTTTCGAATGAATAAATTTAAACAGTACATTTGAGCAGAAGGCATCGCTAAATAATACTTATCACCTACTTTCAAAAATGGCTTTTCAATTAATATGGTTTCTTCATCTTTATTGCTTACAACTGCTGCCTGGTTAGTAGAAAAATAACTTATTACATCATGTTCTATTTGAAACTTAGCATATATCTTTTCAATATCATGTTGAGTAAATTCAAAAAGGTTACTATATCTAACGACAAAATCTTTTTCAGGGAAATATATTTGGCCTCTATAATCATCTTCAGACATATTTCTTTGTAATGCAATGGTTTTTGCAATTTTATCATGTACATATAGTAAGAACACTGTACCTTCTCTGATTATATCTTTTGTTTCGTTTGCTAAAGAATCATCAATGTGGAAAATACTATTCAGTAGGAGTTGATTAATATTAGTACTGTCTTTGGCAATCCCTGGAAAGACAATATTATTCCCATTGAAAAACATTAGGTTCTCAGTTGCACATGATTCTAATGGGTCTTCACGGTAATCATAATTGTATTCTTTATGGATTATTTTTCTTAACTGGTCGTATTTTGAGACCTCTTTATCATTGATGTTTTGGCATATTTTATCCTGAATAGATTCAAGACGAACTAATTTTGCCTGATTGATAGGCAAGATTTGAAGTAGTGAAAGGACTTTTAATGCTTCCAATGAGCTGAAAGATGATAAATAACCTGAAAACGTCAAGTTGTCTGAGGAGAGACAGCATTTTTTATACTTTTTCCCGCTTCCACATTGACATAAGTCGTTTCGTCCTGTTTTCATTTGTAGTATTTTAGCTCTAATTTAGGAAATAATTCTATACCTAATAAAAAGGGGAAATTACGATAGGAAAAATCGCGAATACAGTGTATTCGTAAATGCGTACTTTCAATGAACAACGAAATGATTGAATTGCGAACGCAATGCATTCGCAATTCATTTATCTTGTTCTTTCGCAGAGAAATTATACGCTTTATCCATCATCGTTTTTGTGGCCTTTCCATTATGTTTATACATATAGTCCCAGGCCTGTTTAATTTTGTCGCTCTCCAACTGCTGCATTTCGACTTCTTTCATACCCTGTGTATAGTTTAATCCCCAACTGTAGGCAAACTTTATAGCAAATATGGCAATTGCCAACAAAAACCAACGTCCAAAAACTATTTTATAGAAAAGCTTAGCATCCTGTTCCGGGAAAAGCAATATCTGAAGTTTTCGGGTAATGCTCTTAGGCTCCCTGCCAATCATGTATTTAATATCCAAAAATCCTTTTTCCAATGCACTTTTTACCGGAGCAATATCTATACTTACCGGAACTTCGTTTTTCGACGCTTCCTGCTCATTGAAACCATCAAGTTTTTTTCCAAGATTATCTATAGCGATAATCAGTTCGCCGATGTTTTGATTCGTCGTCTTTTGTTCGACAGTAAACTCTTCAAGCACTAATTGCAGTGTATCCCTGTCAAGCTTATTTTTTCCATTCGTTTCCATAGTCATTGATCATTAGTTAGTGTTTCATTCCCGGTCTTCTTTTCTTTTTAGGCTGTCGGATTAGTTCAGGATCTCTATAGTCTGAAGTATATTCAGGGTTCATTAGCTGGCCTATAAGCCCCGTGATTTGTTTTTCAACCGCTTCAAAAGATATTTCGCGGTTAAATTGCTGACTTTTAGCTGATTTAAAGTTATTGACACTTGTAGCGCTATCATTGAAACGTTCATTCTTTTGGCTTATCCGTTTTGCTTCAAGCTGTTGTTGCAGGCTCAATATATTTTCAATCTTAGCCAGTGAAAAACCAACTTCACTTCCTTTAATCTTTACCTTTTTATCATCCACAAAAGAGATACCCCGTCCTTTTAAAACCTTATACCCTAAACCTTCCATGTGCTTTTCAAAGGCTGGGTAGCTACTGGTTTGCTTTAAGGTCTGCTGTATATCCGCTTTCAGCTTTTCCTTCCGGCTATCGTGCCTAGGTAATTGCCTGTCCTTCGGAGATAGGAATTTCCTTGGGCTAAGTACTTCCTGCAAGCCGTATTGCTTTTCAAGCTTCCGGCAAATTTCTGCCATCCGCTTATAACTGTTACTGTCCGTAGCTACTTTGCCATCAAATCCTACCCGGTTGGCAGCAATATGGATATGCTGCTCTTTGGTATCCTTGTGTAACACGCAGATGTATTGATGATCGGCTACGCCAAAGGCTTCGGCACAAGTCCTGCCCATGTCGGTTAGTTGCGCTTTGGTCAATTGTTCTCCCGGTGCCAACCGCAGGGATAAATGCAGCATTGTTTTTTCAATACGTTTGCTTAGGTTGCTTACATCTTTAAACTGCTCTGTAAGCTCATATTTGTTGCCAAAGCATTTGTTGTATTCCAATACCTCGGCACGCTCGCTGTGCTGTAAATGGTCTCGTGCTGCAAGCTCTAATTTCTTTTCTTCAGACAATTCTTTTTTATCTTCCAGTACATAACTGAGCAGGTGGTATATGGATGCCCCTATGGACACATGCCCAATCATACCAGGTAGTTTTTTATTTGCAGGGCAAGGTCTTTCACTTGGCTGGACTGTACTTTGAGTTCTGCCCGTTCAATTGGGCTAAGCTCGTCATTGCTGTTGCGCTTTTTGGCAATCTGATTCAGGTTCGCAGCCATGTGGTTTAAGGTTGCTATGAAGCTTAAAACTTCTTTTGGCAGGGCTTTATTCCTGAAATTTATTTTTGAAGTCAGGCCAAGTTCGCGCAGGTATTCTGATATGGTAAGTTTTGCATTTCTTGCTTTGGCTTCAATAGCCTTACGCTCAAAGAGTGTACACTTGATTGCCATTACCTGATTCCTTTTAATCTCTTTGGGAGGCCTGCCGCCTTTATTCCTATTGTTGTCATTTACTCCTTCCATCATCTTTCACCATTACAATTTTTTGAATGCGGTAGCATGAAAAAAATCCCTCAACGAATGCGATAGCATGAGTTGAGCCAGCGTTTTGGTTTTACCAAAACATAGCTGGCTACCACTCAGACGTCATGTAGACCTTCCATGCTTTTTAACGGGTTTAAGTGTTTCAGACTGCTTAAGCCAGTCGTTCAAATCCTTATGATTTTTGTACAGAATACTTTGGTCAGTAAACTTTTCAGGGTTTCTTTCCAAAGCTTCTTTTGTGAGTTTCATGCCCGCCTCATCCCGGTCAAGGTAGAGGTTCACATATTCATGCTTCTCCATAAGTTCCCAGGATTTTTGGAAAAAGGCAAGGGAGTTTAAGACTAAAACATTTGGTGGTGGCTCAGCTGCTTTTTGCGCCATCGTTTTATATGACAGGAAGTCGAAAAAGCCTTCAAAGACATTTAGGGATTTAGACCCAACATCGATGAAGTTTATAGACTTTGGCGAACTGCTGCCTTTGAAATATTCGCTCCGCAGTTCATAACCTCCGCTATCATTTTTAAAACCAATAGCAGTCTGCTTTTTACCGTACAGGAGAAAGTCAACTTCACGGCAATATTGCCTGGCAACCTCCAATGGGATATTTCTCTTTTCCAAATAACCAATCAACTGGTTATCCAAAATAACCCTGCTATCCGTAACCAATATTTTGGCCTCATCCTCCTTCTTTTTTTCACCGGCAGAAATGCTATTTGAAATGTTCGTTAACTTCGGTTTTTCCTGCTGGTGAAAAAGAAAGGTTTCAGTATTACCATCCGATAGCTTTTGGAGTAGCTCGCTTGTGGTACACCGGAAGTATTCCTTTCCAAAATCTATCAGATCGCCACCTTTACCCATCCCGTGGTCGAACCAAACATTACGCTCACGGTTGACTTTAAAAGAAGCGGTCTGCTCATTTCGCAATGGGGACTTGTACCAATAATCTGAGTTTCGGATTTTTGATGGTTCATATCCGAGCAAAGCAAGGAAATCCACAAGGTCGATTTGTTTTGCTGTGGCACAGGTTAGCTTTTCCATAGCTTACAAAATTAACGTTGCTTATTCGCCTGTGCCGTCCATTAGCTTCAGTATGTCCTCGTAGCGGTAATACAGCAAACCACCAATCTTGCTAAACGGTAATGTGCCATTGATACGTAAATTTTGCAGTGTTCCTGCTGAAATGCCTAACAACTTTCTTACTTCAAAGCTTTTAAGCCAATTGCGTTGTTCCTCGCCACGCTTGCGTGGGAATGCCTGAAATTTGCGGATTTCTTCCAATAAATCTTTCTTGAATCGTTCAAGGTCGTCCCTTGTAATTAGCTCTACATTCATCTTCCTTCATTTTTACATTAAACAAAACCTCTTGCAAGCCGTAAACCAATTGATAAGCTTACAGCCATTTTGATTACAAAGTAAAGGAGGGAATACTATAAAAAGATGACCATTGTGGGCATTTGGTCAGTTTAAATCAGATATGGTATGCATTTATTATAAGTATAGTTATAGCTGGAGCAATAGTGTAAAGTCCTTTTGGTTTAAATCTAAAAAAATATAATGTTCTTATCATAAAAGTACTATCAAAAAATATATAGCTGTCAGAAAGCCGAAAATTATGTAATTAATCTCCAAAATTCTATAATGTCAAAATACATAAATATCGTAACTTTACATCATTAGTTCAGTTTTTCATTTAACTAAACCATATGAATAGGTATTATTTCATGCTCCTGATGATATTGGGCTTTGTTTTTAGCTCTGGTTCATCATTTGCCTGCGGTAGACACCATGATGCAGTTAGTAAATTTACAAAAACCGTTGCAGCAAAAGAAGATAGAAAACAATCCTGCTGTAAAAACACCACCCATTCTCATAATTGCCACAAACACAAACATGGTAAATGCGGCGGCAAATGCTGCCAGTGTATAACAAGCGGAGTATTTAAGTTTTTACCCCTTACGGTTTCAGAACGCAATACATTTTTCTTCATACCTTCTTATAAAAGACACGTATTTCAGTACGCTGAACTTTTTGTAAATGCAGATGCAAAAGGCTTACGCCTGCCTCCCAAAATAAGCTAAACCCATAATTGTACAGCCATAGGTGTGTTCTTTAAGAAATACACCTACTAAATTATTTGTTTACTTAAAAATTAAAATCATGAACCTATTCTATAAAATAGTGGTGCCGGTGTTTGCTGTGGCATCACTTCAAGCCAGTGCCCAAATAAACAACGCTAAAACCGAAACCCTGACCGTACAAGGCAATTGCGGCATGTGTAAAGCAACCATAGAAAAAGCCGCCAGTGAAAAGAAAGTATCTGAAGCTACCTGGGATAAAGACAGCCACAAGCTTACCTTGACCTATGACAGCACTAAAACAACTGCTGATGTCCTGCTGAAAAAAGTGGCCTATGCGGGTTATGATAACGAAAAATACCTTGCACCCTCTGAAGCCTACAACAAATTGCCCGGCTGCTGCCAATATGAGCGCGCTGCTGAGGCAGCCCTTAAAGCCGATGTTCATACGGGTCATGATATGGCTGTTAAAGAAGAAGATGCAGGCCAACAAAACCATTTACTAAAAGAAGTATATGCTGCTTACTTTAAACTAAAAGATGCCCTTGTAAAATCAGATGGCACGGCAGCAGCTACAGCATCGGCTGAACTTACAAAAGCCCTGAAAGCAGTGCCTATGGACAAAATGGAACACAATGCCCACATGGTGTGGATGAAAAACCTGCCTGCCTTGCAGGAAGACGCGGAGCATATTGCCGATACTAAAGATATAAAACACCAGCGCGACCATTTTGTAACGCTGTCAGATGCTTTATACACAGTAGCCAAGGCTTTCGAATCGGGCCAAACATTCTACTACCAGCATTGCCCCATGTATAATAATGGTAAGGGAGCAAACTGGCTTAGCCTGGATAAAGAGGTTAAAAATCCGTACTACGGCAGTAAAATGCTAAGCTGCGGCAGTACTACCGAAACCCTTAAATAGCCTATGCAAAAATTAGCGAGTACATGCCTGTTATTGCTTTCGCTGGCAATGCAGGCACAGAACATAAAGGAGTACGACTTATATGTAACCGACACCGTAATAAACTATACCGGCAAAAGCATCAACGCTATTGCTATTAATGGTAAAATACCCGGGCCTGAGCTGCACTTTACAGAGGGTGATACAGCGGTTATACGGGTGCACAACATGATGCACCACCACGATACGTCAATACACTGGCACGGCCTGCTCTTACCTAACGAGCAGGACGGTGTACCCTACCTTACCACAGCTTCTATAAAGCCTATGAGCGTGCATACGTATAAATTCCCCTTAAGGCAGAGCGGTACCTATTGGTACCATTCGCATACTATGCTACAGGAACAGTCGGGCATGTACGGAGCATTTATCATCCATAAAAAGGATGAACCTAAAATGCCTGAATATACCATGCTCTTAAGTGATTGGACCGACCTGAACCCACACCAGGTAGAGCGTATGCTGCATAAGGAGAACGACTGGTTCAGTATTAAGAAAGGCGCTACGCAAAACTATGGCCAGGCCATAAAAGAAGGGAAGTTTGGCACAAAATTTACCAACGAGTGGAAACGCATGCGGGCTATGGATGTGAGCGATGTGTACTATGAACGCTTTTTTGCCAATGGAAGAACCGATGTTGAAGCCCCTGAATTTAAGCCTGGAGACAAGGTGCGTGTCCGTATTATTAATGGTAGTTCCTCCACCTATTTCTGGTTGAATTATGCTGGGGGCAAGATGGATGTGGTAGCTTCAGATGGATCGGAAGTGGTGCCGGTTCCTGTTGACCGGTTTATTGTGGGTACCTCTGAAACCTATGATGTAATTGTAACTATTCCGCCTAAGGGTGTGGCTTATGAGCTGACTGCTACATCTGAAGACCGTATAGGGCACACATCATTATGGCTGGGCAGTGGTGTTAAGCAGCTGGCCAACCCGCTGCAACGGCTAAATTATTTTGAAGGCATGCAAATGATGAACGACATGATGACCGTTGGCGGCAACATGAAAGACATGGGCATGAAAATGAGCCTGCAACAGATGGATATGAATGCCGTAATGTACCCTGAAATTGCCAACAATAAGATGGCAGGTATGGATATGCAGGGCAAGGACAACAAAAAAATGGATAAAAAACCAATGGATGGCATGGAAGACATGAAAGGCCACGACCATAATGCTATGCAGGGCAATAGCGATATGGTTACGCTCAACTACAACATGCTTAAATCGCCTGTAAAGACCACCTTGCCCAATAAACCTTTCCGAGAACTACACTTTACCCTTACCGGCAATATGAACCGCTATGTATGGACGGTAGACAACAAAACTATTTCGGAGACTGATAAGATACTGATTAAGGCCGGGGAAAACATACGCATCATTATAACTAATAATTCTATGATGCGCCACCCCATGCACCTGCACGGGCATTTCTTTAGGGTAATAAACCAGCATGGGGAATATTCTCCACTTAAGAATGTTTTGGATATTATGCCTATGGAAACCGATACCATTGAGTTTAATGCATCCGAAGAATACGGCGACTGGTTTTTCCATTGCCATATATTATACCATATGATGAGCGGCATGGGCAGGATATTTACCTATGAAAATTCACCGCCCAACCCGCAATTACCTGATGCCAAGTCAGCGCTTAAAATGGTGTATGCCGATGATAAAAGATATTATTTCTCGGCAGATGTAGGGCTTGAGAGTAACGGTAGTGATGGAGAGTTACGATTAGAGAACACCCGCAACTTTTTAGATGCCGAGTGGAGGTTGGGCTACAATGACGATTCAGGTTACGAAACCGAAGCGCACATAGGCCGTTACCTTGATAACAAGCAGTTTCTGGCTGTATATACCGGCTGGGATTTTAGGTACCATAATACATTAGACAGAGACCGCAACCTGTTTGGCCAGCAAAGTACGCAGGCACAAAGGGCTGTGGCGTGCTTAGGCGTGATTTATGTACTGCCGTGGTTTGTAGAGAGTGATTTGAGGGTTGACCATAAAGGCAATGTCCGGCTGCAATTTACACGGCAGGATATTCCGGTAACCTCACGCCTGCGGTTATGGGGCAGCTGGAATACCGATTACGAATATAGCGTAGGAAGCCGTTACATACTCACAAGATATTGGTCGCTATCTGCCCACTATGACAGCGATATGGGATTAGGCGGGGGACTCGCATTTACCTACTAATTGAAGGCTGTTATTTACTATAAAAGGCAAGAGAAGCGGGTTCAATTCTCTTGCCTTTTAATTTTAATTATTCCAAATATGAATTAAGGCCAATATGCCCGTTTGCCGTTATTAAATTTTATTTTTGGTTTATATAGTAAAAATATGATTCAATTTAAAGACAAAAGGCTTGTCAGGTTTGGAGAGCGGGTACGCGAAGTCCGTGAAAAAAAAGGCTTTAGCATTAATGATGTGATCGCCCGAGGACAACTAAGCCGTAGTGATTTGAACGCAATAGAGTCTGGCAGCAAAAACTTTGGTTTTACAACATTACTTGAGTTATGCAAGTCATTGGAAGTACCGGCTTCTGAGTTGTTAAATACTGATTTGGGATAATCTAATGCAAATCAGTCTTTGCTATTAAAGATTTATAATTTTATAAAATTTGTTTTTACTCTGGATATCCCGATATTTTATTCCTGGATTATTTTTATCAGCCGGGAAATAACTTCTTAAAGTCTGCACGCTTATTTCGTCTTCCCCGTGTTGAAAATATTTACATATCAACTTCACCCATACCATTTCGGTAGAAGGCCGTAACAGGCGCACACCATCTTTATCAGGAAGCCTGAGTTCACCAAGTTGCTGTATAATATCAACAAGTGTGTAGAGATAACCCTTTGTAATGCGGATTTTTTGGTCGGTTTCAAATACCTTTATGTCTTTGAGAAGCTGTTCCTTTTGAGCAAGTTGTGTTTTGAGTTCGTTAATTTCTGTATTGTATCGAGTTATGGTAATGTCTACCGGGTCAAGATATCCATAGGTATTTATGGTTATGAGATAATCACGGAATATACGCAACATTTTAAGGTTAGCCCGGTTACGCCCGTGATTTCGTGAAAACGGCGATTCTTTCCGTAATGCTTCAATATGGTCAGCCACGATTTCACGTACATGGGCGTAAAACTCTGCTTCGGTACATTTACCGCTACTTACTGCGTATTGTAAATGATAGCTATAAAACGCTTCCTGTTCTTCATTGCCTATTTGATACAACCTTGCTAAAAAATGGTTGTCATCATATAAGGTCCAAAAGCCTACAGGACTGCCAATATCGTATCGGTGTTGCCTTATTGAAAATGGACGGCGTATTTTGAAATAGGTATCTTTCATAGCAGAATTTTTAGAAATTTACACTAATGCAAAGAGGCAGCCATAAAAGACTGCCTCTAACAAAGATACGAAATTATTTTCCTGTGAATTGGGCAGACGGTGTCTGACCTTTTGAAAAGCGCAGACACTGTCTGCGCTTTTCAATTATGTGGTTTCTTATCCCAAAGCGACATTCAGCCGCTCCTGTAGCCTTCCCATATCTTCGCTCAATTTACTTTCAACTACCTTGGCATAAATTTGGGTAGTCCTGATACTGGTATGCCCAAGCATCTTGGATACACTTTCAATCGGTACACCATTACTAAGCGTAACAGTGGTAGCAAATGTGTGGCGGGCAATATGAAATGTCAGCGTTTTGGTTATGCCACATACATCTGCAATCTCTTTCAGATAACCATTCATGCGTTGGTTAGAGATAACAGGGAATAAAGTGCTGCTGTATTGTGCCCGTGGGTCATCTTTGTATTTATCGACTAATACTTTCGCCTGTGGTAACAGCGGTACACGCACACTCGTGTCCGTTTTAACCCTGCTCGTTGACAACCAAAGCCCACCATCAATACCCTTGATGATATTTTCTTTGGTGAGTTGTGTCATGTCGATGTAGGCAAGGCCAGTGTAGCAGCTAAACAAAAACATATCCCTAACGTGTTCCAAACGGTCAATTTTAAATTCCTTGTTAGCAAGGCTTGTAAGTTCTTCTGCATTCAGGCATTGGCGTTCCACTTTATCAAAGTGCTTTTTAAAACTTGCAAAAGGGTCTTTCGGTAGCCAGTCTAATGTTATGGCGAGGTTTACCATCTTGCGCAGCCTTTCAATATGCTTCATAATACCATTGTTGTTAAGGGGCTTTTGGTGGTCTTGGGGTATGTAGGTAGCAAGATAGCTCTCAAAGTCCATTACAAAGCGGTAATTTAGTTCTGCAAGGACAATATCATTCCGCTTGTACTTATCCTTCAGGAACTTTTCAATATACCTTTGTGTAGTATGGTAATTCTTCATTGTGCCGGGCGCAAGTTTATGAGCTGCCTCCTGGTTATGGTATGCTATGAGTTTACAAAGTGTCATCGTTTCTTCGTCACCGCCAACAAACAAAGACTTTACCGCATCTACTGTTACGGTCTTGCGTTGTTGCACCAAATCGTTATAGCCATCGGCTATGATGGTGCGCACACGCTCAATATGGCTATTAAGTTTTATAATCTCTTCACGCTTGCCTTTTGCACGCCCCTTTACATCATCCCAGTCTTTAGGCTGTACTTTTTGTTTAAGGGAGATTTCAGACCTTCTTCCATTTACCGTTATGCGGGCATATACGGTCGCTTTTTCATTCTTTTGCTGTTTAGGCATCCTGATAACAAACTGGATACCAAATGTGTTTTTGCTTTTCATACCAAATACATTTTGGGTTAAACTGATACATTTTGCCCGAACCTGCTCAAAAGTGCTCACAGAAAGCGGATAAAAAGGGTATCAAACCGTAACAAAAAGCATTAAAATAATCGATTTAACACATTGTATTACAATTATTTACCTGCTAATAGGTGAGTAAATTTAAAACTTCAAATTCGCTCACGCAATTGCTCACATTCAGATTGATATTCTTTGGTATTTACTGGTATGGAATAAAAACAAAAAACCCGCAAATACTGATGATTTGCGGGTTTTTGACTGCCGTTGAAGGCTTTTTAGTCGGGGTGGCAGGATTCGAACCTGCGACCTCCTGGTCCCAAACCAGGCGCGATGACCGGGCTACGCTACACCCCGAAGAAGCGGAGAGACAGGGATTCGAACCCTGGCAACGCTTGCGCGTTGACAGATTAGCAATCTGCTCCGTTACCACTCCGGCACCTCTCCTCTTTATTTAGCAATCACTGGTGTTGTACCGTTTTTGCGAGTGCAAATGTAGGTTATTTTTCTAATCATTTGCAAGTATTTTTAAAGGTTTTTTTACTTTTTTTTCATTTAAATCAGAAACTATTTAACAATCAACATTATGCGTACAGATTTTTTTTTACTCCTCTATGCACTTCAGGTTGTCTATAAAGTAAGTTTCGGGCTTATATGTTTTTTTCATGGTTTCGCTTACCAGCTCTCGTTTCATAGGGTAATCTACCGTTTCGCCCACATATTTTACCCTAATGAATGATATAGGCGATTCCTTAAGATCTTCAAGCGACCCTTTTGTGAACAAAAATGTACCATTTAAGGTGCGAATGTTATTCTTCTCTATTTCATCGTAGATAAGAGTGCTACATTGTTCCTGCGCAGCATTAATAAGCGTTACTATTTTATTATTTGCCAGTTGCAGGTAAATGCGCGAAGCTCCATCAAGACAGTACGACTTAGGAAAATCCTTTGACTTGGCTAATAGCTGGAAGTTTACCAGTGGCACTCCCTGGCTGTTACTCAGTGAAAAGAAAACAAACTGAGATGAACCCCCAAACACCTTTTCGTACATAAGGTGATCCATTGTTGTTTTCAACTCCTGGTCTTTAGTGGTATCGTTTATAGAATAAACACAGTCTTTCTGCGCAAAAAGGCTGCCCGAAACAACCAAAAGGGCTATAATAAATGTCTTTTTCAATGTGATAAAGGTTATTAAAGGTTAATTAGCGGTGCCAAATATATAAATTACGCCAAAGAAAAGATAAAATTGATACTGTGTTATTTCCTTTATGCTAAAAATTAATAGATTTGATACAGGACACAATCACATAACTTTTATGAAACCTCACCTACTCCTACTTCCTGCCGCCGCCGCGGTTTTTATTGCTCTCGGTTTTTCCTCAGGGTCAAAAGAAACCGTTAGCACTTATAAAAACACACTGAAAACTCCGGAAGAAAACTACGCTAATTACTGCAGTGGCTGTCATGGTGAAAAAATGGATGCGTTTACAGACAGGCAATGGAAACACGGAAGCGAAGTAAAAGACCTGATGGTAAGTATAAAAAGGGGATGGAAAGACGAAGGGATGCCCGCTTTTAATAAAACTTTTACCGATAAGGAGATAGAAGAACTGGCAAAATATATTAAGAAAGGCATACAGAATGTAGCAACATTCAACTTTGACAGTGAACCTGTTACCGGGATATTTAAAAGTGAAAGCATAACTGTAAAGCTTGACACTATAGCAACAGGAATAGACGTAGCTTGGGGAATGGCATTTTTGCCCGATGGCAGCCTGCTGGCTACCGAACGCGGCGGAAAAATGTACAAAATACTAAACAAAAAGAAACAGGAAATTACCGGTGTACCCGAAGTACTGGCTGAAGGACAGGGCGGGCTTTTTGACATTGTATTAAGTCCCGATTTTAAAACCGATAATCTTATATACTTTTCCTATTCCAAACCGAAAAAAGAGAACGGCAAAACACTGGCTACCACAGCTGTAATGTGCGCTAAACTGGATGGCAATAAACTTATCGACCAAAAAATAATATTCGAGGCGCTGCCCTATGCCCCTACCCGCCACCACTATGGGAGCCGCCTGGTTTTTGACGACAAAGGCTACCTGTTTATAAGCGTAGGCGAGCGCGGCAACGAGCAACAAAACCCGCAGTCACTGGACAATAATCAACTCGGAAAGATACATCGTATACATGCTGACGGAACCATACCTGCCGATAACCCGTTTAAGGATAAGGAGGGAAAACCTACCAGCATCTACTGCTATGGTAACCGAAACCCGCAAAGCCTTGCCATAAACCCATGGAGCAATGTGCTTTGGGAAACCGAGCACGGGCCACGCGGTGGCGATGAAATTAACATCATTCAGCCCGGCAACAACTACGGTTGGCCCGTTACCAGCTATGGCATTAACTACAACGGCACCACAATAACCGACAAGGCTGCTGCTCCGGGTATAACCGACCCTATCTTATATTGGATTCCCAGCATAGCACCAAGCGGTATGGCTTTTATAACAGGCGATGTATACAAACCATGGAAAGGTGCCCTAGTAGTAGGCTCACTACGTTTTAAATACCTTAATTTATGTTATTTAAACGGTGATAAAATAGTAAAAGAAGAAAAGCTACTGAAGAACATTGGCCGTCTACGCGATGTGCGCCAGGGACCGGATGGCTTTATTTATGTAGCCGTAGAAAAACCTGCTTCGGCAATTTACAGACTGATTCCAATGTAACAATTTTCTAATGTAACGATTTACTAATGTAGCAATTAACCGATTGTTTAATATATCAATTGCTACATTGCTACATTGCTACATTGCTACATTGCTACATTGCTACATTGCTACATTGCTACATTGCTACATTGCTACATTGCTACATTGCTACATTTTTAAAAAATATTCTTGTTTTTGCATTGCCATACAAAAATTATTATTTTACTTTGCAATTCAAAGTACTTTAAAAATGGAAAATTATTTAAAGGATATACAGGACATAAAAAAGATGATGGACCGTTCTACGCAGTTCATCTCCCTGAGTGGTCTTTCGGGTATTATGGCGGGTGTATATGCACTTGTGGGCGCTTATGCCGCCAAAAGGATTGTGGGCAACAACTACCGCTACATAACCCTTGAAAGCTATGAATTTAAGCTATGCCTGGCCATTATGGCTGCTGTTCTGCTGCTGTCGGTAGGTACAGCCCTCATCATGTCGGCATCTAAGGCTAAAAAACAGGGCACCACCCTTTTTAACAGCACAGCAATACGCCTTTTAGTAAATTTTGCAATACCACTTGGAACAGGCGGCGTATTTGCCTTACTTTTGGTACAGTCGCACCATTATGGGCTTATAGCTCCGGTAACGTTGATTTTCTACGGGTTAGCCTGTGTAAACGCCAGCAAGTACACCCTGCGCGACGTACGCTACCTGGGCATTACCGTAATAATCATTGGCCTTATAGCCACCTATGCCATAGGCTACGGGCTTGAATTTTGGGCGCTGGGCTTTGGCGTATGCCACATACTGTACGGCAGCATCATGTATTTTAAATACGACCGTAAACAATAGTTTTGAAGAACATTTTACAGCATATAAATAAAGCGTTTGACCATCGCATACGGCTGGGTATTATGAGTATACTCATGGTAAACGAGTATGCCGATTTTAATACCCTGAAGGAACTGCTGGGCGTAACAGACGGTAACTTGGCCAGCCATGCCAAGGCACTGGAAACCGAAAATTACATTACCATAGAAAAGCAGTTTATAGGGAAAAAGCCAAACACGCGCTATGTAGCTACCAATGAAGGCCGTAAAGCCTTTCGGGATCATATAGACGCGCTTGAAAAACTGATACAAAAGAGCTGATATTTTTTTACTTATTTACTTTGAAAAACAAAGTACTTTAAAAATTAAATTATGAACGATACGCTTAAATTCCATGTACTGCGAAACTGCAGGCGCTACATCCCCATCATCCTGCTATCGGCGTTTAGTATAGCGCTGCTGCTCATCAGGGTAAAAATGACCCAGTCAGTATTCTATATGTTCCTCATCTGGAACCTGTTCCTTGCCGGATTACCTTTGGTAATGAGTATTATAGCAACAAACTTTAAGAGCATACGGAACAACCGCTACCTGCTCTACCCTACCCTATTGGCATGGCTAATGTTACTGCCCAATGCCCCCTACCTCATTACCGATTTCCTGCATTTTAAGCGTGAAACCACCGTGCCGTTCTGGTTAGATATACTGTTGTTGGGGTCGTTCTCTATAAGCGGGTTTCTGTTAGGCCTGGCTTCAATGAAAAATATCTACACACTGCTTACGCAAATTTGGGGTAAAACCTCTGCTGTTCTATCCATGGGCTGCGTGTGCCTGCTTAGTGGGCTGGGCATCTATATAGGCCGCGTGTTGCGTTATAACAGTTGGGACATACTCCGCCACCCTCTTAACCTTGTACAGGAAATAACGGGCAGCATTACAAATGTTGAAACCTGCTATACCGCATGGGGCATCACACTCGGGTTCGGGTTCCTGCAATTTTTACTGTTCGACCTCTACACTACTTCTAAAAACTAAAAAATTTTATATCTCCACTTTGAAATTCAAAGTAAAATACTGTCAATGAAATGGAAACAATGAAAGAAAAAATCGAAGCCGTACGCCGCGAATTCGACCGGAAAACCGGAAAAATAACCGCCTTTAACCTGATGAAATACCCCGAAGAAAGCTTTGGGCACCAACTGGGCAAATTCCTGCTCGGCAGCAATTACGGACAAAATGTATATGCATTTCCCGAAGATGCGTTGCAAATGCTGGTAACCGGGAAAAGCACCCTTACTGACGAAATAGCCCTGCAATACTACCTGTTTGGCAACGGTAGCCTTAGCCTGCAGGTAATGGCTACCATGTGCGCCGGGCTGGCAATAATGCCCTGGAAGCTGCCCCATTTTTACCGCATGTACCGCAGGGGCAAATCGGCTTTACGGGTATACGACATAGACCACCTGGGGCTGCTGCACCTGCCGGTAAGCCGCATAAAAGAAACCTTCATGATACAGTAACCATGAAGCGCCTTAGCAAACCAACCATCCTTTTGTGGCTGCCCGTAGTGGTATGGGCAGCTACTTTTACCTACGGCAACTGCCTGCTGTTTTACATGCTGAATGCAGCATGGGACTATTACAACCGTGACTATGTGGTGGGCAGTGCGGCTGTGGTTATTTTCATCAATATCACAGCTGTGGTCTTTACACTGATAATGTCGTCTACAGAACGTCCTTACAGGAAAGAACTAAACTACAGGCTGTTATTGCTTTTAACCAATATTCCGGTTGCCTGTTTATACATACAACTGGTACGGGCATACGCATCTTTCTTAAATTGATACTATTATGAAAACGGTATTGAACTTTTTTAGCCCGAATCATTATGGAAAAACTTTAGCAGAAAATATCCCGGATAACATTAAAGATGTAATCTCGCAGCCTTACCAGCTTTTTAAGGCTACTTTTTCAATCATTACTACAGTATTCCTTCTTATCCTGATATTGCCTCAACGGTTTGTGTTAGTATTCTTGTTCATTTTAGCCATAGCTGGTACGCCGATTGTGTTAGCAATGGCCATTTTTTACATTCTATTCTTGGCAACACTTTTTACAGTTGCAATTACTAACCGCCCCTACGCACTACTCATCCTACAAAAATCTTCAATCCTATTATTAAACATCCCAATATCTTTCATATACATCAACATTATAAAAACCTTTAACTAACATGGAAACAATAAACACACCACAACAGGAACAGCCCCGTGGCTTTATGCAAAGCACCACTGCAAGGGTAATAATGACAGGATTTCTTACCTTGGCGCTCTTAATTCCGCTACAATATGTAAAAAGCCTTATTTGGGAACGACAAAGCCTGGAGCAAAATGTAAAACAGGAAATTGCCGATCAATGGGGCGGCAGCGTATACTTTTACGGCCCTGTGCTTAAAGTGCCTTATACATCGTACACTGACACACAGGTTATAGACCAGGTAACCAAAAAAGTAGTGGTAAACCGTACTGCCACAACACAATACGCATATTTTTTTCCGGAAACCTTAAATGCCGATACACAGGTAAAGACCGAGGAAAAGCATCGAAACAACTACAAGACTACGGTGTTTAGCAGCACTATGAATTTCAGTGGGTATTACAATACACCGGATTTTGCTAAAGGTGATATAAAGCCTGAAAATGTACAATGGCAAAAGGCTACCATACTGATTAATACCGATAACCTGAAGAGCATAAAAGATGCCCTGAACATAACGCTTAATGGTAAAACATACGCTTTTGAACCGGTAGTACAATCTGATAAAAGTAAAACTGAAGCACTGGAAACACCGGCACTGGCACTGGATTTAAACACAGGACGCATAAAATTTAACCTGAGGATTGGTTATAACGGCACCGAGAGCATCAGTATGGTACCTATAGGTAAAATTACATCTGTAAAAATGCAAAGCAACTGGCCCGATCCGAAATTCAACGGTAATTTTCTGCCGGCCGATAAGCATATTGATGAAGCAAAAGGCTTTACAGCCACCTGGAAAGTGTCGCACCTAAACCGTCCTTTTGTACAACAGTATTTTGGGTCATTGCCCAACTTAAACGCATACAATCTGGGTACCGAATTCCTGATAAAAAATAATGAATACCAGCAAAACGAGCGTGCCGCAAAATACGGTTTCCTTGTAATAGGGCTTACGTTCCTGATATTTTTCCTGATACAAACCATAAGCAAAATATACATTCATATTTTTCAATACTGTATGATAGGGCTTGCGCTGATCATGTTTTATACCCTGCTAATATCCATTACCGAACACAGCAGTTTTAACTTTGCCTACCTCATTTCGGGTACCGCTGTGGTAAGCATGATAACACTCTACACCCGAACCGTATTAAAACAACAAAAACTTACATTGCTAATAGGCGCATCACTAAGTGTGTTGTATACGTTTATCTATGTAATCATTCAGCTGGAAGACTATGCCCTCCTTGCAGGCAGCATAGGCCTCTTTGCCATACTGGGCGCAGTAATGTACTTCTCCCGAAAAATAGACTGGAACCCAACCCACTAATTATACAACCACCATGCAAAAGGGGCTGTCTCAAAGCTTCCATTTCGACCGTAGCGCAGCGGAGTGGAGAAATCTCAAAATATTGATTTTAAAGAGATTTCTCCTATCGTCGAAATGGAACACCCAGTAGTAATTACTACTTTTGAGGCAGTCCTTTTTCTATTTATATCGTCATCAGGAAACCGGTAAGGTTCTCTTTGCGGGGCAAATCCATCTTTTTACGCAGTCGATAACGGGCCAGTTCCACTCCCCCATCGCTTATGTTCATTATCTCGGCTATTTCCTTAGTACTCATATTCATAAGCAGGTAGGTAGCCAGGTCCATTTCACGTGGGGTAACCGTTGGGTACTTTTCCTTAAGGCGCTTCAGGAAATCAAAATGCACGTTGCGAATGTGTTTTTCAAGATTGTTCCAACTTTTATCTGTATTCAGTTCTTTGTTAATGGTTTTGTTCAGGCGGTTAAACTGGTTACGGGTAGCCTCATCCATAACCTCCGGGTTAATATCCTTCAGCTTATTGATGATACCATTCAGCATCTTATTTTTCTTAACTACCTGTAACGAATTGTTAACCAACTCCTTATCCTTAGTAAGTATCTTCACCTTAAGCTGTTCATTCTTAAGGCGCTCAATTTCCTTTTCAAGCTCAAACTGCTCCTGGCGTATCTTAGTTTCACGTTCCAGGTACAGACGGCGCTGCTCCAATGTTTCGTAATAACGGTTTTGGCGGATTTTGGTTTTCACCCTTCGGCGAACAACATATACTCCGGCAGCTACAAGTAATATATACCCTACAAACGCGAGCGGATGCCTATAAAACGGAGGGTTTACAGTAAACGAAACTTTAGCAGGATCTGACTGCTCGCCCGAGCTGTTTCGTACTTTAACAAGCATACGGTAATTACCCTCATGCAGGTTAGTGTATTCCTTAACCGAAACATTGGTCCAGTTGCTCCACTTATCATCAAAACCATCCAGCTTATAAGAGAACTTAATGTTTTCTGGGTTATCATACGTAGGTGAAGAAAAGTTGAACTTCACACTATTGTACTTAAACGGAATACTTATATCCTTAATTAACGGACGGTTTCCGGTATAAAGCGTATCAACGCCAAACGAGAAACTTTTTATAAAAGACTTTGGCTTGGCAGTAGTACCGTAATACAGTTTCGGGTTGTAATGTGCAAGCCCCTCGGTAAGGCCTATAAATACATTTTTATCGTCTATGGCATTAACTGATTCAAAGAAATATACAAGGTTACCCGTTATGGCCGAAAAAGGCGATTTTACATCCTTGTAGGTGCCGTTTGGCTGCTTCATAAGCATACCCATTGATGAATCGCCATAAAAGTAGCTTATGTTACCTTTATTGTCTTCAAGGCAATAACGTATGGTGGGTAATTTGCTGAATAACTCAGTCATTACTTTATCTTCGGTAAAATGATCAGTGGCAGCATTGTAGGTAAAAAACCTGTTTTTACCCTGCAGGTAAATCTTGCCCTGTATCATTTGCACACTTGTTATGGATTTTACTTCCTTAGATAAGGATGAGTAGGTAGCCGTAACCACAAAACGCTTCAGGTCGTTACTAAGTTTAAGTTTGTACAGCACATAGTTTTTTAGCAGCCACACATTGCCACCATCGGTTACAAAACGGCTGTCGCTAATATCAAACCCTTCCACCTGGTTACGAAACTGCCATCCGGAAGGTGTATGCTCCAGCACCGCAAAACCATGATAATTACTTGCCATAAGGTAACCCGGCCTGCCCGGTATGGGTTTTACGCCAAGATAACCCCGTTTATCATCTAAACACCTCACTGCATTACCTGCTGATATAGCAAAAAGACCGCGGTTGTGCATACACAGCATTTCGCCGTCGTGCACTTCAAGCGACCAGGCCTGCCCGGTAGTACCCGGAATAAACATAAAACTTTCCTCCTTAAACGGTTGTCTCCATACATGGCTATATACGCCCTGGTTTGTAGCTACATAAAGATTTCCCTGATAAATAGCCGATGAATATACAGAACTTAGATCGAAGCTGGTACCCAGATAGGTAAATGGCGAGTTTATATTAATATAAGCAATACCATTATCAAGCCCCAGCCATAAATTCTCCATAGAATCGGTATACGAGCTAAGTGCGGTATTATTAAACAGCCCCTTTTTATTATTAACGTGCTGCACAATAGTACCATCGGTATTGCAAATAATAACTCCATTAAGCACCGAATTCAGTACTATAAACCGGCCATTAAGCATGCGCCCTCCTAATGAGTTGTTTTTCAAGATAAAATCATTAGCATCACATTTCCAGGGTTCTACTTTTTTAAAGTCATATAAATACAGTCCCCTATCCATGGTAATAACCAGGAGACGGCTATTTGTAAACGGCAAAATTCCCCAAACTTCGGTACCGTTAAACATCTCGGTTCCCGGCAGCGCGCTAAGCATACCGTTTTTGTATTCTAAAAGTCCGGCACCAATATCCTGAAAATATAAGGTTCCGTTTACCATAAATGAAAACTGGAAACGGTTAGGCGGTTCAAGGATGCTCAATTTACCTTTACTATATATATAGGTACGGAAAAAAGTGTGGAAGAAAACCTCGTCGCCCACAATATGCACTTTCCATACAAAGTCGATGATTTTCTTAGAATTAGCCGAAGCAAGCTTAGAAACCGAATGATAAACCAGTTTACCTTTTTTATTGGCTTCAAAATAGCCAAACTCGTTATAACCACCTACATAAATTCTTCCGTTATCGGCAACCTTAAGCGAACGAACAGTAACATTAGGAATAACAAACTTACTCCATGAAGTACCGTTAAACTGCAATAAGCCGGCAGTATTGGCAAAATAAAGGTTCCCGTTTTTATCCTGCCCTATATCCCAGTTTTGTGCACCACCTAAGTAATCAGACTTTTTATAGTTGATAATCTTGGGCAATCCTATACTCTTTACCTGCGCAAAAAGGCATGTGGGTATAATAAGCGATAGAATTATTATAAAAATATGTCTTGTAAAATGCATTATTAATGTTTTTGGATGCACTAAAATATTAAATATCCTTCTCTTTTAATAAAACGATGTAGTTAGCATGCCTGTAAACCGGGCAAAAACCATCAAAATAACCTGTTTTAAGCCCCTCTTTCTATTGCAAAATTTATAATAAAAATGTTGTTTTTTAAACTTTGCTTCAAAAGTTAACAAATTGAGATATAAATAACTACAACGTTATAATTACAAATATCTGTTTTGTAAGGGTATTTTGTACAAAATTAACAATTTAACTAAGTGTAAAAAATATTTTTTAAAATTGATTTTCAATAACTTATAAATATTTTGATGTGTTTTTATATAGTACAAAATTTCATTTTGATGTGTTTTTGTAATGAAAACTGATTGATAAAACCTAAAAAATAGGCGTATAATTGCTCATTATTAATAAATAATCAACCCAAATTTTAACGAGTATGAAATTTTTAAAATTACGTATTTTCCATGTAATTTGTCTGCTCTTCGCGCTTACCTCATGGGCGCAGGAATCTGTCATTTCAGGACAGATAACAGATGAAACCGGTATGCCGGTTCCGGGTGCTTCCATTACTGTAAAAGGAACCCCTAACACAGTATCGTCAGATATTGACGGTAATTATCAGGTAAAGGCAAGCCCAAATGCCACCCTGGTAATAAGTTTTGTAGGTTACACTACAATAGAAGAAGCGGTAAATGGCCGCACAACCATTAATGCCTCCCTTGCCCCTTCTACTAAAACGCTGGAAGAAGTAGTAGTGGTAGGTTATGGTACACAAAAGAAAAGCGTGGTAACCGGCGCCATTTCCAGCGTTAAGGCAAAAGACCTGGAAAACATGCCACTAACTACCGTAGGCCAGTCCATTCAAGGACGTGCATCGGGTGTATATGTGGCACAAAACGCAGGTCAGCCGGGCTCGAGTGCTACCATACGTGTAAGGGGTATTACCTCTTTTAACAACAACGACCCGCTTTGGGTAGTAGATGGCGTTATTGTAGATAATGGTGGTATCAACTTTCTAAACCAAAGCGACATAGAGTCGGTAGAGGTTCTTAAAGATGCTGCCTCTCAGGCCATTTACGGAGCACGTGCTGCCACAGGTGTTATCCTTATTACCACAAAAAAAGGTAAAGCAGGCAAGCTTAGTGTTAACTACAACGGATTTGCAGGTGTATCTACAGCAGCCAGGAAACTAGACCTGCTAAATGCATCGCAATATGCATCGCTTAGAAATGAGCAATATGCTAACGGTTATACCGATGGTACATTCCAGCTGCCTTTCCAAAATACCGACCTTGGAACAGGTACAGACTGGCAGGATGTAATTTTCCACAAAGCACAAAGATCTCAGCACGAACTTAGTGTAAGCGGCGGTACAGACAAGTCTACTTTCTACATGTCTGTAGGCCTTACTGACCAGGAAGGTATTGTTATGCCAAGCATATCAAATTATGTACGCAGAAACATCAGGTTAAACTCAACACATAAAATTGGGAAATATGTAACTGTTGGGCAAACACTGGGTTATTCAAATGAAAAAACTGTAGGTATAGGTAATACCAATAACGAATTTGGAGGTCCGTTGGCTTCAGCCATCAACCTGGACCCTACTACCCCGGTAGTTATTACAGATCCTTCTATAATTTCTTCACTGCCAAATCCGGGCGACTATGCCCAGGAGTATGCAGTAAGGGATGATAACGGTAATCTTTACGGTATCTCTAAAGACGTGGCAAACGAAATGAGCAACCCGCTTGCTTATGCCAAAGTACGTGAAGGCAACTACAGCTGGGCAGATAACTTTGTAGGTAATGCCTTCCTGGAAATAGCTCCTATTGAAGGGCTTAAAATAAAGTCGACCGTAGGTGGAAAACTATCGTACTGGGGTGGCGAAAGCTTCTCTCCTAAATCGTACCTAAACACCAACCAAAACAACCAAACACAAAACAGCCTGTACCGTGAAACACACCGTGGTTTTGGCTGGAATATAGAAAACACAGCTTCTTACACTAAATCATTTAGCGGACATAATGTAAATGTGCTAATTGGTCAGGGAGCTTATGTAGACAACAAAACGTACGGCCAGGGTACCAGCTACCTTAACCAGCCGGTAAACACTCATGCTGAGGCTTCTTTTAACTGGCCTACATCGTCAGATAACATCATTGGATGGTCTAACACCGGTAACGAACACATTGTTACTTCATTATTTGCAAAGCTTAACTACGACTATAAAGAAAAATACCTTGTAACCGGTATTATACGCCGCGACGGTTCGTCTCGTTTCGGGCCTAACTACAAGTACGGTACTTTCCCTTCGTTTTCATTAGGATGGGTACCTTCAAAAGAAGATTTCTGGAAAGAAAACAAGGTAGTTACTAACCTTAAAATTCGTGGTGGTTACGGAGTAGTAGGTAGCGATGCTATTGGCGATTTCAGTTACCTTTCTCTTGTAGGCGGTAACCGTAACTATACCATTGGCCAGGGCGATTACAATGTTACTGTAGGTTACAGCCCTGATGCTCCTAAAAACCCAGACCTTAAATGGGAAGAAACAACCCAGGCAAACATCGGTTTTGAAACATCGCTATACCACGACCTGTCTATAGAATTTGACTGGTATAAGAAAAAAACAAGCGGTATACTTCAAAACGTACAACTACCGGGTTATGTAGGTGCTACAGGACAACCAAGGGGTAACGTAGCCGATATGCAAAACACAGGTTTAGACATTTCTGCTACATACCGTAAACAAATAGGCGGCCTGCATTTAACGGTATCAGGAAATGCTTCTACGCTTAAAAACAAAGTTACTTCAGTAGGTGAAGACCGCAAGTATAATACAGGCCCGGGCTTCCAGTCTATGGGTGCTATTACCCGATATGAAGTAGGTTCTTCTTACAACGAATTCTATGGTTATGTTACCGATGGAATTTTCCAGAATCAGGCCGAAATAGATGCTGCTGCAGTACCTGAAAGTGTTACAGTGCGTCCTGGTGATTTTAGGTTTAAAGACCTTAACGGCGACGGAAAAATTACTGAAGACGACCGCACCTACCTGGGTTCTCCCCTACCAAAAGTTACTTATGGTTTAACCATTAACCTTGAATATGCCAACTTCGACCTTACATTATTCGGTCAGGGCGCAAGTGGAAACAAAGTATTCCAGGGCTTAAGGAGGATAGACCTTACCTATGCTAACTGGCAAACTGCGGCGCTAAACCGCTGGACAGGCGAAGGCACATCTAACAGCTACCCAAGGCTTTCTACATCTGACGACAACGGTAACTTTAAAAGGATGTCTAACTTCTACCTACAAAACGGAGATTATTTCAGGATAAAAATTGTACAACTTGGTTACTCACTGCCTACAAATATTATCTCTAAGGCAGGACTGGCTAAAGCAAGGATATATGTAACCGGCGAAAACCTGTTCACATTTACAAAATACACAGGTTACGATCCGGAAATCGGTGGAGACGTATCGGGTATAGACCGTGGTTACTATCCGCAAGCCAAGTCGTTTATGATGGGGGTTAACTTATCGTTGTAATTAAAAAAAATTGAAAAATGAAAACAAGGATTTTAAAACGTAACTTAATTATACTTACTGCTGCTGTGGCGCTGTACAGCTGCTCAGACGACTTTTTGGTGGTAGACCCGGCAGGTACATACCTGGAAGATAACTACTATAAAAATGAAGAACAAGCCTATACAGGTGTTGTAGCTGCTTATGATGTAGTAAGGAAACAATCGGGCGGTTTTGAGAACATGATCTCTATACTAAATGCCGGTTCAGATGACTTTTATGCCGGTGGTGGTAACTCTGGCGACGGTGCCGGTATACAAAGCTGGTCTAACTATACCATAAACCCTTCGCTAATACCGCAAAGCTACTGGAGCGATTTTTACCAGGGAGTATTCCGTGCAAACGTACTTTTGGCAAAACTGCCGGGTGTACCTATGGATGATACTGTTAAGGCACGTTTTGCTGCTGAGGCAAAAGCACTTAGGGCATACTACTACTTTCAGCTGGTAACCATGTTTGGTGATATACCTTTTTATACCACTAACCTTACCCCAGACCAGTTTTATACCATACAAAAAAGCCCTGCGGCAGATGTGTATGCACAAATAGAAACAGACCTGCTTGAGGCAATACCAGACCTTCCGGCCACACTAAACCTGGCTACAGAAGCAGGAAGGCTAAACCGTGGTGCTGCACAGGCTATACTGGGTAAAGTATATCTTTTTGAGCATAAAAATGCCGAAGCGGCTGCACAGTTTGCCGAAGTAAACGGCACACCGGGCGGTACTAACCAGTACGGTAACCACCTGCTGGCTAACTATGCCGACCTGTGGGTAATAGACAACAAATACAACGCAGAGTCTATCTTTGAGTGTGCACATACTAACAAAAGTAATGCAGACTGGAGCTGGTGGGGTTCAGGATATGATGAGGGTAACTCACTTAACGTAATGGTAGGCCCACGTGGTTACAGTGCTACAACAAGTAATGCACCTAACTACAGGACCGGATGGAGCTTTAACCCTGCTACCCTTGATCTTGTAGCTGCGCTTAACGGCGACCCGCGGATGGATGCCACACTGGCTAACATAGGAGGTCTTGCAGCAGCAGGAGATGCAGCTTATTCACCGGGTTATAAGGATACAGGCTATTTCCTTAAGAAGTTTATGCCTCGTACTACCGATGTAACCGATGGCGGAGGTTCGCCAGACCTTAACTTCAGGCAAAACACCTACATTATCCGTCTTGCAGACACGTACCTTATGGAAGCTGAAGCACTTAACGGACAAGGTGCAAGGGCACAGGCGTTACTAGATGCTGTACGCGCAAGGGTGGGCCTTGCCTCTATTCCTGTTTCACTTGATGCTATTTACCTGGAGCGTCGTAAGGAGCTGGCTGGTGAAGGTCACCGTTGGCACGATCTTGTTCGTTCGGGCAAAGCTGCTACAGTGCTTGCACCACGCGGATTTGTAGCCGGTAAGCACGAACACTGGCCTATACCGCTAAACGAAACCCTGAACACCAGTATTACCCAAAACCCAGCTTACAACTAATTATATACGTTATGAACAAACAGTTTTTAAATATAAATAAGGCGATTTTAGCCGGCTGTATGGCTTCGGTTATTATGCTTGCTGCTTGTAGCCCAGACACGGTTACAGGAGGTAACCCGCTTACCCAGGCCGATGTAGATGCCAGCTTTACAGCAACCACTACAGATGGTAACCACTATACTGCCACAGCAGTTACAGACAGTGATATACAATACCACACCTGGTTAGTGCATACACCAAACCCTACTGATACCGAAACAGAGGTTAAAGGAGATGCAATAAAAGACTTTACCTTCCCTACCCCGGGTACGTATACACTTGTACACAGGGCGGTAGGCTTTGCCGGAGGTACAAATTCTGTATCACAGCAAACTTTTGAAATTACCACTTCGGTAATCGGACCAAACATTATAGACAGCCCGAATTTTGAAACCTCATCAGACTGGAGCGTGTTTAATACTTCGGGTACCGAAACCGTAACCTGGACGTTTAACAGCGGCAGTGCCACTGCTAACGGCGGTGTTGCAAACGCGTGGTCGGGTCAGGGTATTTATCAGGCTGTTCAGGTAGAAGCAGGAACTTACATCATTGATATGCATGTAGAAAGCCCGGGAGCCTCAGACCAAATGTGGTTCCAGGTATTTGCAGGAACAACACAACCTGTAAATGGCAGCGATTACGGTAGCGACCCTACAGTAGTACTGGGCCTTAACACATGGGCAGGCTGTGCTACCTCATCATTCAGTGGTATGCTTACCGCCGTTGGTTGTGTAGGCACCGGAAGCCAGGTAACCTTTACTACTGCAGGTACTATTTATTTTGTGATAAAAACCGGTACAGGATCTACAAATGGTGTTAACCATATTACTGTTTCCGATGTTAGTATGCGCAAATTAGGATAAAGAACATTTGGGTTAGTTTGCAATAGCCTGTAACCAGATTTATTTGAGTACAGGCTATTTTCTTAAATAAAAAACTCGTGCAGCACTTTGCACACAAAAATTTTCTAATGAAGAAGAACAGTATCATGGCTTTTGTGCTTTTAGCAACTGCAATGGCTAGCGCACAGCAACCAAAAGCCAAAAAGAAAGAGCACTACAATGCAGCAGGAAAAAATATAACCGTATACACCACAGCCGAAAATACCCAACACAAACTAAGCAATACAGCTTCTGGCACATTTTCATCAGCTAAGCAACCCCTGGAAACAGATATTTCGGTATTTGTAACACCCGATAAAGCATTTCAGTCCATAATGGGTGTAGGCGGTGCCATAACCGATGCAAGCGCAGAAGTATTTGCAAAGCTTCCCGTAGAAAAACAACAGGAGTTCCTTACCGCATACTATGATGCCAATAAAGGAATTGGATACTCTATCATCCGCACAAACATTCACAGTTGCGATTTTAGCAGTGGCAGTTATACTTATATTACTGAGGGCGACAAAGAACTAAAATCATTCAGCGTAGAGCACGACAAAAAATACCGTATTCCACTTATAAAGCAGGCAATGAAAACCGCAACTAACAAGGTTACATTGTTTGCAAGCCCATGGAGCCCCCCCGCTTTCATGAAAGACAATAAAACTATGCTGAAAGGTGGTAAACTACTGCCCGAATATTACCAGGCATGGGCAAACTATTATGTAAAGTTTATAAACGCCTACGAAAAAGAAGGTATTCCGGTATGGGGTGTAAGCCTGCAAAATGAACCCATGGCTACGCAAACCTGGGAATCGTGCATATACACCGCCGAAGACGAGCGTGATTTCCTGAAAAATTACCTTGGCCCTACCATAAATAAGGCATTTAAAGACAAAAAAATCATTGTGTGGGACCACAACCGCGACCTTATGACCCAGCGTGCCGATGTTATCTTCTCAGACCCTGAAGCAGCTAAATACGCCTGGGGTATGGGTTTCCACTGGTATGAAACCTGGACTAAGGCCGAACCGCTATTTAACAACGTAGCGCGTGTGCATGAAGCGTACCCGGATAAGAACCTTATGTTTACCGAAGGGTGTACCGAAGTGTTTAATCCTGCAAAATATCAGTCATGGCCAAATGCTGAGCGTTATGGCGAACAGATGATTAACGACTTTAACAACGGTACTACCGGATGGACCGACTGGAACATACTTCTTGATGAACAGGGCGGCCCTAACCATGTGGGTAACTTCTGTTTTGCCCCGGTACACTATGATACTAAAAAAGACGACCTGATTTTTACCCCTGCATATTACTATATAGGGCATTTTTCAAAATTTGTGCAGCCGGGCGCTAAGCGTATCAGCGCTGCTACAAGCAGGAGCGTGTTACAAAGTACGTCGTTTAAAAACCCTAACGGTTCTATAGCAACCGTAGTCCTTAACAAAACCGATAAACCGATAGATTACAACCTTATCATCGGTAGCCAGCGTGCGGTTTTCACCATCCCTGCGCACGGTATACAAACTCTGGTGTATTAGGAAAACCTTTCAACACACAATTATGAAGAAAATACTTTTACTAATAACCTTGTTGGCAGGTACAGCCGGCTTTAGCCAGGGGTACCTCCACCAACAGGGACAAAACATTGTGGATGGAGACGGAAACAATGTGGTGCTGCGTGGCCTGGGCCTTGGCGGCTGGATGATACAGGAAGGCTATATGCTGCAAACATCTAATTTTGCCGGAACCCAGCACGAAATTCGCCAAAAAATTACTGATGTAGTTGGTGAAGCCAATGCCGAGACTTTTTACCAAAAATACCGAGACAACGGCATTACCAAACGCGACATAGACTCACTAAAAGCATGGGGCTTCAACTCAGTAAGGCTACCCATGCATTACAACCTGTATACGCTGCCTATAGAGCAGGAACCCGTTTCAGGGCAGCAAACCTGGCTGGATGAGGGCTTTGAGCGTACCGATCAGCTATTGCAATGGTGTGCCGATAACCAAATGTACCTGATACTGGACATGCACGCGGCACCCGGCGGACAGGGTAAGGACGCGAACATTAGCGATTACGACCCGTCTAAACCATCGCTTTGGGAGAGCGAAGCTAACAAACAGAAAATGATAGCGCTGTGGCACAAACTGGCCGACCGCTATAAAGACAGCCCCTGGATAGGCGCTTACGACCTGATAAACGAACCAAACTGGAACTTTACGGGCACCAACCAAAACGGATGCGACGAAGGCAATAACGGCCCGCTACGCAGCCTTATGATGGATATAACCACAAGTATACGCCAGGTAGACACCAACCACATGATTATTATAGAAGGTAACTGCTGGGGTAACAACTACAACGGCATTTTCCCGCTGTGGGACACTAACATGGCACTAAGCTTCCATAAGTACTGGAACAACAATTCAACCGGCTCTATACAGGGAATGCTGAACCTGCGTAACCAGTACAACGTGCCGTTATGGCTGGGTGAAAGTGGTGAGAATGGCAACGTATGGTTTACCGATGCTATAAAACTGGCCGAAACAAACAACATAGGCTGGTCGTGGTGGCCCATGAAAAAAATAGAAAGTATTTCGGGCATGACCAGCGTTAGTAAACCGGCAGGCTATCAGCAACTACTGGACTACTGGAACGGTAACGGCAGTGCACCGGCAGCCGATGTGGCTTTTGCTTCATTAATGCAATTAGCCGACAATTACAAAATAGAAAACGTTACCATAAACTATAGTGTTATGGACGCTATGTTCCGCCAGGTACAGACCACAGATACCAAAAAATATAAGAACCATCCCCTGCCGGGCAAAGTGTATGTTACAGAGTATGACTTTGGTACTAATGGCTATGCGTACAAAGATAATGACGTAGCTACTTACCATTCAGACGGAGGAACCTACCAGGCATGGAACCAGGGCTGGCAAATGCGAAACGACGGCGTGGATATAGAAACGACTACCGATAGCCCTTCAAACGGTTACCAGGTGGGCTTTATACAACCCGGCGAATGGATGCAGTACACACTTGAAGTAACTGCTGATACCGCTTACGACATCGACATTCGCTATGCAGGTAATGGCGGTAAACTACACTTTGAAGATGAAAACGGCCGTATTTCGGAAACCATTACACTAAGCGGCACCGGTGGCTATACCACTTGGGGAACCGCTACCCTTACCGATGTAATACTGCATGCCGGAACAAACAAAGTAAAACTATACGTAGACAGTACAGGCTTTAACCTGAACTATTTTGAGCTTAAAAACCCTTCGGCAACTACTGATGCAGCCTTTAAGATAATAGATGCCGGCACTAACGTACTGGGCGATAAAATTGAAGTAAGCTTTAACAAAGGTTTGGTTTCAGGTATCGATTATAACCAAAGCGCATTGACACTAAAAATAAACGGTGCTGCTGTAGCTATTTCAGGCTTTACCCAAACCGGAGCCAGCAGTTTCAGCTTTATTCCTGCAACTGCTATTAATAACGGCGACGTTATTACCCTTACCTACGCCGGTACTAACCTTATTGCTGCTGATGCCACAACCCAACAGGCATTTACAGACAAAGCAGTAACTAACCGTGTAGGAAATGTACAGGCGATACCGGGAACCATACAGGCCGAAAGCTTTTATGTAAACAACGGCCTTAGCCTGGAAACCACTACTGATACGGGCGGTGGCCAAAACATAGGCTACACCAATACCGGCGACTACCTGGATTATCTTGTAAATGTAGAACAAACCGGTAACTATAAAATAGAATACCGTTATGCGGGTAATGCCGCCATAGGCCAGATAAAGCTACAGCTTATAAACGCGGCAACACTGGATGTAGAAACCGTAACCCTTAGCGTTACCGGAGGTTGGCAAACCTGGCAGACAAAAACATCGCAGGCGCAAATGCCTGCCGGAAGGTACTACCTGCGTATGCTGGTAATGAACCCTGAGTTTAACCTGAACTGGCTGCGCTTTACCTACATGGAACCCGATGATGATATGGACGGTGTACCAAACACCCAGGACCAGTGTGCCAACACCCCTGCCGGCAGTGTGGTAGACTTTAACGGCTGCCCTATATTTACCTTACCCCAAAATAACTTTACGGTTACGGTTGCCTCAGAAACCTGCCGTAGCGAAAATAACGGCAGTATAAGTATTGCTGCGTTAGCTAACCATAATTACACAGCTACGCTTACAGGTACTAACAACAGTGCGAGCTTTACCACCTCTACAGCCTTTACTAACCTTGAGGCCGGTAACTACCAGCTGTGCATTACATTGGCGGAAGCCCCAACCTACCAGCAGTGCTATGATGTAACTATAGACCAGCCTGATGATCTTGCAGTACTATCGCGCATGAGCGGGCAAAACCATAAGGTAACGCTGGACCTGTACGGGGGCGAAACCTATACTATCAACCTTAATGGCGACAGCTTTACCACCACCCAAAACACCGTAGAGCTAACCCTTGCTCCGGGCGAAAATACCGTTACGGTAAACACCAATAAACCATGCCAGGGCACGTATACCGAGAAATTTGTACTGGATGCTTCGGCGGTAATTTACCCTAACCCGGTAGACGGCGCTAATGTTTACATAGACACCCCTTACAAGGCCGATACAAACGTAACTGTAGAAATATTTGATACGCTGGGCAAAAAGGTATACAGCAACAGCTATCCTTCACAAAAAGGAAGTATGGCAGCAGATGTATCTAAACTGTCTCCGGGCGTGTACATGGTACGCGTGGTTTCGGCAGGTAATGTTACTAACTCAAAAATCGTGAAGCAATGAAAAAGATAATGATAGTAATGGCAGCCTGCTCGGCAATAGCGCTATCGTGCAGCAAAAGTGATGACGGCAACGGCGGTGGCAGCGCAACGGAAGTAAGCCTGTCTGCCCCGGCGAACAATACCGAATGCCTTACCGGTACTGATGTTTCGGCTACGCAGAATAAGGTAACCCTGAGTTGGGAAGCCATTGACGGCACAGAGAAATACTTTGTATACATAAAGAACCTGAGCGACCAAACGTTGTTGCAAAACAACGCCGGTACTACAAACTCCTATGAAGCCACGTTGACCAAAGGTACACCGTATTCATGGTATGTGGTGGCAAAAAAGGCTTCAGGTGAGTCGGTTACCAGCCCTACGTGGAAATTTTACAATGCAGGCACCGCGATAACCAGCCATGCCCCCTTCCCTGCCGATGTAGTGGCACCTGCCATGAGCAGCACGGTAGGCACAGGCACTGTAACCCTGCAATGGAGCGGCGCCGATGTAGACAACGACATAGCCGGCTATGACATTTATATGGATACTACTACTAACCCCTCTACACTAAAGGGCACAATAACACAATCGCAAATGAGCGTAACCGTAACTGCCGGTACCTACTATTGGAAAATAGTAACCAAAGACCAGGCAGGTAACAGCACCGCATCGCCGGTGTATCAATTCAAGGCCAATTAATGTACAACGGCCCTTTCCAAAAACGCAAAACTCCCCGAAGCTTCGGGGAGTTTTTCATTATGTCTCGTTCTGAAAAAAGTTAACTAATAAATGTCAGTATTATGAAAAAACAGTTTTAAAAAAGTACATTAAAAATCCTCTAGTAAACTATTGCAATTCCAATACAACCTTTCTAATTTTTTGATTCACCTATTTCCTAAATCGGCTTATAATCCATATTATAAGGACTACAACGGCGATTACTATAAATATCCCGAAGCCCATACCGGCTTTAAAAATTGTTTCTATGGCTTCGCATCCGGCAAGCATAGACATTACCAGCATAAGCATACCAAGGTTAGCAATACGTTTCATATCTTTTTGTTTTTAGGTTATTGAATACCTAAAATTAACCCGACATGCAGGGCTTTATAGTTAACAATAAACTAATTGGCAAAAAATTAAGTTTACCGCACCAGGCTAAAATGCGCCCCAAACGTTTTAGCCACACCATATTCTGTATAGTATACCTTAAACCAGTAATCAGTAGACGGCAGGGGTGCACCATTTAGAGTGCCATCCCAGCCGCTGCCCGGCGAAAATAACGTTGTAATTAACTTGCCGTACCGGTCAAAAATATATACTGTAGCCTTAATGCCAAACTCGGGTTTATAGATATTCCAGGTTTCGTGGGTGCCATCGCCGTTAGGGGTAAAATAATTAGGGTACTTTATAGTAATATAATTCGGCAATATAACAACCGTTATCCTGTGCAAGCTACTGGTACAGTTGTTAATGGTTTGGCTTACATAATATACTGTTTTGCCAAGCTCATCAGATGTAATAACGGGTTTTTCACTTAGTGCATCAAAATTGCTATCATACCAGACTATATTTTCGCCGATTGCCATCAATGGCTGTACAGGGTCATACTGCTCATATTGTATTTTAGTATCAGTTACAGGAACCGGCGGTATAGGGTGTATAACTACGGTTATGGTTATCCTGGGGCTTTCGCACCCGTTTACAGACTGGCAAACGTAGTAATAAAAAGTACCGGGCACATCGCTGGGCGGTACAGGTGCAGTAGCGCTGCCGATACCTCCGTCTGGTGTTGTATACCAGGTGAGGCCTACTCCTGTAGCGGTTAAAGCTGTTGTGGGCTCATCCTTGCAATATTCATAATATTGTGTGGCTGTTGCAACATCAGGGGTTGCCAGTACAGTAACATGCACCGCGGTGCGCTGGCTCTCGCAGGCCCTTACGGTTTGCGAGGCGTAATACCACGCATTTCCTACGGTGCTGGTATCCGGAACAGGGGCTGCCGAAAGCGGTGTTCCGCCTATTGGGGTATCATACCACAAAATATCGGTGCCTACAGCTGTAAGTGCTGTAGCTGTAGCACCCTGGCAATAAATAACAGTATTATCGGTTGCGGGTGCATATATATCTTCTACACCTATATAAACAAACAGGGGTTGAGACTGGCAGCCCGAGGCATCTTTAACAGTAACAAAATAATAACCTTCGGTAAGCGATGAAAAAGTGTTAGACGTACTCCATGTGTCCCCACCATCTATACTATAAAAATCAGTAACGGTATCTATGGTTATTGAGCCCAGGCTACCGCAGGTTATATTATAAGGGGTAAATGAAGGCGGGCTGAAAAACGGTTGCGGCAGGTAAACATAATTTTCACCTACAGAGCAGCCCGTGTCGTCTTTAATCATTATATGATGCATTCCGTAATCAAGCTGTTTAGTATCGGATGTCTCCCATGTGGCGCCGCCATCAAAACTGTACAGGGCTGCCGGCGCAGTAATGGTTATGCTTCCTAAAACGCCACACTGCGGATTTACAGACGTATAATTAATATAATCTAAATTACTAAAATAGCTCAGGTTTGCTATGCTTGCCATAGAGGTACAGCCAGCTACGGTTTTTGTCTTTACTGCGTATATGCCAGACGGTAACAGGCCCGATACGTTACTTGCAGACCAGGTTACACCATTATCAAAGCTATAAAAGTCTGCGGGTGTATTTACCGTTATGGTACCATCGGAAATACAATTGGGCTGCACCACGGTAATATCCGGTTCCTGGTTAAAATTATTAACGATATATCCGGGAGATAAATAACATTCGGCACCATCGGTAACCTTTACCCTGTATTCTGCAGGGCCAGATCCCGGTTCTACGGCATAGGTGCTTTGCGTTGCCCCTACAATGGCTATACCATCTTTATACCACTGGAAAGTAGCCTCGTCAGACACTGTTACAGACAGGCTTGATGCCAATACAAGGTTGCTATTACAATAATCTCCGGTAGCATTAATATGTACATCAAATTTTGAAGCCTCGTTAAGAATAAGGTTGTCAAATAAAAAATAAGCATAGCAACTGATAACACTGTAAGCAGGGGGCAATGTGCGAGGCGCGCCTATCATAATTGCCTTTATATCGTCTGTAGGTGTAAAAGATATGGTAAGCTGCCCCCAGTGCGACTGCGGATTGTAAGAAGCCCTGCCCAGCTCTACCCACTCTGTGCTGGCCATATCCGGACTAAAAACAGTACTTAATGGCAGATTTATGCAATTCTGGGTACCGTAAATGGTAACATTAACCGGGTCATAATCAATTACATTATCATTACACGTACTTCCATCATTACTTATGGGCATGGAGGCAATATTAAAAGTAAGCTGGTATGGGGTATCGGCAACCATAGGCGCCAAAAGGCAGCTGCCCAGGTACTCGTTCCAGTCAGGCTTAAAAATAGCGGCGGTTATACCCTCTCCGTCAGGAAAAGGCATCAGCACATCCGAAAGTGCCTGCAAACCAGGGGCCATAGTACCGCAGGTGTTATAATAATCGGTAGTGGCATCAGTTGCCTGTACCCACCCTTCACAAAGGTTAAGTTGCGAAAAGCTCCAAGGGCATTCGCTATGTTCCTCAAACGAAGCATTGGGTATTATAGAAGGTACGGGCGTCTGGTTACCGCAGTTACAATCCGGGTCATTAAGGTCTATAAGGCCATCGCCGTCGTCATCAAGTGCATTATTACAAATTTCCTGGGCTGACAAGCATATGCTGCAAAGCAATACTAATGAAGTAATTATATTTTTCATAAAGTTGGTTTATTGGCTACCTACAAAAATATAATTATTGCCTTATGTAATAAAATTTTGTGTTTAAATATTATGCCTTAACTTTACACTCCAAACATCAATTGCATTATGAGCCATAAAATATTGCTTACAGCCCGCGAAGTCAATATCATCCTGCATCGTTTGGCCTGCCAGCTTATCGAAAAACACCTCGATTTTTCTGATACCGTACTTATTGGCATACAGCCAAGGGGAGGTTTTGTGGCAAGCCGTATTAAACACATCCTTGAAAAAGAATACAACGTTCCGCATATAGAAATAGGTTTCCTGGACATTACGTTTTTTCGTGATGATTTTCGCCGTGGCGATAAGCCCCTTGAGGCAAACCGTACCGAGATTGACTTTATTGTAGAGAACAAAAAGGTAATTTTTATAGACGACGTACTTTATACCGGGCGCAGCATACGTGCTGCACTTACTGCCATACAATCGTTTGGCCGCCCAAGTGAAATAGAGCTAATGGTGCTTATAGACCGCCGTTTTAGCCGTCACCTGCCCATACAGCCTGATTACAGGGGCCGCCAGGTAGATGCCATTAACGACGAAAAAGTAAGGGTATCATGGCAGGAAAATGAAGGAGAAGATTCTGTATACATAGTTTAACAAACGCGATAACAACACACTACTACACCAGATGAAAGAACTAAGCGTTAATCATTTATTAGGTATAAAGTATATCAACAAAAATGATATCGACCTTATTTTTGAAACAGCTGACCAGTTTAAGGAAGTAATAAACCGACCGATAAAAAAGGTACCCTCACTGAGGGATATTACCATTGCCAATATTTTCTTTGAAAACAGTACGCGTACCCGCCTGTCGTTTGAGCTGGCACAAAAAAGGCTTAGTGCCGATGTGATTAGCTTTAGCGCGGCGCAGTCGTCTGTAAAAAAGGGAGAAACCCTTATAGATACCGTAAACAATATACTAAGCATGAAGGTAGACATGGTGGTAATGCGCCATGAAAAACCGGGTGCGGCACATTTCCTGTCTAAGCACGTTAATGCAAGTATTGTTAATGCAGGCGATGGTGCACACGAACACCCTACACAGGCATTGCTGGACTCGTATACCATTCGTGAAAAACTGGGCGGTGTAGAAGGCAAAAAGGTGGTTATTGTGGGTGATATATTGCACAGCCGTGTGGCGCTTTCTAACATATTTGCACTGCAAATGCAGGGTGCCGAAGTAAAGGTATGCGGACCAAAAACACTGATACCACGCTATATAGAATCGCTGGGGGTAACAGTGGAGCCTAACCTGCGCAAAGCACTGGAGTGGGCCGATGTGGCTAATATGCTGCGTGTGCAAAACGAAAGACTGGACGTAAACTACTTCCCGTCTACGCGTGAATATGCACAGCAATACGGGCTTGATAAAGCTTTCCTTGATTCGCTTAATAAAGAAATTGTAATAATGCACCCGGGGCCTATAAACCGCGGGGTAGAGATAACCAGCGACGTGGCCGACTCTCAACAATCGGTAATACTGGAACAGGTAGAAAACGGTGTTGCAGTGCGTATGGCGGTTATTTACCTGCTGGCAAGCAAAATTAAACAGTAATAAAGCTACTGAGCTTCTGAGTTGCTTAGCAGCTTAGCAGCTCATTGGCTAAGCAGCTTTTAAAAATGAAAACAACTATACTTACAGATACCAATGCCGATGCTGTAGCTTTTTTAGAAAAGCTTACTGCGGGGTACAATGATTTTAAAGACAATAACGTAATCATCGACCTTAGTGCCCAGGACGGATTAACGTTTGAAAGCCTGCTGCCCTACCTGCCATTATCTGATAAGCACCGCAAGGGTAAAAAATCATTTGTGCTGGTAGTAAAGGATTTTGACATTGATGAAAATCCCGATGAACTTATTGTGGTACCTACCGTACAGGAAGCCCACGACATTATAGAAATGGAAGAAATAGAGCGCGATTTGGGCTTTTAGCGTTTAATTAAGGTATAGTTTATTGCATATTTTGTAACTTGTGCGGCTCGCATTGTTTTTATTAAATGCGGCACAAACACGATTACAATGACAATAACCATATTGGGTTGCTACGCAGCTACCCCACGCACGCTTACAAACCCTACATCGCAGGTACTGGAAATGAAAAACCGTATGTTCCTTATAGACTGCGGCGAAGGCACCCAAGTACAGCTGCGTAAAAACAAAATAAAGTTCAGCAAAATAAACCAGATTTTCATTTCGCACCTGCACGGCGACCACGTGTACGGGCTTATTGGTTTAATATCTACTTTCGCACTGCTGGGCCGAAAAAACGACCTGCACATATACGGCCCTAAAGGCATTAAGGAACTGATAACCGTTCAGCTACGCCTTTCTAATTCATGGACTTCTTATGATCTTTATTTCCATGAACTGGAATCAAAAGAACCCGAAGTTATTTTTGAAGACGACAAGGTAAAGGTTACCACAATACCTTTAAAACACCGCGTGTATACTAATGGTTACCTGTTCCAGGAAAAGAATACCGAACGAAAACTGAACATTGAAGCGGTAGAAAACTATGAAATAGACACCGTGTATTACAACAAAATAAAATACGGCGGCGACATAACCCTGGACAGCGGTGAAGTAATACCTAATGCAGCACTTACCTTTGACCCGCCACCGGCAAAAAGCTATGCCTTTTGCAGCGATACCATTTACCTGGAAAGCATAATCCCTGTAATACAAAATGTAGATGTGCTGTATCATGAAAGTACCTTCCTGGAAAGCGAGGCGCGCTACTGCGAGCCTACCATGCACAGTACGGCAAAACAGGCCGCTGAACTGGCAAAGAAAGCCAATGCCGGTACATTGATACTGGGCCACTACTCTACCCGCTATGAGTCTATAGAGCTTTTTAAAGACGAAGCCCGCACGGTTTTTGAAAACACAGAAATAGCCGATGACGGTAAGGTATTCGAATTTTAGCCTTTAAAGCATCCTTATACCGCAAAGTATGTTAAAGTGTTAAATCAGCATTAATTATACTGTTTTATCATTTTAATAGAAAATATGTTGCTAACTTAGAGGGGAAATATATTACAATTTTTTGAACCTTTAAGTTACTGCTATGGAACGAATTTACAACAGCAATCGCGCAGGAGTTGACCCGGCTGCCATTTCTTATGAAAAGGCCGCTTTAAATGCTGAAAGGAGCGTAAAGGAGGCTGAAGAATTGTCTTGCAGCCTGCAACTTAAAAACCTTCTACTAACAAATTTGAGGCTTTTAAAACTAAATGATTTAAGGTCTATTATTTTTTAGGAATAAAAACTAATATTATGAAAGAAAAAGGTAAACATATTGCTGGCGGTACACATAAAACACCTTTAACAGAGGGCGGAAAAGCTGTACCCAAAGCTAAGTATGACGACGGAAAGAATGAAGAGGAAACAGACAAATACCTTGCTCTGGAACAAGAAGGCGTTACCTATACCAAGGAACAGGATACTGAAAAAGTTCTGACAACCTGAAATATACAGGCAGCGTAAATAAAAGGGAATGGGATGAAGAAGGCGGAAACAGTAAAAACAGTGAGGCATTTAATCAGGATGATTATCTGCTGGAAGACAATGTAGACCTTGATGAAGACCAAAACCAGTCTGTTTCATCAGATGACGACGATTTTGAAGAGCTTAATGAGCGCTACACAAGCTGATTCGCTCTTTATTTTACAAATAAATTAGTCAATATTTTAATACATCCCCTTACATCACAAATGTTGGGGATTTTTTATTTAAGGCCAAACCCTTTTATTTTTACGGGGGTCTGCTACGTAAAATTACCTGTTTTAGTAATTCAGGTGTTTATACGCTTATATGCGTAAAATAAATTTTAAAAATTTGCCATACCCTAATAAACGACCAAATGGCAAATTTTACTAAAACACTTCTGCGTCATTCTGCTACATGGAGTGAAACAGAAACAACAAATAAAGAGATAGTTGGCTTTCCTGAGCATATAGTTTTCAACTGGGAACAGGGTTTTGATGTACTGCACTTTATCAATCGTTATATGGATTACAGGGGCTGGCAGGCAGAACAAACATTCCAGAAGATAGAATCGGCTATAAAAACCAGGCTACCGTTTTCTGCCCGAACCCACAAAGATGTACAGCAATGGCTGGACACAACCTTTAAGAAATAAGCTATGGAAGCCGTAGCACAAGAAATAAGGTTTGAGAAAGAGGATCTTCTTTACACCTATAACTGGAACAGAAAGCAGGTAAAAATACCTGTAGGCAAAAAGACCTTCAATAGGAGCCAGGGACATGAAATGCTGCATTTTATCAACGAATTTTTCAACTCGCACAATCTAAGCAGTGCCGCATCTTTTAAAAGGGCAGAATATTTATTGTACAACCATCTGCCCATAAATATTAAAAACCGAGACGAGGTTCGGTCATGGTTACTTAAATATTGGCACCACGAATTTTATACAAAATAGTTTGCACAAATATGCAATACTTCCTTCCACCAATACTACGAAAGGGTCGCTGCGAGCGGCCCTTTTATTATTTAAAATTGGTATAAACAAGTCGCTGCAACACCTTACCTCTATATGCTACAAAGCGTATACAAGGCGTATACAAAGTGTATACAAAGCGTGAACATTTGGTATACAATTGCCCAACAGCAGTTACAAAATCATCAACAGCATTTAGCAGTGTTTACTGAACGAATGGCTTCAGTACTTTTTTTATGAATGGAGGGTTATTTAATCGCCTATATCTTTTCGGATAAACTCAAGTACATCTGCAAAATATGACTCCAGGTTTTCAAATTCATGTTCGCCGGGATACCAGTTCGCAAATTTCCAATACCTCCATTTTTCATTTTCAGATTTCGGATATATAAGAAAGAAATGTTGTTCTTCATCTTCACCACTGATAAAAATAGCGCTCTCTAATTCTTCTAACTGATATGCCTCTATAAGAAAAGGATCTGAATCTTTTAAAAAAGTGATTTCTTGTACCGGGATAAACGATGGCTCTATTTGATTGGGGGCAGAAAAACCGTTTGTGATTTTCACAAAGTTAATATAGTCTTCGGGCAGTTTTAAACCTAAGCGTTTCTCAGTTGCTTTTATCTGTTCATCAGATGCCGGCTCAAACCCAAGCCATTCACTTTTGAGCTGTGCTTCAGTAGCTATCGCTTCGCCTGTTGAAACAGAGAATTTTGAAATGTCTTTTAGTATTTGTTCCATAAATAATAGTCAATTGGTTCATCAAATATAAACAAAAAAGAGCCTTTCGGCTCTTATTTACGTATTGCTACGTTATATTTCTTTATCATTTTCAGCATATCGGTATCGGTGCTAAAAACCGTGTTAAGCCCCTGCGGTTCCTGTGGCGGGTCGGCGGTAAAGGCATCGCCTTCGTGCCAATGTCCCTGTGCCGGGTTGTTTTTGCCTGTACCTCCATAGCCCCAAAAATTCAGCGCGGTAAAAGCCTTGTGCTGCTTTATGCTGTTTTCCAGCTTATCAAAAATAGCTTTGTAATACTGTTCGCGCTCTTTGGCTGGTACATTCCTATCCAGGCTTTCGTGGGCACGTGGCAAGCCAAATTCCTCCAGTACCAGCGGCTTGCGCAGCCTTTCGGCTACAGCGGTATGCTCGTCTATGTACTCCATGGTTTTGCTAATGGCTACCGGTAGGGTTTTGGCTGCATCCTCATGCTTGTACCAGCCCCAGTTCTTTGGCCAAATGTGCATGGTAAGGTAGTCGATTTTCGGGTTGTTGTGGGTACGCTTGTAGATAGCAGTATCATCTGCCGAACCCGCCTTACCCTCGCTACCGGTACAAATAAGGTGGTAACTGTCCAGCCCGTCTATGGTATTCACCACATCAGTAAGCCAGTTAGTAAACGCAGCCTCGTTATCGGCGGTAAACACGCGGGGCTCATTGCCCACCTGCCATGCCATAATGGTATTGTCTTCGGTATATTTAAGCTTGCTGTACGCATTAGTGCGGCCTATTATCTTGGCTATGTGCTTATTCAGCGCCTCGCGGCACGGTTCGCACTTGTGGAACTGCTTCACGTAGTCCATAAACTGCGGCCAGGTATTCGGCGGAATGTTCGGGTTGGGCAACTTACCGTAGCCGTTCCACTCCAGGTATTGCGCCATGCCCCCGCTCCATTCCCAGTTATTGGCCAGGTACAGCACGGCATACATATTGCGCTTACGCAATTCATTCAGTAGGTAATCAAGCCCGTCCAGCAGGTCTTCGTTGTACACTCCCTGCTGCGGTTGCAGTGCAGGCTTTACAGTAAAATCCTGTGTGCCACCCTCTGCTCCTACCATAATACGGAGGTTGTCTATACCGAATGCCTTCAGCTCATCAAGCTCTTTGGCAAGGCGGACACGATCGCCCACGCTTTTACTGGCCAGCAGGCTGCCGTACCAGTAGTTAGCACCTATGTAGTGGTAAGGCTTGTTTCCCTTATAAAATTCGGTTCCTTTTACGGTAATATGCTCAGGCTGACTTGTTTTTTGTGCCGAACACGATACCCCAAACGATACAGCCGTAATGGCCAATGCGGTTTTTAATGTGTTTGTCATACAAATTATGTCTTACGGGTTTAAAAGTGAGGGCGCGGCTTTCCTCACAAACCACGCCCTACGAAAAACATTAACCCAAATCTTAATCTATTCTGTAATGGTGTACATAGCAGGTAAATCGTCCTGCAACACCGATGTAGCCTTATTTGCAAAGGTTACAAAATCCTGCGTATTGCTTTGCCCCGCAGGTGGCACGTAGTAACCGTCCTGGTCGTTGTACCAAAACATTACATACGCCGGTTTTACTTTATTCAGCGTAAGTGCATTATACAGGTTAGTGCTGAAAAATCCGCTTATGGGGCTGTTGCTTGCAGTAACACGATAGCCGGTTTCGGTCATGGCACAAATTTTCACCTTGGTTGTAGCCAGGTCGCTTACCATTTTAAGTTTGGTATTTGCGGTGCTGTAACCCGAACTGCTGCCGGTACTAAAATCGCCGTAATTGTCCATACCCAGTACATCTACATATCCATCGCCGGGATAGCGCTCCAGGTACGTAGCCGATGTGCTGTAGCTGTTGTCCGGCGAATAGGCATACAGTACATTGTGTACCCCTTTTGTATCGCGCAGGTAGGTAACTAAAAACTGGTAGGCTTCCTTGTACTGGGCTGCGGTGCAATAAGGAGCACCCCACCAGAACCAGTTTCCGTCAAACTCATGAAAAGGACGGAAAATAACCGGTATCAGTTTACCGTCTGCTCCTTTAAGGTTGTTCAGCACACTAGCTACTTTATCAAGCTTTTGCTTAAAATAGTCGTGGTTAGCACCTCCTGGAAGTATACTGGCAAAAGCCGAGTATTTTTCCTCATTGGTCATATCAGCAGCATAAAAAGTTTCACCATGATACGGTTCCCTAATATGCCAGCTAAAGGTGTTTACCATACCGCTGTTATACGCCTGCTTGGCTGCAGTGGTAATGGCTACCTCCTGCTGGTAAAACCAGTTGTCGGCCTGCCCGGTGTTGTTATTATCGGTAATGAACATAAAGTCCGAACCCAAAAGAGCAGGGTCGCTGCCTGTGGCCTTCTTAATATCAGAACTCCCGGAATTACCCTGGTAGAAGCTGTTAAAAGCATCCTGCTGCCCAATAAGGCACTTTGTTTTTTGTGTTTTTCTCAAATTGTAAAAGAGCGCTACCGTTTCGGCAGTGGCATTCGGGTCGGCCATATAGGTACGCACGTTTGCCGCCGTCATCGGGTCGTCGTCCACCACTACAGGCGTAGTGTCGGTACTACTATCATTATCACTGCCGCATGATGCAGCCAGCACCATACCCATAACGAGCAGGCTTACTGTAAATTTTTTCATAGCGTGTGTTAGTCGTATTGTGCCGGATAAGTGGCACGGGTAAATTTCATTTAACGTATGCAAATTACTCCATCAATCGTTTTCGTAATACTGCTATTTTGTCAAAAAAAGGTATTATATTTTCAAGGAATTATCTTGCTAAGAGCATCTCTCTTTTGCGGCTTGGCGCCTTTGCGAGAAATTTAATCTTGACGAATACATTCCCACCCCATGTGTACTGAATATTGTGTGGACACAAGTCGTTTTGTAGACTTTGTAAAAAACTTTGTGAGCCTTATGGCAGAAAATTTCTCGCAAAGGCGCCAAGCCGCTAAGATGTTCCATACGATAATCCGAAGGAGGGGAATTGTAGTACCTAATCCATTTGAGTGAAGCTACTCCCTCTCTCTTGGAGAGGGCTGGGGAGAGGCTTACAGTCTCTTTATCAGTTCCAGGCATGCCCTGCTGTTGTGGTACGGGCATTTCCAGAAACCGGCTTTGTCTTTTTCTATCAGCTTATAGTTTGCATCCACGCCCCATATCCATTCGCCATTAGCGGTATCCAGTATGTGCTGCTGTACAAACTGCCAGTTGCGTGTTGTGGCATCCAGGTATTTTGCATCACCAGTAAGTTGCCATGCATTAACCATGCCTATCATAAACTCGCTTTGGGGCCACCAGTGTTTTTCGGCAATAAGGTGGTTTTCCTGAGGGTCGTATTCGTACCAAAGTCCGCCATCGGTTTCATCTACCCCTTCAAAGGTAGCATCGGCCATAATAACCGCGTGCTTTTTGTAAATGGCTATTAACTGTTCATCGCCTATCACTTCAGCGCACCATTGCAGCAGCCATGCCGCCTCAATATCATGTCCGTAGGAAATAACATCGGGCTTCTCTACCCATTCTTCGTTAAAGAACAGGTGCAAATGCCCGGTGTCTATGTCCATAAAATGATTGTTTATGGTAATAAGCAGTTGCGATATAACACTTTTTAAACCAGCATCGGGCCACACACGATACAAGTTAGCATACCCTTCTACAATGTGCAGGTGGGTATTCATGGTCTTTTTTTCGTTGGCGTCCTTATCGCTCAGGCGAAGGTCGTCTATGGGTTGCCAGTCGCGGGTAAAGGCTTCCAGGTAGCCCGAATACTCCTTGTCAAAACTGTGCTCCTCAATCTTTTTATACAGGCTGACAGCCAGTTGCAGGGCATCTTCATTTTGGGTAACGGCATAATATTCCGAAAGCCCATAAATGGTAAACGCCAGCGCATAAATTTGGTTTTTGGTATCCTTTGGCGAACCGTCGGCATTTACACTCCAAAAGATACCGCCGTGCTCCTTATCGTAAAAATAAGTGGCAATATAACGGTATGCCCGGTGTGCTAACTCTAAGTGTGCTTCGTTTTGCGTAACCGGATACGCCGCAGCAAATGCCCACAATATGCGGGCATTCATTACGGAGCCTTTTTCAGCTGTATAATCATTTTGTTCGTTACAGTCTATGGTGCCTATAAAGCCACCGTTAACGGTATCTGTGGTATTTTTTTCCCAATACCCCATAATGCTGTGCAGCTCACGGAGCATGGCTTCCTTAAGTTGTGCCATTATAAAAACTTCTTGTTGCTGTCTACAAGATCTATAATTGTTTGTACCGAACCTCCCGAAGTAAAGGTATCTGCAGGCGAGTTGATTACATAATCTACTAGCTTGTCTACGGTAGAAACCGCTACGTGCATGCGCGTATCAGACGATGCGTAGTAAATGTACACTGTACCGTCTTCGTCGGCAATCCAGCCGTTACCAAAAAGCACGTTGCTTACATCGCCCACACGCTCCTCACCTTCCGGAGCCATAAAGTAGCCCGCCGGGTGGTAAATAACCTTGTCTATCTCGTTAAGATCGGTCATAAACATATACAGCGTATAGCGTAGCCCGGCAGCAGTGTTACGCACACCGTGTGCCAGGTGCAGCCAGCCTTTATCGGTTTTAATAGGCTCAGGGCCAAGGCCGTTTTTCAGTTCGTAAATAGTATGGTATACCTTACCACAAATGATTTTTTCATCCAGCACTTCAGGGTTTTCCATTTTGTCAATGAAGCCAAGGCCAATACCGCCTCCACTGCCTACATCGATAAAACCATCCTGAGGGCGTGTGTATATGGCGTACTTGCCGTTTACAAACTCAGGGTGCAGTACCACATTGCGCTGCTGGCCTGTATTGCTTATCAGGTCGGGCAGGCGCTCCCAGTTGATAAGATCTTTAGTGCGTACAATACCGGCATTGGCTATAGCCGAACTGGTATCGCCTTTAGGGGCGTTAGGGTCTTTGCGCTCGGTACAAAAAATACCGTACACATAGCCGTCTTCATGCTGAATAAGCCTCATGTCGTATACATTGGTATCCGGGTTACCCTCAATTTGCGGTATAACCACAGGCTTGTCCCAAAACACAAAATTGTCTATGCCGTTAGGGCTTTCTGCAATCGCAAAAAACGATTTACGGTCTACCCCTTCCACACGCACGCACATAATGTACCTGCCGTTCCACTTGGTAGCACCGGCATTAAACGCAGCGTTAAAGCCTATGCGTTCCATACCGTGCGGATTGGTGGCAGCATTAAAGTCGTACCTCCAGTGCAGTGGCACGTGTGCGGCGGTAACCACAGGATTTTTGTAGCGGGTATATACGCCATTGCCGGTATCAGCAGGCTCATTCTTCTTTTCTGTAAGTTCACGATGGGCTTTTACCAGCGCGTCATAATTCGGTATTTTAACCGTGTTTTCAGTAATCATATCCAATACCCTTTTTAGTTAATTGGTGCAATTGTTGTTTTTTTAAAAATCGGTGAGTCGGTTCCACCATGTTTTTTTCATTACGGCAAATATTACCGCCAGTAAAACCAGCACGGTAAAGAACCCGGTCCATTTACTTAAAATAAAGTACATGGGCAGCAGCGTAAGCAATATTTGTCCGGCAATACCCATAGCCACGTTCGCCATGTTAATGCCAAAGTTTTTGTTGCGTTGCAGTTCCGGGTCCTCTTGTTGTGCAAGTTCGTGTATGGGTTTCCACATACCCCACGGTCTTACCGTTTTGTAAAAATTCACCAGTGTAGCTGTTTCCGTTGGAGGCGCCGCGTAAGAACCCAAAATACAGGCGACCAACTGAATAACAAAAAACACCGGGAAAAAGTACAGCATACGGGTACCGTCAAAGAAATGGCTGATGCCCGTAACCGATAAGAACGGTGGTATGGCGCTGGCAATAATGCCGGCAAGCATTCCCCAAAAGAAACCGGAAGCATTAAAGCGCCACCAGTACCATTTGAGTACATTAGCACACACAAAGCCCCCATACAGCCCTGCAGTGATAATGTTGAATATCATGTTTACGTCTTTTATAAGCAACCCAAGGCCTACACCCAGGATTACCATAAGCGTACCCGAAAGGTACCCCATGCGGATGATCTGTTTCCTGTCGGCATCGGGTTTAAAGTATTTCAGGTAAATATCGTTTACTATATACGCCTGCCCTGCGTTTAGCGTACCGCTAAAATTGCTCATAAACGCACCAAGGAAACCGGCAAGCACCAGCCCCACAAGCCCTACAGGCAGGTATTTGTTTATTACAGCCGGCATAATACTCTCAAAGTTAATACCATCGGCAGTATGGTTTAGTTGCAGGTCTTTAAAGTACAGCACACCCAGAATACACAAGCCCATGGTCATAAAATAACGGATAGGCAGCAGTATGATAGAAATGAAACCACTCATTTTACTGGCTTCCTCCGGCGACTTGGTACTTAATATCTTTTGGCAATCGTAGTTTGGTGCAGGCCCGGCAAGGCTTTTAAGCACCCCGCTAAAGAACATCATGGCTACCACGGCAGAGAACAGCTTGTAACCGTCCTGCTCCAGCTTGTGCTGTGCCTCAGGCAATATGGTTTGCCAGTCCAGTCCCAGTTCGGCACCAAACAGCGGGCTATCCCACCCCAGTGGCATTTTATCGGTAAATACTATACCGCTATCTGCCAGTGCACTCATGGCTATAGTACCCACAAACAGCGAGCACACTATCATAATCATGTACTTTATAAAGTCGGCCAGTACAATACCGTGCATCCCCCCTACTATACTGTAGAATGTAGCCACAATACAAATGCTTACCCCATAAAACTGAGCTGTAAAATGCTTGGCATCTACCAATGCTGTTACATATTCGGCTGAGCCAATGGTAAACTGCTCTAAGTGCTGGTCTAAAAATGGTACTACCGTTTTTATAGTATCATACGGAATGAATATTTCAAGGAATTCGCCCACGCCCACAAATGCATAGGCCATATAGCCCACACACAGCATTAGCGCAAATACCACCACTATAGCGTGGCTGCTTTTTACACCTTTATCGGTAAGGCCAAAACGCGTACCCAGCCATTCGGCACCGGTAGTGGCATTGCTTCGCCTAAGCCATTTGCTTACAAATACCATAAGGAACACCTGGTTAAACACCGGCCACATCCACGGAATCCATACGCTTTTAAAACCGTACAAAAACGCCATACTTACCAGTAGCATGGTACCGCTAATATCAAACATATCGCTGGCATCGCTAAGCCCCAGCATGTACCAGGGCAGCGACTTGCCCCCCATAAGGTAACTGTCTTTACTGCGCTTGGCGCGATTTTTCATTACAATACCTATGGCCACCATCAGTATAAAATAAGCGGCAATAATAGAAAGGTCTATAGCTGTAAGTCTCATTATATCATGGAGTCACGCCGTGCGTGATTATTTTTTATAAAGGTTGAATTTGGTTACTTCTTTCTGGAACAGGGTTTCGGGCTGCTTGTAATATTTTATAAAATCAGCCTCATATTTGTGCCCCTTGTACGGCGCATAGTAGTGCATGTGCGGCGGATTTACATACTCGTTCCAGCCGTGGTTGCGCCATACCAGCACGTACGATATTTTCCTGTTTCCTATAGCATTAGTAAGGGTTTCTGTCCACCAGGTAGCATACGGTATCTGCTCAAAACCCGTCTCGGCAATCGATGAAAGCTTGTGGTGTTCGGTAGCCACCTCATCTATTATCCCTACGAGGCGGTGTGTATCGGCCGCAAACTTTTCGCGTTTTTCAGCTTCCTCGCCACCCTGGTAAATATCAAAGCTTACCATATCTACATACTCATCACCGGGATAGTACTCCATAAAATCGGCTTTGGTTTGGACATTGGCATCGCTGGTATTGTATACATACAGCAGGTTGTGCACGCCTTTGCTTTCAAAATAGTTTACCGTGAATTTCCACAGCGCTTTAAACTGCTCAGGGGTGGTAGTATTTTTGCACCACCAGAACCAATTTCCCGTAAATTCGTGATACGGACGGAAAAGTATCGGCACCAGCTTACCATCCTTCCCTTTTAGTGTAAGGAAGTAGGCAGCGGCATTATCAAGCCACGATTTAAACAGCTCGTGCTTAGCACCGCCCGGCAGCACCGATGCTACCGTACCCGGCTCGTTGTTCCAGGCATCCTTACCCGTAAGCGGGTTGTTCATGTGCCAGCTAAAAGTGTTTACACCTCCCCTATTGTATACCGTTTCTACAAAGTGCTTCTGTTTGCTAAACGGCACACCATCAAGGTCTTTATCTTCTTTATTCTCTATGCGTCCCAGGTCCCACCCGTATACCGCAGGGTAATCTCCGGTTACGTCTTTTATGTCGCTGCGGCCTTCTTCATAACGCCAGTTTACACCGTATGCCAGTGCATCCTGGTGCCCGAACATATACCCTTTTTCGCGGGCTTTAAACAAATTTTGGTACAAAACCACCGTTTCGGGCGTGGCATTTTTATCGGCCGGAAGCTGCACACTGGCAGTAGTTTGTGAGGTGCTTTTGCACGATACAAGAAAAATTCCGGCTATAATTATGGCAATATTATTTTTCATCTATATTTGCATGTGCTTCAAAAGAATTTTATAAGATTGTAAAATTCTTAAATTATTTGATTGATAATTCCCAACAGTATAATTTTATCAACCCTTTTTTGATAATGCCAAAGATATAACGAGCATACAAGAAGCGTTAATATTATTTTATCATTATTATAACAAATTATAACAAACGTTGTAGTAACTATGGACAACCAGAAATTCCACCGCGAAATCCCCCCCTTGTCTAAGGACGATAGCTTCCTTGTATTTGATAGGCACAAAGACACTTTTGAGTTTCCTATACACTACCATCCGGAGTATGAAATTAACTTTATTTATGGTGGAAAGGGCGTAAAACGTATTGTGGGCGACCACATTGAGGAGATAGACGACATAGAGCTGGTACTGGTAGGCCCTAACCTGCCCCACGGCTGGGAATTGCACAAATGCAAGAACAAAGACATAAACGAAATAACCATACAGTTTCATAACGACCTCTTTGACGATTCGTTGCTGGAACGCCGCATTATGCGCCCCATACGCGATATGTTTAACCGCAGTAACCACGGTATACTATTCTCTAAAAAAACATCGGCCGAACTGGCCGAACGTTTCCGCCGCATTAGTAAGCTGGACGGCATGGACTATTTCCTGGAAATTATGTCGATACTGCACGATATGGCAAACTCGCGCAACCAGCGCCTGCTGAGCAACTACAGTGTAGACAGCGATGTTTTTGAAGACAGCGACAAAATGAAGCTGGTGTACGAGTACATACAAAGAAACTTCAGCGAAAAAATAACCCTGGACGATGTAAGCGGTGTAGCCAGTATGAGCCCGGTATCTTTTAACCGTTTTATAAAAAAACGCACCAACAAAACTTTTGTAAACTACCTGAACGACATACGCGTGGGCTACGCGGCGCGCTGGCTTATTGAAAAAGACCTGAGCATAAGCGAAATTGCTTACAAGAGCGGTTTTAATAACATTGCCAACTTTAACCGCATATTTAAAAGTATAAAAAAGACCACCCCAAGCCAGTACCGCGATGAGTTCCACGGCATGAAACGCTTCCTGTAACCTTATTAAAGCTGACAAAAAAGTACAAGCATTTCTTTGCTTCAGTTATAAACACAATCGGGTTAAAAACCTAAAAACAAGGTTTTTAACCCTATTTTTATATAAGTACATATATTAAAGTATAAAAGTTACGCAAACGTTAGAGGAAATATTATAACTAAATGATAAAATAATATTAACCTTCAGTTCAGGTTAGCTCTAAATTTGTTTTCGTCAATAAAAGAACCCTAAAATTATTGATAGCTAAATTTCTAACCTTATAAATTGCGAATTAGTAGCTAACCAAACACGAATTACTATGGGTAACAAACTACACAAAGTTACAAAATGGTGTACACAAGGAAAAGCCCTGTTCTACCTTATGGTTCTGTGTTTTGCAGGAACCATGCATGCACAGCAAAAGGTAAGCGGTGTGGTATCTGACGAAAAAGGAATGACCATACCTGGGGTAAATGTAACCGTAAAGGGCGCCCAGGGGGGCGTAGTAACCAACCTTGAAGGAGAATACGCCATAGAGGTACCGGAAAACGGTACACTGGTATTCAGCTTCATCGGTTTCACCACCGAAGAAGTAGCCGTAAAAGGCAGGACAAGTATTAACGTAAAAATGACCGAAACCGCCAAAACACTTGATGAAGTGGTGGTTATAGGTTACGGATCACAAAAAAAGGATGATGTAAACAGTGCTGTTTCTTCCATCCGTTCAAAAGACCTTGAAAACATTAAGCAAACATCTGTAGACCAGATGCTTCAAGGTAAAGCAGCGGGTGTAAGTGTAACAAACGGTTCAGGACAACCGGGTAGCGCAGCATCGGTTCACATTCGTGGTATCACTTCGATTTCGGGTACTAACGAACCGCTTTATGTTATAGACGGTGTTCCTGTATCTGGTGATGCTACCGGTAAATCTACAAGCGGACGCCCTGTAGCAGGAAGCGACTTTTCATCGACAGGTGGAGCCGGTAACAATACCGTAAGCCCAATATCTTTCATTAACCCGAACGATATCGAATCTATCGACATCCTTAAAGATGCCTCTGCAACCGCTATTTACGGTTCGCGCGGTGCTAACGGTGTAATTATCATTACTACAAAATCAGGAAAAAAAGGAACCGGAAAAATGGCTTATGAAGGCTATACATCTGTAGGTACCATTTACAAAAAACTTGATGTAATGAACCTTAGGCAGTATGCACAGCAACAAAATCAACTTTCGTTGTTATACGGTATACCTGAAGACCAGCTAAGGCCTGAATTTGCTCATCCTGAGCTATTAGGTAACGGTACAGACTGGCAGGATGCTATATACCAAACGGCTAAAACACAAAGCCACCAGCTTTCGTTTTCGGGAGCTAAAGATGGTACAAATTACTACATTTCGGGTGGTTTTATAAACCAGGACGGTATATTACTTGGCTCAGGTTTCAAACGTTATACTATGCGTGCTAACGTAGATTCTAAAGTAAAAGACTGGTTACGCGTAGGAACAAACATGGGAACAGGTATTACTAATGAACAACTTACCATAAACCAAAGTTATACAGGTATTATATCTAATGCACTGCTTCAGGCTCCGGATATACCGGTACGTAACCCTGACGGAAGCTTTGCAGGACCACTGGATAACAGCCTTAATGCTACTTACTTTAACCCTGTAGGTGAAGCTATGGTACGCGACAACAAGCTTGTACGCAAAAACTTTATGGGTAGCGTATATGGTGAGGCAACCCTACTGGATGGCCTTAAATACAGGGCAGAACTGGGTGCAAACACTGAATTTGCTGACCAAAACGACTTTTTACCTACTTATTACTGGGGTGTACAAACACATACAGCATCTGAACTATGGAAAAGAGGTTCTAACTGGTACGCGATTAACCTTAAAAACCTTTTAACTTACGACAAAACAATAGGACAGCACAAATTTACTGTACTATTAGGCCAGGAGGCTAACGACAGCCACTGGGAAGGTCTTAACGTATACTCGTCTGATGCTCCTGTAAACGACCCGGCCACTGTAAACCTGGGTAGTACTATAAGGGTAACAGCTAACGATTACTACAAAGGTAGTGCAGCCATCTACTCATTGTTTGCCCGTGTTATCTATGATTTCAACAACCGTTTTGGTATGTCGGCATCAGTACGTGGCGACCGTTCTTCGAAATTTGACCCTAACGGCGACGGCGGTAAAAAACAATGGGGTTACTTCCCTGCGATTTCGGGTTCATGGAAAATTTCGAATGAAAAGTTCATGGAATCTACAAAAGACTACATAGACAACCTTAAGCTACGCATAGGCTACGGTGAAACCGGTAACCAGCAGTTACCTAACAACCGCTATACAGCACTACTGCAACCGGGTGCTTCAGGACTGGGATCGTCTTATACTGTGGCTAACTCACCTAACCCTGACCTTACATGGGAATCGATGAAGCAAACAAACATAGGTTTAGATTTCACCCTATTTAACTCTCGCCTTACTGCTAACGTGGATTACTTCATAAAAAAATCAGAAGGTTTCCTTTTCCAGGTGCCACTTCCTGATTACCTTACCGGAGGCGATTCTTATTACGGTGGTATTGCTGCTCCTTGGTCTAACCTTGGATCTATGGAAAACCGTGGATATGATATTACCCTTAGCTACAACACAAAAGGCACCGGTGATTTTTCATATAACTCAAGCCTTGTATTCAGCCACTACACAAACAAGCTAACAGACCTGCAATCGGGACTTACACTTACACAACAGGTAAACACTAACGGTTATATACCTATGGTAGCTACAAACACTGTTGTAAACCAGCCAGTGGGTATGTTCTACGGCTATGTGGCCGAAGGATTGTTTACCAGCACAGACCAGCTTAACAGTGCTCCTATTCAGTTTGGGCAAAGCGTAGGTACAGGTGCCGGACAAACCTGGCTGGGTGACGTAAAATATAAAGACATCAGTGGCCCGGAAGGTAAACCAGATGGCGTTATAGATACTTATGACAAAACGTTTATAGGTAACCCTAACCCTAAATTTACATTCGGTTTTACTAACAACTTTAAGTACAAAAACTTCGACCTTTCTATATTCCTTCAGGGATCTGTAGGTAACGATGTAATGAACCTTACACGCCGAAACGGTACGCTTAATGCCCAATTGTATGTAAACCAGCTGTCTGAAGCCGCTAACTACTGGACAGAGGAAAACCCTAATACAAGTGTTCCAAGGCCAATAGGCGACCTAAGCAACCCTAACGTACAGATATCTAACCGTTACATAGAAGATGGTTCGTATCTAAGGATACAAAATACAACCCTTGGCTATACCCTGCCATCTGAAATTGCTTCAAAAATCAAGATGTCTCGTGTAAGGGTTTATGCTACCGGAACTAACCTGCACACCTTTACAAAGTACACGGGTTATGACCCTGAAATAGGTTCGTTTAACCAAAACGTACTGCTTACAGGCATTGATAACGGAAGGTATCCGTCTCCTAGAACTTATTCGTTTGGTGTTAACTTAGAATTCTAAAAAAAAATTGAAGATGAAAATGATTCCAAAAATCACACTCCGTTTTGCTGCACTTGCTGCAACGGCTATGATTATATTTTCGTGTACGGCTGATTTTACAAACCGTCCGCCGGAAGACTCTATAAGCCTTGATGCTTACTACAGCACCAACGCACAGGTGGCATCTGCTACTAACGTAATGTATAGCCGCACCTGGTTTAACTTTGAAACAAAATTCCTTTGGGCTGTAGCAGAAGTAGGTGGCGGTAACATGTACACCAACTCATCAGACGTAAATGCTCTTCGTAACTTTTCTATGAACGGTAGTTACGGTATACTGAATGACGGATGGCAATCGCTTTGGGCAAACGTGGCTCAGGCTAATGCTATTATTAACTTCCTTGAAGACCGTGTGGGTCCGGATGTAGACCCTGAAGTTCTTCAAAATACCATAGGCGAAGCATACTTCCTTAGGGCTACTGCTTACTTTTATCTTGTACGCTTATGGGGTGCTGTACCTATCATAGAAAACAACCTTGATTATGCAGGCACGCCTCAAATCAACACTAACAGGATTGAAGATATTTATACATTTATAGAAATGGATTACCAAAAAGCCATTGAAAAAATGTATGATAAAAACCGTGGAAGCGATTATACACAAAACGGCCACGTAAGTAAAGGTTCTGCAAAATCAATGCTTGCCAAAGTATATCTGTACGAAAAGAAATATACAGAAGCACGCCAGCTTGCAGAGGAAGTAATAAACAGTGGCGAATTTAAACTTCTTGGAGGTACTTCGCTGCCAGGAAAATCATATGCCGACCTGTTTACTTACCCTAACAACAACAACGAGGAATCTATCTTCGCGCTACAATGGTACTGGGACGGTAACTACGGTTCAGGAAACATTTGTAACACCCAGTTTGGTATCAGTTCAGCAGCGCTTACTACATCAAACTGTTCTTACGGTGGTGTATTCGGCCCGTCTCAGGATATCCTTTCGTTGTATGAAGACGGTGATGTGCGCCGCAAACAAACCATAATGATGCCCGGCGACGTATATTCAGATATTAAAGTACTTATAAACAGCGGAACAACAGAACAAATGGGCTTTACAGTACCGTCTGCCGCCGATATAGGTGGACAAGGAGCCGGTGCTGCCATTAAAAAATACGTTATAGGTATAGAAAACGGTAATGCTACAGGACCTACACAAGTAGGTGGTAACGGAGCTACATCTAACAACACTTACATTATGCGATATGCAGAACTGCTGCTTATACACGCAGAAGCTGTACTTGCCGGAGGTGCCAGTACTTCAGATGCAGGTGCACTGGCTTCATTTAACGCCGTACGCAACAGGGCCGGACTACCAAGTGTAACATCGATTACGTTTACCGATATCTTTAATGAGAGAAGGAAAGAACTTGCCTTTGAAGGTGATTACTGGTTCGATCTTGGACGTTTACCAAGGGCTCAGGCTATCGCCATCATGTCGGCACAAAACAGGGGTAATATGTGGACAGAGGAACACTTTACACCATCTGAAAGCGACTTCTACCTGAACTACCCGGACAACGATGTGGCTAAAAACCCTAAGCTTCTGGAAGATCCTGTTCCTTACACTTTTAACTAATGCATAAAAATTGTATTGAAATGAAAAACAATAAATTTAAATTCCTGTTCGGGTTACTTGCCATGTTTGCCGTTACACTGTTCATTTCGTGCAACGACGACAACGGTGGCGGTGGCGCCCCGGAAATAGAAAATGTGAGCCTGGCCCAAAACGACTCGCTTGTAGAGTACGGCTTTGCAGACAATATGTACATAATAAGAGGTAAAGGTTTTATTACCACACAAAAGATTTACTTTAACGAAACCGATACGTACTTTAACTCTACACTGGTTACAGATGATGTAATACTGGTAACCATAGACAGGGATACACCATATGAAAACGCTACAGATGAGCTTAAAGTAGTTACCAAGTATGGTACAGCTACCTACCATTTCCCTGTAGCACCGCCTGCACCTTCAATTACCAGTTTTAACCCTGTAAATGCAGCAGAAGGAGAACAGTTTACCATTTATGGTTCTTACTTCCTGGATCCTGTAGTTACAGTAGGTGGTGTACAGGCCCAGGTTGTATCGAGCAGCCTAACCGAAATTGTAGCAGTAATGCCGGCCGGCTCTGCAAACAAATATGTAAAGGTAAAAACCATTTCGGGTGAAAGCGAGTGGGACATATCTGCGGTAGGTACCGCAATTTACGATGATGTGTTTTACGATCCTTGGACTATAGAAGCCTGGAATAACCACGTATTTGTTACAGACCAAACCAAAGCTTTCCAGGGTACTACCTTCTTTAAGAAAGACATTGAAGGCTGGGGTAACATTCAGGGTAACTGGGGCTGGCAGGAAGGTATGGGTAACTATACAGGTATTCACTTTGCCGTACGTTCAGACGATGCCGGTAAACTGGTTTGGATATTTAACGGAAGTGGCTGGGGCGATGCTACACATGCCATAACCACAGGTACAGAATGGACTGATGTACGTATTACCTGGGATCAAATGGGCGGCGTACCTGCAGCAATGCAAAACCTGTCGTTCCAGGAATTCTCAGGAGCTACACACACCTACTATTTCGACAACTTTGGTTTTACCGTTGATTAATATTTTTATAGGGTAGACTGAAACATTACCCTTAGCATTCCCCGAAGTTTTTCGGGGAATGTTTTTATGTAACAAACATTCGTACCTTGGTCGTGTTAACCAAAACCTTATTTTATCATGACAACCTACTCACCGTCTGTTACACGCTATAATGATATGCAGTACCGCCGCTGCGGAAAAAGCGGACTAAAACTGTCGGCATTGTCGCTGGGCCTTTGGCACAACTTTGGCCACGTAAACGACTACGATAACAGCCGCCGCATACTGCACACAGCCTTTGACAACGGTATTACCCATTTTGACCTTGCCAATAACTACGGGCCGCCTCCGGGTTCGGCCGAGGAGAATTTTGGTAAAATACTGCACAGCGATTTTGCAGGCTACCGCGACGAACTTATTATTTCTACCAAGGCAGGCTACACTATGTGGGATGGCCCTTATGGCGACTGGGGCAGTAAAAAGTACCTGGTATCAAGCCTGGACCAGAGCCTGAAACGCATGAAGCTGGATTATGTAGATATTTTCTATCACCACCGCATGGACCCTGATACCCCACTGGAAGAGACCATGGGCGCACTGGATTTAATTGTAAGGCAGGGAAAAGCACTCTACGCAGGTATAAGTAACTACAACGCAGTACAGGCACAAAAAGCCATTGATATACTGAAACAGCTGGGTACACCATGCGTAATCCATCAACCCAAATACAGCATGTTTGTGCGCGACCCGGAATTTGGATTGCTCGACGTGCTGGGTAATAACGGCGTAGGCTGCATACCTTTTTCGCCATTGGCACAAGGACTGCTTACCGATAAGTACCTTAACGGCATACCGACCGACAGCCGCGTAGCCACAAGCGGGCAGTTTCTTAACGAAAGCCACATTACGCCCGAAAGGATAGAAAAAATTAAACAGCTGAACGAAATAGCACAGCAGCGTGGGCAAAAACTGGCACATATGGCGCTGTCATGGATATTAAAGGACGAAAGGGTTACATCGGTACTTATAGGCGCAAGCAGGCCCGAACAGGTTACTGATTCGCTGCAATGCCTAAAAAACATTCACTTTACTGGTGAAGAACTTGCATCCATCAACAACATATTGAGATAATACACAAAACAAACCCAATTATGAAGAAACTGATTACTGCGCTTTTTGTAGCTTCTGTAAGCCTTATCGCTATGGCACAGGGCAATAACTATGTGCAGGATTATACAAAATATGAAGGCCTGGCGCTTACCCCTCCTATGGGGTGGAACAGCTGGAACAAATTTGCCTGCAATGTAGACGAAAACATGATTAAGCAAATGGCCGATGCCATGGTAAGCAGCGGCATGCGCGATGCAGGCTATACCTACATTAACATAGACGATTGCTGGCATGGCGACCGCGATGCGCAGGGTTTTATCCACCCGGATGCAAAGCGTTTCCCGTCTGGGATGAAGGCGCTGGCCGACTACGTGCACAGCAAAGGGCTTAAACTGGGCATTTACAGTGATGCCGGAAGTCAAACCTGTGGCGGAAGGCCGGGCAGCCGTGGTTATGAGTTTCAGGATGCGCAGCAATACGCCGCCTGGGGTATTGATTACCTGAAATACGACTGGTGCAACACCGAAGGCCTTAAAGCCGAGGGTGCTTACAAAACCATAGCAGCCGCCCTTAAAAAGGCAGGCCGCCCTATTGTACTGAGCATTTGCGAATGGGGTAACGATAAGCCATGGGAATGGGGACCAGCTGTAGGACACCTGTGGCGCTCTACCGGTGATATTTACAATTGTTTTGACTGTGTAAAAGACCATGGCACATGGAAAGCCTGGGGCGTAATGCAAATACTGGACAAGCAGGAAGGACTGCGCAAATATGCAGGTCCCGGCCACTGGAACGACCCCGATATGCTGGAGGTAGGTAACGGTGCGCTTACCGTAAACGAAGACCGTGCACACTTTACCATGTGGGCTATGCTGGCGGCACCGCTTATTGCCGGTAACGACCTGCGCAGCATGAGCAAAGAAACCACCGAAGTGCTTACCAATAAAAATGTCATTGCCGTTAGCCAGGACAAACTGGGCATAGAAGGCTTTAAAGTATCGGCTAAGGACGGGCTGGAAATTTGGGCAAAACCGCTACAGGGCGGCGACTGGGCTGTAGTATTCCTTAATCGTGGTACTACTGCACAAAAAGTAGATTTCGACTGGCTGAAGAACGAAATTAAAGACGACATCTTTAACCTGCAAACAAGCTTTGCCGCAAATACCTATACCCTGAAAAACCTTTGGGATAAAAAAGATAAAGGTACTGCCACCACTAAAAAAGCCTTTAAAGCCGAAGTGCCTGCACACGATGTGGTAGCACTGCGCCTTACCCTTACCAAAAAGAAATAACCATGCTAAAGCACTTTAAAATTACCGCCGCTGCCCTACTGTTTTCAATGGCCTGTTTTGCACAGGTTAAGGAGTACGGACAGCTTAGTGTAAAAGGTACCCAACTGGTAGACCAAAACGGCAAACACATAATGCTGCGTGGCATGAGCTACGGCTGGAGCAGCTTTTGGCCAAGGTTTTACAATGCTAAAACAGTTAAATGGCTAAAGGACGACTGGAACGTAAACATAGTGCGCGCTGCTGCCGGCATTGAAGTAGGCTCGGCGGGACAAACCTATAAGGAAAACCCTGAGTTTGTAAAAAAATGCATTACTAATGTAGTAGACGGCGCCATTAAGAACAACATCTACGTAATCATTGACTGGCACAGCCACAACGTTAACCTGGAGGAAGCCAAAGCTTTTTTTGACGAAATGAGCAAAAAGTACGGCAAGTATCCTAACGTTATTTATGAGGTATTTAATGAACCGGACGAGGAAACCTGGCCTCAGGTTAAGGCATACGCCGAGGAAGTGATTAAGGTAATCCGTAAGAATGACCCCGATAATGTAATACTTGTGGGATGTCCGCACTGGGACCAAGATATTAACCTCCCCGCCGCCGACCCTATAAAGGGTGAAACCAACCTGATGTACACCGTGCATTTTTATGCGGCTACACACAAGCAATACCTGCGCGACCGTACCGACGAAGCCATTAAAGCCGGCTTACCGGTATTTATTTCGGAATGTGCAGGGATGGAAGCCACTGGCGACGGCCCACTGGACCCTACCGAATGGCAAAACTGGATTGACTGGATGGAAGCCCGTGGGCTGAGCTGGATAACATGGTCGGTATCCGATAAGGATGAAACCTGTAGTGTGCTCTACCCTACCGCCTCATCAAACGGTAAGTGGAAAGACAGCGACCTTAAGGAAAGCGGCAAACGCACCCGCGAATACCTTCGAAAATTAAACGGAAAACAATAAGTTTAGTTTTTTATACAGTTGAGTTAGTAGTTAGACTAAACCGCCCCAGCAAGGGCGGTTTTATTTTTAAAATCTGTCTTGTCCTTAAATAGCAAAACCCAAAAACTACAATTATACCGGCCATTATTTAGTAAACCATGACATTCGTCACGTTTTATGGAAAAAACCTGCGGTATGTTTGCCCGTTAATTTTTTAGGGTATGACTACAAACGGACAAATAGAACTTATGGTACCGGCAGGCGATTTTGAAGCCCTACAGGCTGCACTGGATAACGGGGCGGATTCGGTTTACTTTGGTGTGGAGCAGCTAAACATGCGCGCCCGTGCCTCTATGAACTTTACACTTGATGATTTACAAGAAATTTCGCAGCGTTGCGCTGCTAAGGGGGTACGCACCTACTTAACGCTAAACACCATAATTTACGACCACGACCTTTCGCTTATAAAAACCCTACTTGACAAAGCCAAAGCGGCTAACATTACTGCCGTTATAGCTATGGACCAGGCGGTAATAGCCTATGCAAGGCAGATAGGTATGGAAGTGCACATAAGCACACAAATAAACGTAACCAACATAGAAACGGTAAATTTCTATGCCCTGTTTGCCGATACCATAGTACTGAGCCGCGAACTGAGCCTGAGCCAGGTAAAGAAAATAACCGAACAGATAAAGAAAGATAATGTATGCGGGCCGTCGGGTAATCTGGTAGAAATAGAAATCTTTGGGCACGGGGCGCTGTGTATGGCGGTTTCGGGTAAGTGCTATCTGAGCCTGCATTCGCATAATTCGTCGGCTAACCGTGGCGCATGCAAGCAAAACTGCCGTAAAAAATATACGGTAATCGACCAGGAAAGCGGTTTTGAAATAGAAGTAGACAACGAGTACATGATGTCGCCAAAGGACCTTTGCACGCTGGACTTTTTGGACCAGATTATAGACAGCGGCGTAAAAGTGTTGAAACTGGAAGGCCGTGGCCGTGCGCCCGAATACGTAGCTACTGTGGTACGCTGCTACCGCGAGGCAATAGACGCCATAGCAGCCGGTACTTTTACCCGCGAAAAAGTAGACCTATGGATGGAGCAACTGCAAACGGTGTACAACCGCGGTTTTTGGAGTGGTTATTATTTGGGTCAGAAACTGGGAGAATGGAGTCCGGCCAACGGTAGTATGGCTACCCAGCGGAAGGTGTATATAGGTAAAGGCAGGCACTTTTACCCTAAGGCAAATGTGGGCGAATTCCTTATAGAAGCATACGACCTGAAGGTGGGCGATAAAATACTGGTTACAGGCCCTACCACAGGCGCACAGGAAACCACCGTAAGCAGCCTTATGGTAGAAGACAGCCCTGCGGAAACCGCCACAAAAGGCGATAAAATAACACTGCCGCTCGACTTTAAAATACGTCCGAGCGACAAGCTGTACAAACTGGTAAAAACCGAATTTGCACAGAACTAATGGTTATTATTACCCTGCAACGCAACAAGTGCATAGGCTGTAATTACTGCGCCGAACTGGCTCCGCAAAAGTTCGTTATGAGTAAAAAGGACGGCAAAAGCGTACTACTGCATTCGGTAGAAAAGAAAGGTTTTTTTACGCTTAAAGAACCCGACCATTCGCTACTGGAAGAAATAGATAATGCCGCCAAAGCCTGCCCGGTTCGGATTATTAGTGTAAAGGAAGTGTAGAATATAGCGCCTGCCGAAGGAGGGGAATTGTAGCAACGTATTTTTTTTGCGTGAGAGTGAGCATTCCCCTCCTTCGGAGGGGTGCCCGCCGCGGCGGGCGGGGTGGGAAAATTAACTATATTTACCTAAACCAAATTACAGCCAAATGGATAATCAAATTATTGCTACAATAAATAACATTCCAATTTACGCTAAATATTTCCCATATTTACCGGTGAATCCTGATTTAAAAGACTGGTCCAAAAAACTTCGCAAAACCGGCAACTACCCTGAAGTAGTGTTTTGGAAACAGGTAAACAGAAAGAAATTTCATAACATAGATTTTGACAGACAAAGGATAATAGGAAACTACATTGTAGACTTTTATATAAAATCGTTAGGACTAATTGTTGAGATTGATGGCACAAGCCATAATGACAAAGAAGCTTATGATAGTAGAAGAGATAACTTCCTTCAATCTTTAGGGTTAAAAGTATATAGAATTTCCTATTTAAGAGTGCTTCACGACCTTGACAACGTCATTGTAGAACTTGAAAATTTTATCATTAAAAATTATGGTGAGTTTCCCACCCCGCCCTGCGGGCACCCCTCCGAAGGAGGGGAATTGTAACGACGTAGTTATCACGTATGAGTGAGCATTCCCTTCCTTCGGTGTCCCGATAGCCATCGGGAGAAAGCCGGGGCGGGTACATAAGCCCCTTTAACTGTAAACTGTAAACTGTAAACTATCTACTCATACGGCACTACGGTAGGTTTAGCTATCTGGAAATCAGGCAGGGCAATATCGTTGTTTTCTATGGCATTGGTTTTAAAAATGTTATAACCGCTATCCGGGATATTAGGATAATACGCCAGCGATAGCTGAAAGCTGTTGAATATAAGGTAATCGTTATACAGCAGCAGCCCCATTCCGAACTTACTGTAAAGCGGTCCGTCGTACAATTTATTTCCCGTATTAGATATCAGCCCCAGCGTAACATTTACAAACGGGTTGATACGAAAACCGCCCACATTCCACGGAGAGAAAGCCTGGGTTTGCAGGGTTAACAGTGCTTTTTTTGTGCCCTTTAGCGTACGGCTGTTAAAACCGGGTATACCATTTTCGCCGTTAATGTTCAGCTGGTCGGTATAAATACCCATGCGGTTTTCGCCCAGTACAATAACCGGTCTTACAAAATGGCGCAGCCTCCAGGCTCCTAAATTGCGGATGTTAGTAAAATAAAGCGCATCGATACGCATGGTGGTTTGCTGGGTAAGGTTATGATAAAAGAATGACCCCACCTCTACATTTGTACTAAAATAACCCCAGCGGTAGTAGTTACCAAAAGCATATCGGGCACCTACATAAAAACGCTGCTGGGCACTTTTATCCTGTACCCCAAAGGTGGCGCTGTACACCTTACCTATGGGAATATCCTCAACAATATCATAATTAAACAGGAATTTATCCTGCACATACTTACGCGATGTAATACCCACACTGGCCAGGTACAGTCTTTCGCTGTTGTAATACCCTACCGAGTCGTATTCTATAGTAGGTTTTTCCCTGTATTTTCTGCGGTAAAAACGGGCTGTAGTAACAAACCGGGTGGTACGGTCCTCTTCCGTAATTCCCTTTGTTAAAGGTGTGGCAAAACCTGCCCAGTAATCCTGCGAACGGGTTTTATAATTTTGCCAGTTCCATTGCTGTTGCGCATTAGGCAGCGTATCTTTTTCAAAGCGGCTTTCGTAATATGCTCCCCCCGCCCACTTGGTAAACGCGCTGAAAAAGGTGCGTTCCAGTCCCACGCTTTTCAGCCAATAATCACTTTTCCAAATCTGGTATGCACCGCTGGCATTAATGTAGGTATTTTTAATATTAGGTATGGTATACCGCGCCAGGTAAGCGGTTTGTCCGCTACTGAAATTTCTGTCAAAGTCATTTTCAAGCTGGTGTCCCAGCCCCAGAAAGTTCCGTTCGGTAAGCTCTGCCGAACCCGATGACGTAGAAACCGAACCGTTAGGAATAAGGCTCCACGAATCCAGCACCCGGATAAATACGTCTACCGAATCGGTTGTGGTAGCTATAGGCTGCGGCTTAATAATTACGCGGCGTATGTACCGCTGCGAACGCAATAAACGCTCACTATCATTTATCAAAAGCGAATCCAGGGGTTCATTTTTTTTAAACAAAAGCAGGTTGCGTATGGCGTATTCCTTGGTTTTTATGTGCACCCGGTTACCTATCCGTTCTATACTGTTATCGGGGGCGTGGGTGGTATCGTTTATAGAATACCCAAAAGGATCGAGCGTTTGTATAATAATACGGCGTACTATTTTGCCTTCGTATTTTTCAAAGCTTACCTGCATTTCGGGTGTTCTTTCGCGCACCCTTCTCCTGGACTGAGACGCCCTTTGTTGTTTCACCGGTTTAAAGATAAACTTGTGCAGCGTCTTGGTAACCTTCTTTTTCTTACTGTAGTCCTGTATTTTCTTATACATCTGGTCGTTCTTTTCCTTTACGGTATCCTTGGCAGGCGGGTTCACCTGGGCATGCAGTGCCCCCACAGCAAAAAAAAATGCTGTTACCATTATCCGTAAAAAAAAACTCCCTTGCATGTAAAAATTTTCAACCCTACAAAATACGTGAATTAAACCAAAATAAAAACTTAATATTATGTTGAGGGTTGTTAATTGTGTTAGCCTTCAGCAACCAGCTTTCAGCTTTCAGCCAGCATTACTAAAGTTATGCCATTTCTTCGATAGCTGATGGCTGAAAGCTAATGGCTAATTATCCGGAATACTTTGTAACAAAAACCTTACCTGCTCGTCTAACTCTTATAAAATCAATAAAACATACATTTTGGAAACAATACTTAGCATAAGCGGTCTGCACAAACGGTTTGGCAAAGTGCATGCGGTAAACAATGTTTCTTTTACCATACAAAAAGGAAACGTTTACGGCATACTGGGGCCAAACGGCAGCGGAAAAAGTACCACACTGGGCATAATACTAAATGTGGTAAACAAAACCGAAGGCAGTTACAGCTGGTTTGGCGGCACTACCGAAACCCACGAAGCCCTGAAAAAAGTAGGCGCTATTATAGAACGCCCTAACTTTTATCCCTACATGTCGGCGTACGACAACCTTAAACTGGTGTGTAAAATAAAAAGTATCCCTTACACAAAAATTCAGGAAAAACTGGAACTGGTAGGCCTATGGGAACGCAAGGACAGTAAATTTAAAACCTTTTCACTGGGTATGAAACAACGCCTGGCCATAGCCAGCGCGGTACTGAATGACCCCGAAATACTGATACTGGACGAGCCTACAAACGGGCTGGACCCACAGGGTATACGACAAATACGCGACCTGATACGCCTTATAGTCTCACAGGGAACCACCATACTATTAGCCAGCCACCTGCTGGACGAAGTAGAAAAAGTATGCGACCACGTAGTGGTAATGAAGGATGGCGTAGTACTCTACACAGGTTCTGTACAAGGCATGCTGAGTAAAGAAGGATTCTTTGAACTGGCTGCCCAAGACAACAACAAATTATTACAATTGCTGCAAGGCCATGCCGCAGTAGACATTGCAGAATTATCAGACGGAAAAGTTGTAGCACAGCTTAAAAGCCAGCTTGAGGCTGCAGAGCTGAACCAATACCTTTTTAACAACGGAATAGTATTGAGCCATCTGATAAAACGTACCCACAGCCTCGAAGAAGAATTCCTGAAACTAACCAGCAAAACAAACTAAAGCCATGAAAAGATTACTTAGCATAGAACTGCAAAAATTGTGGCTTAACCGTGCCGGCCGCATCCTTACCATATCGTATTTCGGAATACTTTCTCTTATAGCAATCACATTTAATTTAGAGTTTAGTGTATTAGGATTCCCTATTAACCTTGCCGAACAGGGCATTTTTAATTTTCCTTTTATATGGCATTTCATTAGTTATGTAGCTGTATACCTTAAGTTGTTTCTGGCCATTGTTATAGTTTCGCTTATGACTAATGAATATACTTATGGCACTCTAAAACAAAACCTCATAGATGGCCTTAGTAAAAAAGAATTTATGTTATCTAAGATAAGCACCATAGTATTCTTAACTGCCTGTTCTACTATTTTTATTTATATAATGGCATTAGTTTTAGGGCTCCGTTTCTCTTCATTTACAGAAATATCTATTATTTTCAGTGACCAAAAATATATTGTAGCATATTTCATTAACCTGCTTGCATTCTTTAGTTTCTGTCTATTTGCCGGTATTCTTGTAAAAAGATCTGCTTTTGCCTTAGGTTTCATAGCAATATGGTTCTTAGCAGAACGGATTTTATACGGATTTATGCGCTGGAAAATTTTCGATAAGGAAATCGCAGATAAAGTAATAGCATACTTCCCTTTAGAGTCTATAAGTAACTTACTACTTAATCCTTTTGACAGATTTAAAACAGTTAAGGCTATTAAAACCATGCAAGGAGATTTCAGTGAAACAGACTATACCCTGCACTGGTATAGCATAGTTATAGTAGCTATATGGACGGCTATTTTTATTTACTCGTCATACCGCATACTTAAAAAAAGGGATTTATAATCTCTTTTTTTAAGTTACTCACAACAGGCTGTTTCCGTAAAGGTTACAGCTTTTTTTATTTTCTGTTTAGAATAAATAAGTATATTTGAAAATGCCGACAAACAAAATATCCATACCCACACCCTGTCATGAAAAGCTGGATACTATGTCTCTTACAGATAAGGGCAGGTATTGTACTTCTTGCAGGAAAGAAGTCATAGATTTTACGAACATGTGCGACAGCGATGTACTGAAGGTTATTCGTGAAAATCCGGGAGGATGTGGCACTTTTTTGCCTTCGCAGCTTAACCGCAACCTGGAAGCACTTCCTAAAAAAGGCAGATGGCAGGCGGCAGCGATAGCCGTGGGTATGCTTTCCATTGCAAGCCCTGTAATGGCTCAGCAAAATATGGAACCTACAATACAAACCGAAGCCGCAAAAAGCCAGGACAGCAGCACAGATACCTCAACAAAAAATGAGCCTTTTACACTAAGAGGCATCGCAGTAGATGAGGAGGGAGAGCCACTTAAACATATAAAAGTGGCTGTTTTAAATGGTAAAACAACCTCTACAAACCGTAAAGGTGAATTTAAAATCAAAGTTGAAGACGGAGATTTACTTCTATTTTACTACAATCGCAGGATAGGAGCCACAATGGAAATAATATCGCGGATTACTACTGTAGTTACCATCCCTGTAAAAACGACAATGTACCAGCTTTCCGGACGTTATTTTTAGAAAAAACACTCCTGCTTCCCAACCTTTTGCCTGTAAATGTTATCCTTAATAAAAAGTGATAATTTTTACAGCATGAACCAGCACATACAAATATCCATCCCTACGCCCTGCCACGAAAACTGGGCAGCCATGACTCCTACCGAAAAAGGAAGGTTTTGTGCCGCCTGCCAAAAACAGGTAATAGATTTTACCAAGGCATCGGACAGGGAGATAGCAACAGCAGTAAAAAAAGACAGCACACTTTGCGGAAGGTTTAACGACAGCCAACTAAACCGCGAATTATGGTTGCCGCAATACAAGAGCAACCAGACAGGAGCGTTTTTTGCAGTGCTGTTTGGATTATTTACAATAGGTGTACAGGGACAAACACAAGCCAAAAAGAAACCCTTAACGTATAGCAAACCCACAACAAAGAAGCCACAGAAGCCTATTATAGAAATTAAAGGCAATGTAACCGATACCCTTAATATACCCCTGCAAAATGTAGCAGTACTGGTTAAAGGTAAAGCAAATGGCACGGTAACCGACAGTATGGGTAATTTTACCATAAAGGCACAAAAAGGCGATGTGCTTGTTTTTAACCTTGTGGGCTACGTAGACAATGAAATACAGGTGATAAATACGAATCCGGTTACCATGTCGTTAAAAGAAGATGAGGGTATCAATGTGAACAGCTATACCTCTCGTAGAGAGACAGTTTTTTTAGGTGGTGCCGTATCAGTAACCTCTGTAATCACAACGAAAAGGCGTACCTTCTTCGGGCGTATCTTTCATAAAATAGGTACAATATTCAGCAAAGATGAGTAAACGCATACAAATATCCATCCCTACGCCCTGCCATGAAAACTGGGCAGCCATGACACCCACTGAAAAAGGAAGGTTTTGTGCCGCCTGTCAAAAACAGGTAATAGATTTTACTAGGGCATCGGACAGGGAGATAGCCAAGGCTCTTGAAAAAACTGACAATGTCTGTGCAAGAATAAGTCCGACACAGAAGGACAGAGATTTAGCAATACCTCATCATAAAAAAAATCAGACCGCAGCTGTAATCGCTATAGCAGCGTTGTCATTGAGTCCAACGATAATATACGCTCAACAACCTACGCAAACACAGCAACAACAGGAAACAACTGAGCATGAGATAATGGGAAAAATAATGATTACGCCTCCAAACATGATTCAGGGTATAGTTATCGACGAATTTAATGAGCCCTTAGCTGGCGCAAGTATCATTGTAAAAGGAACAAATATAAGCACTGTAACAGACTTAGACGGTAAATTCAGTATACAGGCAAACAAGGGAACGGTTCTTGAAATCTCTTTTGTCGGATACGAAACTATAGAAACTACCGTAACGGGAAAAGATTTTGACAATCCTTTAAAACTAAACGGACATCCTGTTTTTATGGGTGAACTTGTAGTTGTTAAACAGCGTACCTTCTTCGGGCGTATCTTTCATAAAATAGGTACAATATTCAGTAAAGATGAGTAAACACATACAAATATCGATCCCCGCTCCTTGCCACGAGAACTGGGCAGCCATGACACCCACCGAAAAAGGAAGGTTTTGTGCCGCCTGCCAAAAACAGGTAATAGATTTTACAAAAGCATCGGACAGGGAGATTAATACAGCAATGAGACAGGATGCTGACCTTTGCGGGAGGTTTACTACTAACCAGCTAAATCGCGACCTTGCAATTACAAAAGAGAAAAGCACTGTATGGGCTGCAGCTAGTGCCTCTTTTATCAGTTTTTTGGTATTGGGCAGCAACAAGGCTATAGCACAGGGTTCGCCCATAAAAACTGAAACTTCACCTAAAGAAAAGGATGTGGCTAATGATACGGTACCAAAGGCCGCTGCTACCGATAGCATAAAGAATTTGCTATCAGGAACTATAGTCGACTCTATGGGATTGGGACTAGCCAACACGACTATTGAAAATACTAACAAAAAAACTAGAACATCTACTGATATGGATGGAAACTTTAGTATAAAAGTAGAATTTGGAGATGAAATAGTTATATCATTTGTGGGTTTTGTCAACCAGAAAATAATATATAGCGACCAACAAAACGTTTACATAAAAATGTATCTTGATCCTGTATTAGAAGAGAGTTTAATTTATGATACATATGGCAAGCCAGAATACAAAAGAACTTTGTTCGGGCGTATCTTTCATAAAATAGGGAACCTTTTCCGCTAAATAAAAACAGCCCCGCGAAAGCGGGGCTGTCCTTTTCTACCCAAATTAAATAATTATCACTATGGGGTTCTATCCCCGGTAACATTATTGTTATTATTACCTATAATCGTGTCTTTGTCAACAACAGTAGTGTCAGTAACAGGTGCAGAATACATTCCCTCCGGCGGTACCGAATCGGTTACCATACCACCGCTGTCGCTTTTGCTACCGGCAGGTTTGTCTTTACAGGACTGTAAAGTAAACGTACCGAAAACAAGTATCGCATAAACCGCTGCCGGGGTGGTTTTGTTCATGATGTATTCTTTTACCCGTTTACATATCATTGTACTATTTCGGTATTGAGTCTGTTACGGCAGGTACCGTGTCCATAGGTACTGTAGCCGTATCCACTACAGCGGCAGCCGTATCAGTAGGAGTGGTATCTGCGGCTTCACCTTCACCGCTTTTATTCGATTTACACGACATAATGCCCAGGCTTCCGGCCAGCATCATTATTAAAGCAAATTTCTTCATATTCAGTCTTTTATGGCTTTATTCAAAGTTAGGTGTATAAAATACGCTTATGTGCTAACGAAATCATAAATTACTGATAACAAACCCTTAAAGCTTTGCTAAAAAATCAATAATTGATAATAGTATGGCCTATTAACAAAATAAGGGTTGCCGTTATGGCAACCCTTATTTTGTATCTATATAGCTTTACAGATTATCAGCCTTTAAAACCTCCGTCTATATTATGGCTGGCTCCGGTTATATACCCTGCTTCAGGGCCTGCAAGAAAAGCGGCAAAGGCAGCAATTTCATCGGGTTGTGCATACCTGGCTATAGAAAGCTGTGTTTTCATATATTCGGCAAACGGGCCGTTTTCAGGATTCATGTCTGTGTTTACAGGGCCGGGCTGTATGTTGTTTATGGTAATTCCCTGTGGCCCCAGGTCGCGCGATAGTGCCATGGTAAGACCTTGTATGGCAGCTTTACTGGCGGCGTATATACTACCACCTTCAAAAGGCATGCGGGTAGCATTAGTACTTCCTATGTTAATAATACGCCCACCAACCGACATGTGTTTTACGGCCTCTTTAATTGCTACAAAAACCGAACGTACATTAATGTCAAAGGTTTTGTCGAAATCGGCTAACGAAAGCGTATCCAGCCCGCCTATAATAAGCGCCCCGGCATTGTTTACCAGAATGTCCAGTTTACCAAAGGTAGCTGCCACGGTGTCTACCGCTTTTTTTACAGCTTCTTCATCGGCTGCATTAGCCTGTATGGCCAGTGCCTTATGGTTTTGTGCTTCCAGTTCTGTTACAAGCTTATCGGCTTCTTCTTTGCCGGCTACATAAGTAAAGGCTACTGTGGCTCCCTCACTTGCAAGGCGTTTTACAATTGCTGCTCCTATACCGCGGCTACCACCTGTAACTAATGCGATTTTGTTTTCTAAAGTTTTCATAATACAAAAAGTTTAATTTTTAATGTTTCTTTTTTTTCGTCTAAAACTGCTTGCTTTTGACATTACAAAGTTGCAACAACGGGCCACCCTAAAGCATTGACAATGCGCAAAAAAAACCATTGACAAATGTCAATGGTTTCCATTATTCCGAACAGTAATGTTACAGGCGGATTATTTTTTAGCGCGGATGCGGCTCAATGTTTCCGGGGTAAGTCCTAAATACGAGGCTATCATGTGCTGCGGCACACGGCTTACCAATGACGGATAGGTTTTAATAAAATCATGGTATTTTTCTTCCGATGTATAACTTATATCGGCCTGTATACGGGTTTGCAGGGCTATAAAGCCTTTTTCTACGAGGCTGTGCCATAAATCGCCAAAGGCAGGTACCGCTTTATGCAACATCTCAAAATCTCCTTTAGATATAATTACAATCTCACAGTCTTCCAGCGCTTCTATATTATAGCGTGCAGGTGCTTCGTATACATAACTGTAGCGGTCTCCCGTCCACCAGTTTTCGGGGGTAAACTGTATTATGCGTTCCTGCCCTTTTTCGTCTACCCTGTAAGTACGCAGCAACCCCACCGATACAAAAGCGTTTTTTCGCCATATATCGCCCTCCTGTAGCAGGTATTGCCTGCGGCGCAGCTTCTTTACCCTGCACACGTTTTTTATAAGGTCTGTTTCCTCTTCGGTAATTTCTATCTTGTCTTTAAGATAGGCTATAAAATTATCTACCATAGGGTAAAGGTATTAAAATACTGTAATGCAATGCGTTTTAATGGCAAAATAGGCTGTATATCACTTTCTTAATCTAGTTCAATGCACACAAGTACAGTGTGGGGTAATTTTACACTATCAAAATGAAACAACAATTAATATAAAAAATTAAACATAATCATACCATGGAAAACAGGATATACGGCATACACCATATTACTGCGATAGCAGGAGATGCCAAAAGGAATTTTGATTTTTACAGCAATGTACTTGGCTTACGTTTCATAAAAAAAACAGTAAACTTTGACGATCCCGGAACCTACCACTTTTACTTTGGCGACGAAGTGGGCAGTGCAGGTACCATACTTACATTCTTCCCTTGGGGAAGTGGCATACCACAAGGACGCCGCGGCAGCGGAATGGCTACCGAAATAGGCTATTCTGTACCAAAAGGAAGCCTTGAAAAATGGGTAGAGCGCTTTGAAAAATACAATGTGATTTACAACAAGCCTGCCGAACGCTTTGGTCAACGCTATCTTACATTTGTAGACCCTGACGGACTAAAACTGGAACTGTATGAAGTGGAAACAGACGACCGCAAACCGTGGGAAACAGACGAGGTAAAAGCGGATATAGCAACAAGGGGATTTCATAATATTACCCTTACGCTAAACAGCATTACCGCCACTGCCACTGTACTTACCGATATTTTTGGTTACAAACTGATAGCCCAGGATGCTAACCGTTACCGCTACGCTACCGATGCTGTAAACGAAGCAGCCATAGTAGACCTTGTAGAACTTAAAGACGAAAAACGCGGCCATGTGGCAAACGGTATTGTACACCACGTAGCCTTCAGGGTGAAAAACGACGAGCAACTGCTGTACTTCCGCGAAAAAGTAGCAAACAGCGGGCTAAACATTACCCCGATGATAGACCGTAACTACTTCCACAGCTTGTACTTCAGGGAACCGGGAGGAGTGCTGTTTGAAATTGCTACCGATAACCCCGGATTTATGGTAGACGAAAAACTGGAAGACCTGGGCAAAGGCCTTAAACTTCCGGCACAATATGAAAACATCCGAGAGGATATAGAGGCTCATTTGGTCCCTATTAATGCTTAACAACAACACAACAGTTACCTGAACTGCCCCGCCCCGCGGGGCAGTTTCTATTTTAAGCAATACTTACCTTTCAAATTTTACACATCCTCAATTATAACCATTTCGTAACACCCCCGATTTGCGTATTTAACATTTTTGTAAGTGGATATTTCATAAATTTATATTAACTTAACATCGAAATTTAAGACCTGACCATGTCTAACATCAACCTTATTATAGAGGAAAGACCCGCAAGCATAGGTAACTTCCTTGTGGGGCGTTTATTACCCTTTAGGGAAAAACGTACCGTAGGGCCTTTTGCCTTTATAGACCACATGGGGCCTACCCTGCTTAGCGACCACGAAAACTTTGATGTAGGCCCACACCCGCACATTGGGCTTTCTACGCTTACCTATCTTTTTGAAGGTGCCATAATGCACCGCGACAGCCTGGGTACTGCTGTAGAAATTGTACCCGGCCAGGTAAACTGGATGACCGCCGGCAAAGGCATCGTACACTCTGAACGTACACCCGAACACCTGCGCCACAGCGATAAATCACTCCACGGGCTGCAAATATGGGTAGCCCTGCCAAAAGAACTGGAACAATGCGAACCTAACTTTGCCCACGTGGAAGGCGATGGCCTGCCAAAATGGGAGCAAGATGGTATACAATACACCCTTATAGCAGGTGAAGCCTTTGGCAAAAAATCGGAAGTACCCGTGTATAGCCCATTATACTATTTAGAGCTAAAAAGCACCGGAAAACAAAAAGCGGCATTTAATGGCAATCTGTACGGCGAAAGCGGCCTGTATATACTGGAAGGCAGCATAGAAGCCGAAGGGCACACCTTTGGGCCAAAACAGCTGTTAGTAGCCAAAGACAGTTTGCTGTGCGAATTTACAATGAACGAAAACACAACCCTTTACATATTTGGAGGAGACCCCTTACCGGAACCGCGCCACATCTACTGGAACTTTGTATCGAGCAATCCACAGCTTATAGAAGATGCCAAGGAACGCTGGCAGAAGCAGGAGTTTCCGAAAATAGAAGGAGAGCATGGTTTTGTGCCCCTGCCTGACCAGCACCCGGGGCTAAACTTAAAAAAGTAATTAATGCAGATAAAACACTCTGATAACGGAAAAAAAGGCATTTTCAGGGCTATAGAAAATGACAAGGAAGCCGGTATACTTACGTATTCCTGGAGTAGCCCCGAAACTTTTACCATAGAACATACCGTGGGCAACCCCGAATTTAAAGGTATAGGTACTACCCTACTGGATGCAGCGGTAGCCTTTGCCCGACAGAAAAATGTAAAAATTATACCCGAATGTCCGTTTGCGAAGAAAATGTTCGACCGCAGACCGGAAATTCAGGACGTATTAGCAGCTTAACCTATCTCTCTCCTCCCCAGGAATAAAATGAACAAAACTAAAACCATAGTATTTATTACAGGTGCCTTTGTATCTCATGACATTTGGGACGAATGGAAGGCATACTTCACCGCTAAGGGTTATACCACCCTGGCACCATCATGGCCCGGAAAAGAAGCATCTGCTGAAGCACCGGGAAATGACGTTAATTTTTCAAAATCAAACCTTAACGACATTATAGCTTATTATGAAAGCGTTATAATGTCTATGCCACAAAAGCCTATAGTTATAGGGCATTCTATAGGTGGGCTTATAGTACAGTCTCTGGTAAACCGGGATTTGGTAGCAGCTGGCATTGCCATTCACTCAACACCTCCTAAAGGGGTATTTTCTTTTGAGTGGTCGTTTCTAAAATCCATAATAAAGCCTCTGGGCTTATTCCCGTTTAGCAAAACCATTTATAAGATGAGTTTTAGCGACTGGAAATACACCTTTACTAACGGCTTTGATACCGAAGCACAGCAAAAATACTACGACAGGTATTGCATCGCTGAATCGAGGAAAATACTGCGCGACGCACTTTTCTCTGCTCCGAAAATGGATTTTAACAAGCATCATCCCCCGCTGTTGCTTACCACAGGCAGTAACGACCATATAGTACCACAATCTCTTGTTTACGAAAACTACATTAAGTACAACAAAAACCATTCGGTAACGCACTATCAGGCGTTTAGTAACCGTAGCCACCTGGTGCTGCGCCAGCCCGGATGGCAGGATGTGGCCGAATTTATACTTGCATGGCTGGAAATAAATATAAACGAAGAAGCTTAACTACCATAGTAGCTATTACTACCGTTTAAATACTATTTTGTAACTTGCCTAAAAATTACAGCCTTTTACAATGAAGAAATATATAGCCGCCACCCTAGCAATCGTACTATTATCGGCCTGCAAAAAAGAAGAGAAAAAAGGTACTGAGCAGGTTCCACCAGCTGCATTTGCTACCGAAATGGCCGCCGATGCCGGTCAGCTTATAGACGTGCGCATGCCCGTAGAATATAGCGAAGGGCATATAGAAGGTGCAAAAAACCTGCACATCTATGATAAAGACTTCCAGGAACGCCTGGACAGCCTTGATACCGGCGAAACCGTATATGTGTACTGCAAAGCAGGATCGCGTAGTGCCGAGGCCGTAAGCATACTGGAGCGCAAAGGCTTTAAACACATTGTAGAGCTTGAAGGCGGAATTGATGCCTGGAACGAAGCCGGAAAACCAGTGTCTAAATAAATGAATCCGCATACGCTAAATAGTATCCTTTCTGCATCTACCGGTATTTTACTGGTGGCCTGCCTGTGGCTATACCGCAGGTACAAAAAAGCTAAAAAAGTAAAAAAGGAAGTTGAAAAGCGCTTTGTAGAGCTGGAAACCAAGGCAAATAACCTTCAGCTGCAAACGCTGGAAAGCAGGCTGAATCCGCACCTGTTTAAAAACATCCTGAACAGTATACAAAGTCATGCGTATCAAACATACTTTGCTATGGACAAGCTGGGTAATGTACTGGATTATATTTTATACGAAAGCCAAAACCAGTTTGTAAGCCCGCGCGAGGAAATAGACTTTGCCCTGAACCTTATCGAAATAAACAAAATAAAGCTGAGTCCGCTGTTTTCCATCTCTGTAAAGAAAAAAATAGACGAGCTGGATGAGTTGTATGAAGAAAAAATACTGGCACCGCTTATTTCTATAGACCTTATTGAAAACGCTTTTAAGCACGCCGACCTGCAAAGCCCCGATGCTTTTATATCGGTAATCATAGAATTTAAAGACAATATTTTTTCGATAACCGTACAAAACAAAATTTCGGCAAAATCGGCTTTCCTTAAAGAGCACAGCGGCATAGGTGCCAGCACCTTGGAGCAAAGGCTAAAAATACTGTACAACAACTGCTATAAACTGGACCGCTATACCGAAGAAGATGTGTATGTAGCGCAACTAAAAATAAACCTCCTTGAACACAAAAATAAAATGCTTACTGCTTGATGACGAACTTCCTGGGCTAACACTGCTAAAAATGCTGTGCGAACAGCAACCCGAACTGGAAGTTATTAAAGCCTTTAACAGCCCGCTTACACTGCTGCAGGAAGCGCCTAACCTGGACTTCGACCTGCTGATAACCGACATAGAAATGCCGGGAATGAACGGCCTGCAGGTAGCAGATGCCCTTAAGGGTAAAGCCATTATTTTTACCACAGCCTATAAAAATTTTGCCGTAGACGCCTTTGACCGTGATGCCATAGACTATGTGGTAAAACCTGTAAAGGCCGACAGGCTGCAGCATGCCATACAAAAAGTAGCACAGTACCTTAGTGCCAATGCAACCGCTACTCCGCCCTCCGCTCCTAAACAAATACAGCTGAATACTGATAAAGGAAAAGCGCTGATAAGCACAGATAAGATTTTCTGCTTTATGACCAGTGATGTAGATAGCAGGGACAAAATACTGCTGCTGAGCGACAATACCCGAATGACGGTAAAAAACTTTTCGTTTGAAAAACTGCTGGATATGCTGCCACAGGAAGAATTTTGCCGCATTAATAAAAAAGCCATTATAGCCATAAAGCACGTACAGTTTTATACCCACGACCTGGTTACTGCCGATAAGCTGTTGCCCAGTGGTAGCCACTATACATTTCCGCTAAGTGAGATATACCGCAACGATTTTGTAAAAAAAGTAAGGGTTTAAAAGGCTTTTCAGACAATTTTAAGATTTCATTACAATTTTTCCCGAGTTTGCTGCAAAAAGATTTTTAGTAGTAGAGCAATTAAAAAAAGCGTTCTAATATTGTGCTGCTAAAAAACTATCATTGATGAAAAAATTTAGAAACAGTATTTTCTATACTGTGGTAATTGCGGTATTCTCAGCTCTTATATACTGGGCGTTAAAAAACGGCAAAACACTTGAAGCCAGCCGTATTATTACCGAAAAAACCAGTAAAAAAGACCAATGGGATAGTTTTTTAGACACGTTGTTTCATAACCTTTCGCATCCATTGGCATTGCTATTGGTGCAAATCATTACCATATTATTTGTAGCACGTATTTTTGCATGGATATGCAAAAAACTGGGACAGCCCACCGTTATAGGCGAAATGATAGCCGGTATTGTACTGGGGCCATCATTAGTAGGTACGTTTTTCCCGGAATACTCAGCCATGCTTTTTCCGCCCGAATCTATGGGCAACCTTCAGTTTCTGAGCCAGATAGGACTTATACTTTTCATGTACGTTATAGGCATGGAATTAGACCTCAACGTGCTTAGAAACAAAGCAAAAGACGCCGTAGTAATAAGCCATGCCAGCATAATAATCCCATTTACCTTCGGGCTTATCCTGGCTTATTTTGTATATAACAAGTTTGCCCCGCAAGGCGTAAGTTTCAGCTCTTTCGGGTTATTCCTCGGCATAGCCATGAGTATAACGGCATTCCCCGTACTGGCACGTATAGTACAGGAACGCGGCCTGCATCGTACGCGTATAGGCGCCATGGTTATTACCTGTGCCGCCGCCGATGATATTACCGCCTGGTGTATACTTGCTGCTGTAATAGCTATTGTAAAAGCCGGCTCATTTGTAAGTTCGTTATACATCATAGCCCTTTCGGTACTTTATGTTTTACTGATGCTGTTTGTAGTAAGGCCATTTCTTAAAAGGATTGGTGAGCTGTACCTGCACAAAGAAAACATAACAAAACAGGTAGTAGCCATATTTTTCCTTACCCTGCTAATATCGGCCTATACCACCGAGGTTATAGGTATACACGCCTTGTTTGGCGCATTTATGGCCGGTGCCATTATGCCCGAAAACATGAGGTTCCGCAGCATATTCATTGAAAAGGTAGAAGACGTAAGCCAGGTAATGCTGTTACCGTTGTTCTTTGTTTTTACGGGTCTACGCACACAAATAGGCCTGCTTGACGACCCCGAAATGTGGAAGGTTTGCGGCCTTATTATAGCCGTAGCGGTTACCGGTAAATTTATAGGAAGCGCCATAACGGCACGCTTTGTGGGGCAAAACTGGCGCGACAGCCTTACCATAGGTGCCCTTATGAATACCCGCGGGCTTATGGAACTGATAGTCTTAAACATAGGTTTTGACCTGGGTGTACTTTCTAAGGAAATATTTTCCATGATGGTTATTATGGCACTAACCACAACCTTTATGACCGGCCCACTGCTCGACATTATTGGCCTTATATTTAACCGTGGAAAAAATTACATCCCTACCGAAATTCGGCAGGCAAGCAGGTTTAAGGTACTGTTTTCCTTTGACAGCCCAGAAAGCGGAAAACCCCTGCTAAGACTGGCTCATGCCATGGTGGCAAAAATGAAAACCAATGCTATGGTTACTGCCATGCACGTACCACAAAGCAGCGAAATACACACCTTTAACCTTCAGGAATATGAGGAGGACGCCTTTAAACCCATTTTAGCCGAAGCCGAAGAACTGGGACAGCACGTTACCACGCTATTTAAAGCCACAAGTGATGTAGACAGTGATGTAGCCGTTGTAGCAAATAAGGGCGAATTCGACCTGGTATTAATTGACATAGGCCAGTCAATATTTGAAGGAACATTATTGGGTAAAATACTTGGATTTACCACCCGTATCATCAACCCCGAAAACCTGCTGAATACCGTTACCGGAAAGGAGAAACTATTTGAAAATTCTCCCTTTGACGATAAAACACAACAGATACTTACCAAAACGCAAACTCCGGTAGGGATATTTGTAGACAAAAACTTTACAGGAACCGACCGTATCCTACTGGTTCTTTTTGATGCTGAGGACGCTTTCCTTATAGAATATGCCCATAAGCTTATAGCCAATGCAGGATCGCAGGTTACCATACTGGACGCCGATGGTGCCATAAAAAACAACCCACAGATAAAAGAAAGCATCCGCAGTGTAGAACAGGTGGTACCAAACCACATACAACTGATAAGCAACAAGAAAATAGAGAAAGAGCTACTGCAAAGCAACGACCTGCTTATTATAAGCAAGGAAAGCTGGAAAAAACAGATAGAACTGGGTGCGGAATGGCTTAACGATACACCGTCGTTATTAATAATGAAGAAATAATAACCGTATTTATAGTAATCAAGGGCTGCCAATGGCAGCCCTTTGTACATAAAAAAATGAAAGCCCCACTCTAAAGCAGGGCCTCCAACCAAACAAAAAATTACTATTTATGATGTATGTAAAAAATATTATTGGTTTATAGCGTCGCCATTCCTCATTTCTTCGCTGGCTGCTTTCACAAGTTTTTGGTTTACTGTAAGGCTGTCGCTGTACACTTCTACCTTATCACCAAACTCCCTGCCTTTAACAACGGTAGTACGATGGTATTTATTATCCTTAACACCAATTACATAAATACCCTCAGCGCTGTTTACCACAGCCGATTTAGGTACTACAAATGTGCTGTCTTTAGCATTTAGCGGCAGTATTACCTGCGCCACCATACCCGGAAGCAATTTCTTATCGTTGTTTATTACATCCATTTCCACACGCTCAGAACGCAGCTTTAGGTCGAGCGCACCACTCATACGTTTAATTTTTCCGTTGAATGTTTTTCCGGGAAGCGAACCTACCGTAAAACTCAGGTTGTCACCATCCGAAAGGTAACCGGTATACGCCTCAGGAACCAGTACGGCAAGCCTAAGCTTGGCCTGGTCCTGTACGGTAAACAACGGCAGGTCGCTACCCTTGCCCTGCGGGCCTACATAAGCACCCGTATTTACATTACGCGCCGATACCACTCCGTCAAACGGGGCACGGATTTGCAGGTAACCCTGCATGGTTTGCAGTTCGCGCATGGTAGCCTTAGCCGCCTGAAACTGGGCATAGTCGCTGCTTTTTCGCGAAAGCGCTATATCCAGGTCGTTTTTAGAAATGGTTCCTTCTACCTTACTGGTTTCCAGCAGGCGGTTGTAGGTAGCATTGCTTGCCGTATACACCGCCTCAGCCGAATGCAGCCTGCTCTGTGCAGCTGCTATCTGCGAACTGATTTCAGGGGCTTCAAGCACTATAAGCAGTTGGCCTGCCTTAACCTGGCTGCCTATGTCTACCTTAAGTTCTTTTACATAACTGGCTACCTTGGCATACAGGTCTACCTGGCGGAAACCCTGTAATTCTGCCGGAAGGCGTATTTCGCTCGACAGTTTTTCCTTTTGAAGTTCAAAAGTTTCGGTTACTGTTTTTTCAGGTTCGGGTGCTGCAGTTTCTTCTTTCTTTTCTCCACAGCCGTATAGTAACAGCAGCGACAATGCTGCCGATGATAGTAAGGTGATCTTTTTCATATTATGATTGTGTAGGTACATAATGTTTGCTTTGTTCGTCTTCAGGGTCTAATGATGGACTTTGTGTAGTGGCTTTACCTTGCGCCCATGCAAAGATAACAGGTAATATAACCAGTACTGTAATGGTAGAAAACACAAGTCCGCCTATTACCGCGCGTCCCAGTGGCGAGGTTTGCTCACCGCTTTCGCCGTGGCCTATCGCCATAGGAAGCATACCCACCACCATGGCCACACTGGTCATTATAATTGGCCTAAGGCGTATAGAAGCTGCTTCGCGGGCTGCTTTAAGGGCATCGCCGCCATTTTCCTTGCGCAGGTGTTCGGCATTGGTTACAAGCAATACGGCATTGGCAATGGACACCCCGACTGACATGATGATACCCATGTACGATTGCAGGTTTAGCGTACTGCCGGTAGCTAATAACAATAGTATTGCCCCCAGTACCACCGCAGGTACCGCAGTAAGAATAACCAGCGACACACGGAACGACTGGAAGTTAGCCGACAGCATAAGGAAGATAACCACCACCGCTACCAGAAGCCCGCTTTCCAGGCTGCCCATGGTTTCGGTAAGTACCTTACTTAAACCTATAGGTTCTATAAACAATCCGCGTGGCAGTTCGCCCAGGCCGGCTATGGTTTTATTTACGTCTTTAACTGCCGTACCCAGGTCGGTATGGTCTATATTAGCCGTAACCGATATGTAAGGCATGGCACCAAGGTTGTCATTTTCGCCATGGGTATCGCCATAGGTAATAGAAGCTACATCTCCCAGTACCGGGCGTACCGAGTTTTTAAGCATCGGTATGCTGTTTATATCCTGCTCGGTACTCATTTTATCCAATGGTACCTGCACCTGAACGTTGTACGAAAGTCCGGCTTTCTCGTCTATCCAGGTATTTTTCTCAGTATAACGGGATGACGATGTACTGGCTATAAGCGAACGCGAAACATCGCTCATGTCTACACCTACCTGCGCTGCCTTTACCCTGTCTACGTTTATGTTAAGTGCCGGGTAATGTATAGGCTGTGCTATTTGTACATCGCGGAAATAATCCTTTTTGTTCAGCTGCGCAATAATCTTATTGGCATACTCTTCGTTCAGTTTCTTGTTTTTACCTGCAATACGTATTTCTACAGGCGTAGGCGAACCCTGGCTCAGTACCTTATCGGTAAGTTCTATAGGCTCAAACGAAAGTGTAAGCCCCGGCACTTCTTTACCTATGTTTTTGCGCAGCAGGTCTTTAAAGGCATCCATATCGGTGTGCATGTCTTTTAGCGCCACCTGGAACACTGCCTCATGAGGACCCGACATAAACATATAAATTGGCGAAACAGAATACAATGAAGGGTGGGTACCCACATAAACCGACGATATACCTATATGGTCTTTACCCGCCGTATTTTCTATTACCTTAAGTACTTTAAGAGCTTTCTCCTCGGTACGTTCCATCCTCGTACCCGAAGCAGCACGCATACGCAACTGAAACTGGCTGCTGTTTACCTTAGGGAACACATCCTGCCCTATTACGTTCAGCATTAATACCGCAAGCCCACTAATAACCAGCAGGTAGAGTATGGCTACAAACTTACGTTTAGGCAACAGCTTATCGATAAGCTTCATAAAACCAAGCCTGAACCTATCAAAGCCTTTTACCTTACCGTCTACGTCATAATCTTCGCGTTCGGCAAATTCATCCTTATGGATATAGTCTTTTTCATGTGGGCCATGACTTTCTTCATGCCCATGGCCTTTCATTATCCAGTTTGCCATAACGGGTACAAACGTCTGCGATAATAGGAATGAAATAACCATGGCAAAACCAATAGCCATAGCCAGTGGTAAAAACAGTGCACCCGGTATACCCGCCATAGTAAATGCCGGTGCAAATACCGCCAGTATACACAACAGGATAAGCAGCTTAGGCAGGGCTATTTCCTTACAGGCATGCCATATGGCCAATGCCTTGGGTTTACCCATATCCAGGTGCTGGTGAATGTTTTCTATGGTTACCGTACTTTCGTCTACAAGGATACCTATAGCAAGTGCAAGTCCGCTCAACGACATCAGGTTAATGGTTTGCCCAAACAATTTAAGGAATAACACACCTGATATTACCGAAATAGGTATGGTAAGGATAACGATAAGCGCAGCACGGCGGTCGCCCAGGAACAATATTACCATAAGCCCCGTAAGTATAGCGCCTATGGCACCTTCGGTAATAAGGCTCTTAACCGAGTTGATAACGTACACCGACTGGTCAAACTCGTATGAAATAGACACATCGGGTGGTAATGTGCTTTGTATCTTAGGCATATTTGCCTTCAGGTTTTTTACCACATCCCAGGTAGAAGCATCACCCGCCTTGGCAATACTTACATATACTGATCGTTTGCCGTTTACAAGGGCATAACCGTTAGTAATATCAGCACCGTCTTTAACCGATGCTACATCGCCCAGGTACAGGTTTTGCACGCCGCCTTTAAACAACGGTATTTTTTCAAAGTCCTTAACTTCCTTAATGGTGTTATTTGTAGGGGTTAGGTAGTTAATATCCCCCACCCTTACGTTACCCGATGGCGCCGTTTGGTTGTTAAGCCTTATAGCCTCTACAATCTGGTCGGGCGTAAGGTTATAGGCATTCAGCTTGGCCGGGTCTACGTTAATTTCTATGGTACGCGGGCTACCCCCAAATGGAGGTGGCGACAGCAACCCCGGAATATTGGTAAACGAAGCACGTACGTATACGTTTGCCAAATCCTGCAGTTCGTTATTGGTACGGCTTTTACTGCTTAGTACCAGCTGTCCTACCGGTAACGACGAGGCATCAAACCGGATAACAAACGGTGGCTGCGACCCCGGCGGAAATGCCGCCTGAATCCTGTTACTAAGTGCACTAAGCTCGGCAGCGGCCTGAGCCATGTCTGTACCTTCGTAGTAACTGATTTTCATCAGGGTAAGCCCCTGTATGTTTTTAGTCTCTATACTTTTTACACCGTTGGCAAAAAGCATAATGTTTACATAGTTCTTGGCAAAATAAGATTCCATCTGGTCTGGCGTATAACCACCAAACGGGTGCGCTATATATATAACCGGCAGGTTCATTTTAGGCAGGATGTCTACCTTAATATCCCTTATAGCTCCTATCCCGAAGAAAAAGAGCCCGGCTACCAGCACCAGTATCGATATGGGTTTGCGTAGCGCAAAACGTATTAAATTCATGGTAAGGTAATTACAGTTCGTTTATAAACAGGTTAATATCGCCCGATGCAGCAGCCTTAAGCAGCAGCGCCTGCCACACATTGGTATATATAACATCGCGGTCTGTTTCGGCGCGGTTTAGCGTATACAGTGCCTGGGTAACGTCTACAAGGTTAGTAAGGCCGTTCCTGTACAGGGTGGTACGCTGCACATAAGCCTGCTGGGCAGCACTTACCTGTCGCGGCGCCTCCTGATAGTTTTGCATTGCAAAACCTATACGGGCATTGGCAGCATCAAGCTGGGCTTTAAGCTGATTATCTACTGCCTTATATTCTTCCTGAAGCCCTTCGGTAATCAGCTTTTGTGCACTCACCTTTTTAGACGAACGCATAATATTAGTAAGGTTCCAGGTAACGCCTACACCGGCAAGATAGTTTTGACGGGTAGGGTTTATACCATCCCAATAGTTTTGGGTGTACGACGTTTGGTCGCTGGCATAGTTTGAATTAAAGCCCGAAGCACGCGTTTGGAATACACCAAACAGGCTAAATGTGGGCCAATATTCGCGGCTGAATGCCTTTTGCTGTTGTGCGCTGTAGTCTACTCGGCTTTTGTAAAACAGGCGTATGGGGTTCTGTTCCCCTGTTTCCGATTCTCCCGTAAGTATGGCCTTGGGTATACGTACCACCATGGTAGTATCGGCTGCAAAATCTTTTGGTTCTACCCCAAGGAGGCGTACCAGTTCGGCATTTTGCATTTTTACCTGCTCTTTAAGCTGGTTCAGTGAAATCTTGGCTCTTGATACCTCAGCAGAGGCAAGTGTAGAGTCTACGCCCGGCAGCAGGCCATTCTTTACACGTACTGCTGCATTTTTTTGCACAACAATTGTCCTGTCCAGGTTTTTTTGTTGCGAAATAACCAGTCGCTGGCTGGCAAGCAGGTTAAGGTAAGCACCTGCTATGCGCACTTTTTGCTGGAATTGTTCCTGCTCAAAGTCTTTTTGCTGGCGTTCGGCATCGGCCTTAGCCACATTAATACGTTGTTTGGTACGTCCAAAAGTGAAAAAATCCCAGTTGACGTTTACCAGGTAAAGCGCCCCAAAGGCAGCATTCCAGTTTTGTTCGGCCAGTGGCAGCCCCGATGAGGCCACACCAAGTCCGCCAAAACCGTACGCCGGGCCATTTTGTCCGTTTACGGTACCGTAATCCTGCTGGGCAGATAGATTGAGGTTTGGCAAATAGTCGCGTTTAACCTGCTTTACCGTTTCGTTAGAAGCCTGGGCGTATTTTTCCTTGGCTTTAACCAAACCGTAATTTGCCATTCCGGTATCTATAGCATCGCGCAGGGTAAGCGTTTGGCCATACGTATACATTACCGGAAGCAAAAAAAGCAGCATGATCTTTTTTGCGTGCATTGTAAATGATGTTTAAGTAAGGGTTTTGAAAAATCGTAGGGCAAAGGTAAGGAGGCATTTTTTTTAAACGGTCGTTTAATTCCGTTTAAATGATGAATTCAATTCGTCACGGAAAAGCACCATTGTTCCATAATATGTAGTTATTTTGTACTGATTTTAATTTGGCGATGAAACGTACCTTTACTAAAATAGTGGAAAACCCATGGTGGCAGGAACTCCTTATACTGGTGTTCTGCTTTATCCTTTTTACACTAAACGACTGGATCCTTATCCGTTCGTGGAAAGGCATGTGGAGCGGGTCGTTATACTTTTGTATGCTGTATGGCCACGCCCAGATAAACCGTTTTGTACTGCTGCCCCTGCTGGTAAAAAAACACAAACCCTGGCTGTACCTGCTGGCAAGCGCCGTACTTGTGGGTGTTTTTTCGGTAATAATGTACGAGGCTACCACCAACTGGATTTACCGAAACTGTTTCCTGTATAAAACATCGCAGCAAAAAAGCTATTGGTTCCAAACGGCTACACTGGTGGCTACGTTGGTATGCATCATATCGGTAACGCTGATTTTTAAATTCTATCGCGACCGTAAAAAACTGGACAGCGAAAAAATACTGTACAACCAGGCACAGCTGAACTCGCTGAAACAACAGCTGAACCCACACTTTTTATTCAATACGTTTAATACCCTGTACGGCATAAGCCTGCAGTTTCCGGACCGTACACCAAACCTGATTATGCACGTATCGCAACTGATGCGCTACCAGCTGGAAAGCAACGAGCGCAACTGCGTGCCACTGGACGACGAGGTAAACTTTTTGCAAAGCTATACCGAACTGGAAAAAGAACGCGTGGGCTACCGCTGCGATATTCAGTTTAATATTGATATAGACGACGAAGGCGCTTACAAAATACCTCCCATGCTGCTGATATGCTTTGTAGAAAACGCCTTTAAACACGGTACCAGCACTATAGAGCGCAGTTTTGTAGACGTATCCATGAAAGTGCGCGAGGGTAAAATGGATTTTTATGTAAAGAACTCCATGCCCGAGAAAAAGCCCGATGTGGTGAGTACCGGCATAGGGATGCGCAATACTACCGAACGCCTGAAGCTGCAATATGGTAATAACTACGTACTTGATGTAGAGGAAAATGGTATTTTTTCGGTACATTTACAATTACAGTTAAAACGCTTATGATGCCACAACAAACCATACGCTGTATAATTGTAGACGACGAACCCGCCGCACATTATGTATTGGCAAACTACATAAAGCAAGATGCTTTCCTGGAACTGGTGCACCAGTGTTATAACGGCGTGGAAGCCCTGGAATACCTGCAAAACAATACTATCGACCTTATGTTTCTGGATATAGACATGCCGGGCATAAGCGGAATGGACTTACTAAAAAAACTAAAACAGCGCCCCAAAACCGTACTTACTACTGCCTACAGCGAGTTTGCACTGGAAAGCTACGAATATGGCGTTATGGATTACCTGCTAAAACCTATTTTTCATCCCAGGTTTGTAAAATCGGTTAAGCGCTACCTGGAACTTTCCGATGCTTCTCCTGCCGAATTACAGGCCGAGGTAAAGGGTACCATAAGTGTAAAGGTAGACAGCGATACTGTAGAGATAGAACTGGCATCGATACTCTATGCGCAGAGCTACGGCAACTACGTAAAGATTTTTACGCAAAAGCGGTATTACCTTGCTACCATTACCACTAACGACCTGGAGCACCTGTTGCCCCCGGCTAACTTTATGAGGGCGCATAAATCGTTTATTATTGCCATAGATAAAGTAGACGAGGTACACCGCGACCATGTAGTTATAAAACGTACCGATATTCCTATTGGCATTACCTACAGGAGGGAGCTTGCAGAGAAACTGCAACGGTGAGTTATTTTAAATTTTGAATTAGCTGATAGCTAATGGCTAAAAGCTGATAGCTTAAATAAATAACCTAACAAACTAAAACAATTATGATTAAAGTAAACGCTTATGCGGCATATGATGCCACTACGCCATTACGGCCGTTTGATTTTGAAAGGCAAGACCTTGGTCCGCACCAGGTACAGATAGATATATTGTACAGTGGTGTATGCCACAGCGACATACACACTGCACGCAGCGAATGGGGCCCTGCCAAATACCCTGTAGTTCCGGGCCATGAAATTGTGGGTCGCATTGTAGCCATAGGCAGCGAAGTAACCAACTTTAAAGTAGGCGAACTTGCCGGTGTGGGCTGCTTTGTAGACTCGTGCCGTAAATGCCAGAGCTGCCTTGAAGGTGAAGAAAACTACTGCGAAGAAGGCATGACAGGTACCTACAACAGCTACGAGCGTGGTACTACCATACCTACGTATGGCGGTTACAGCACCAGCATTAGTGTAGACGAAGCTTATGCCCTGCACGTAAGCGATAAGCTTCCGCTGGAGGGAGTAGCACCGCTGCTATGTGCCGGTATTACTACCTACTCTCCGCTACGTCATCTTAAAGTAGGTAAAGGCCATAAGGTAGCCGTACTCGGACTTGGCGGCCTTGGACACATGGCTGTAAAATTTGCAGCATCATTTGGTGCCGAAGTTACCATGCTGAGCACCAGCCCGAGCAAAGAGGCCGATGCTAAATCACTGGGCGCACATAAGTTTGCGCTTATTACCGACCCGGCTACCCTTAAATCGCTTACTAACACCTTTGATGTTATTGTAAACACCATATCGGCACAGCACGAATATGCCACTTACCTGAACCTGCTTCGTAAAAACGGTACTATGGTGGTACTTGGCGTACCTCCTACTCCATCTACAGCGCCGGCAATGTCGTTAATAATGAAACGCCGCAGCATTATGGGCAGCCTTATAGGCGGTATTAAAGAAACCCAGGAAATGCTGGACTACTGTGCCGAGCACAACATTACGTCTGACGTAGAAGTAATAGACATGAGCTATATAAATGAAGCCTACGACCGTATGATGAAAAGCGACGTAAAATACCGCTTTGTTATTGATATGGCTTCTATGAAGAATTAATTTTATACGGCTGGCTGTTATTTTTAGCAACGACAATTACCCCAATAAAAACAGAAAGGCTGCCCATATGGGCAGCCTTTTGTATTATAAAACTCAGATACTGTTAGTATTTAATAAACTGTAGTGTCTGGCTGTTGTTGCTTCCGTTTAGTTTTACAAAGTAAACCCCGTTTGCAAAACCTGCTACGTTAACAGATTGCCTGCCTGCAGTAACAGCGCCATTACCCATTACCTGGCCCAGGCTGTTGTATATGGTATAGCTATCCGGCATATTTGTCATATTAGCAGGAATTTCAAAGTTAATCGTGGTATTAGCAGGGTTAGGGAACAACCTTACGCTGTTTAGCTTGTTGCTGTCTACACCGTTTACCTCCTCAAGTATACCAAAGGTTTTCGTTTCTCCTGAGCCGTAATCACCCCCCGTAGCCAGCTCTACGTTCTCGGCAGTTTTTATAAGATAGTACCCCTCACCTTCTGCACAGCAGATACCGTCGTTATATTCGTCGGTGATAGTAAAGGTATAGCATACATTTGGCTCTACGGTAATGGTTTGTACATCAAGATAGTTATCTTCATAAGGACCACCCGATAAAGAATATCCGTTACTGCCTGTAAGTGTCCAGGCTATTTCATCACCCCAGTCGTCTGCCTGAATGGTTAATGTAATCTGTTGTGTTATAGCAGTAACCGGGTCAGTAATAGAAAATGCTCTCGATTTAGTATCGTTTAATGCTGTTTGGTCACCACCACCGTTAACCGTAAGTATGTTTACATTTAGCATGTGGCTGCCCGCAACACCTTCCATAGGTATTTGAATTTCAGTTTCTTCACCCGGCGCTAAAGAGCCCGTCCATACATAGGTTAATGGTGTACCGTCTATATCATAATTAATATCGGCAGCTGTAAGCGTGCTGTTACCGGCATTGGCAAGGTTAAGGCGTATGGTGTAGTTAGTGCTGCATCCGGCAATATCTACTGCATTAATGTTCAGCGAGCCGTCGTTATCATACGTAATACCCGGCTGGCAACCTAATGAACTTGCCAGGGTAGACCTCCTTGGCGAGTTTTGTAATACCGCCTGCATACGCAGCTTTTGGTCTTGCGTAAAAATGTTCTGGCACATATCGTCAGTGTAGTCCATGTAGTTTTCTATCATGTCCAGTCCCGGGCTGTCCGGGCAGCTGTCGGTGCCGGCAACACAGCCTGAGTTAGCATCTGCTGCTACCGGGGTATCTTCACAATAGTCGTCTACATCGCAGTCACCGTCACCCCATATATGCCTAAGTCCGAAAAAGTGTCCTATTTCGTGCGAAGCTGTGCGCCCCAGGTTCCTCGTTTCATCATATGTTCCTTCAGGATATATCTGGTGCGAACCGAAAAACATGCTTCCTATTACTACCCCGTCTGCATCTGCTTCAGTGCTAAGGCCGTCAAGGCCATCAAGGCCAGACATTGTAGGGAAAGCAGAATACCCTGCCAGTGGCAACTGTACACCAAACACTTCAACGTATATATCTTTTACCACCCATATATTAAGGTATTGTTCCGGATCCCAAATCGTAGCCGGTTTTATGGTAGTGTCCATCTCGGTCATTTCAAAACCATTTGCATCACCCATATTGTAGCGCACAATACCTGTAGTGGCAAGGCCGTTCGGGTCGCGCTGGGCAAGGCAAAACTGTATTTCCATATCAGCACCCACAGGGTTATCGTTCCACCCGTTAGTTCCCTCCTGGCGGCTGTAATCCTGGTTAAGTACTGTAATTTGCGATTGTATTTGCGCCGCGCTAATGTTTTCTCCGGTGCCTACAGCATCTCCGTCGTGTATTACGTGTACTACTACCGGAATAGTAACTACAGTATTTGTATTTAGCGTTGATTTAGATGCAGCATTTCGGGCTTTAAGGTCGGCTACCTTTCCGGCAAGCCAGCTTTCAAACTGCTGGTCATTGTATTTTCCGTTTGTAGCTGCATTAAGGCGTTCTGTGTGTACCGTGGTACCACAATGGTTTGCATAGTTAGGTATGGCAGTGTGCTTTACTTTGGTTTGTTTTTGTTGGGCAGAGGCACCAAGTGTTACTAAACCGGCAGCAACAACCATCCATGAGCGTAAGGTAATTTTTTTCATGGGGCGATTGGCAATAATTGATTATAAATGTTTTATCAGGTCCTTTGCTGCAAATATCATTCAATATTTGTAAAAGTCAAATTTTGTAGGAAAAAAAATTAAAAAAAGCCGCACTAAACAGTGCAGCTTCAGCATATTACAACTTTTTATTTAAAATTTAAATAGACGCCATATGGTTATGCATCATTTTCTCTTCTATGGCATTCCATAAACCTATACGTTTTTCAAGGGCTTGTACAGAAATTTCTTGTACCTCGTTCCACTTTTCAGGATTATTAGCACATAGTTCAGTTACCATTTGCATAGCCATAGGGCCGTGCTCATCGGCATCAAGCTCTATATGCCTTTCAAAGTAGTATATAAGTTTACTAAGGTCGGTTTCCGGGAAATTAGCCTCAAAATTGCGTAATATCTCCGTAAACATACCCGGTATCAGGTCTTCACGCCCAAAGGTAAATGCAGCTGCAATTTCGTGAGGCTTACCTTCGTCTATTACCCTGAAGGTAAAATCAAGGAACTGCTTAATATTATCGTGCAGCGGGCTCTTTTTAATAGATACAAAAATATTCTGGGTTTCCTCTACATCAGCAAGGAAACTGTCTATACCATCTACGTCGGCTCCGCTGGCCAGCATGGCATCGCGGTACATTTCAAAATGGCTTTGCCTTTTACCTTCAATATTAATATCGGTTTCTTCGGCAAGTACTATTTCGTTTATAAGGTAGCGTATTTCAGGGTTACCCACCGGCAGCCACGGCACCGTGGTACAGGTAAGCTTGGCTTGTAATGCCTTTAATAGCGACATAAAATCCCACACGGCATATACATGTCCTTCAAGAAAATAACGCAGGTCTTCCACAGTCTTCACCCTTTCGTAAAGTGGATGGTTTAACAGCTTTTCCCTTTGGGGGGCCAGGGCGCTGTTTATGGTATTAATGTTCATAGCACCAGTTTTTAAATACAAACAAAATATACTTCAGGCATTTTTTTAGTTTTGGTCGTTGCCTTTGTATTTGGTAATACAAAGATAATGCCTGATTGTAGTATCATTCTATTAAATGAACGCCAAAATTGCTAAAATATTTGCCAAATTATCTAAATGGATTTACGAAATCGTTAACTACATGGTTTTTGTTGATAACTATTTTAAGATAACCGCAATAAAACATTAACATAAACTTTAACTTTTATTGTTCGTTTTGTTTACGTAAGTTTATGGTTGTTATCCACTTACCAATTAAACCCAATTATGAAACACTACTTTTTAGGTATGGCGCTACCCATTATAGCGCTTACCGCAGCCTGCTCACCCGAGCGCGAAAACATTTCCCAAACCGATACACAGGCAAAAGTATCTTACCACGTAGTGGGAGATCCTATACCAAAAGGAATGCAGGTGAACAAAATGTTTGAGAAAGGCAGAACCGACTATTCGCTCGCCGAAATGGAGCAAATGTACCACGAAGATATAGCCAATGCAGAACCCGGTTATGACGAACCCCTTCGCAACATTTGGGTACGGCATATTTTTGGGCATTTGTACTTTAGCGGTTCCGATGCCGACAAGCTAACCTTTGTAAAACACCAGGCCGATGATGCACAACCTCTGCTGGCAGAATATGATACCGTATACATGTTGCTATATCAGTGCAGCGACTTTACTGCCAAAGATGAGCTGATAACATTAGCCGACAATATTGCAAAAAAGAATGAAAAACAAATTGCAGCCCTAAAGCTTACCGATACCGAACGTGCCGGTCGATACACCCGTAACCTGGAAATAGCAAAACGCAACTTTACCATGCTTATGAGTGCCGAAAATAAAATCTAATCCTTAGGTTATGAAGAAGGTTATTGTACTAATGGCTGTAGTGAGCATGATGCTTACGGGCTGTACCGCAGACCAGACCGCTCTATCTGCTATGCAGACAGAACAATGGGATGCCATGAAAATACCGGTAAACAAACGCATTTGTACAGTATATACTAACTGTAAGGATTATAGCGTAGCACAACTGCAAAAAATGTATAAAAAAGATATGGCCGCCGCCGAAAGTACGTATGCCGGCACGCTTAGCAGCATGTGGTACGATATTATATGTGCACGTATAAAGGACACCTATAATAATACACAGAAAATGGCCTTTTTACAACAGGAAGCCAAACGAAGCAGCTTAGTGCCAAATTTCAATTCGTTTTATAAGCTGTTATCTACGTGCAAAGATTTTGAAACGACGGAAAACCTTAATGCACTGGCTAACCTTGTTTACAACAGGAGTAAAGCTACCATAGAAAATATACCAAACGAGAAGCACAGGCATGATTTAATGCTGAGCCTGAATTACTCTAAACGGATTTATACCATGCTGGTAGTTACACCCGAGGGTACGGTTACCGCTAAATAACAAAACAGGCTGCTTATATAAGATAAGCAGCCTGTTATTTTTTTAAGACAATAACATTATTATGGTTGTACCACAGGGCCATCCCAGTTCATAATACCGCCATTAAGGTTGTAGGCTTTAAGGAAGCCCAGCTGCCCCATAATGTTGCAGGCATTACCACTACGCGCCCCCGAGCGGCAGTATACATAATAACTTTTATCTTTATCCAGTTCGCCTATGGCTTCCATAAAAGCCGGCCCCTGATAAATATCTATATTAATGGCTCCCGGTATAATACCGTCGTTCCATTCTTCGGGAGTACGCACATCCAGTATAACCGCATCGGCTTCATTCTGTGTGCCTTCCCACCATTGTTCCTGAGATAAGTTCATTTTTTGCTGTTTGTTTGATACCGCAAATGTATTACGCTTTTATAGAACAGCCAATAGCTTTTGTCTCTTTTACAGTAACATCCTTACCTTTTAGTAGTGCGTTAACCGCGTTTTCTACATACTTTTCTTTGGCAGCAGCAGCATCTTCGTAGTTATCGTCTATAGCACCTATGTATTTTACCACATTGCCGTTAGCTGTTTTTTGAAGCACATAAACGTGTGGTGTTTTAGTAGCGCCATACTGCGGAAACACTTTTTGGCCTTCATCCAGCAGGTAAGGGAAGCTGTAGTGTTTTTCTTTGGCACGGGCCACCATGTTGTCAAAACTGTCGTCGGCTACCTTATCCGGGTTGTTAGGGTTAATAGCAATAACCGGGTAACCCTGCGATTTGTATTTTTTGTCCAGCGCTATAATGCGGTCTTCATACGCCTTAGCATACGGGCAGTGGTTACAGGTAAACACCACGATATACCCCTTAGCCGATTTAAAATCCTTAAGGCTTACCTTTTTACCGTCTACGTTTTTCAGGCTGAAATCGGCAGCGGTATCCCCTACTTTATATCCGGCAACGGTATCTGTTGTTGTAAAAGCCGCAAGCGCTCCTACTACCAGGAACAGCGACAAAAATTTGAAAGCTTTTTTCATAATATAGTCTGTTATTTAAAATTGTTCAATTCCAGTTCAAGGTCGGCCAATGAAAACGACTGCTCGTAGAACTTGCGTTTCCTCTTATTATATATAACGGTGGCCGGTATGGCGCCACTCCAGTCGGTACTCACCTTAGGCACCCAGGTATTCTGGTCCGGGTCGCGCATTAATATTACCTTACTTTTCAGCTGGTTCTTTTCTATAAAAGGCAGCAGGCGGTTTTGTGCCATTTTTGGCATGTCCAGGCTTACCAGTATCACTTTTACCTTTTCATTCTTGTATTTTTCGGCAAGTTTTTCAAAGTTTGGCAGCTCTTCCACGCACGGAATACACCACGTAGCCCAAAAATTAACCACATAAGTAGTATCGGTATCACGGTTTAAAAAGTAGCTTAAACCCGACCATTCGTATGCTTTTACTGTAGTTTTTCCGTTAGTAAACACCTGTACCGGTTTTGGCTCACCTTTAACGGGAGTGCCCGAAAACGCTGATAAAAAAGCAATTACAACTACGCCCGCAGCTGCAAAAAAAAGTTTTTTCATAATAAATATTTTATTGCCTAAGCAGGTCTTAAATTACTACAAACTTGCCCTTTATATCCCCCTTTAAATACCGTTAACAAATTATTAACTCCCGTTTTGTAAAAGTGATTATATTTTGACATACATTTGTATATACAAATTTTGTAATTACAATTGTTGAATTTACTAACATTTGTTGCAATGAAGATAGAAGAGATAATAAAGAGCCCTAACATGAGCCCGGAAAAACAAGTGGTAATGAACTTGTTTTACACAAACCGTCTTATAGGCGAAAATACCCTTGAGGTAATGAAAGCCTACGACCTGAGCCCCGAGCAGTTTAACGTGCTTAGGATTCTGCGCGGACAAAAAGGCAAGCCGGCAAACATGGGCGTAATACAGGAGCGTATGATAGCCCGTACCAGCAACACCACCCGCCTGGTAGACAAGCTGCTGCTTAAGGATCTTGTTAGCCGCGAGGTATGCCCTGATAACCGCCGTAAGATGGAGATATGCATTACCGAAAAGGGCCTTGAATTATTGCAACAACTGGACCCCAAGGTGGAAGAGGCCGAAAGCAAATTTGCCAACAACCTTACTACCGAAGAACTACAGCAATTAATATACCTGTTACAAAAGTACCGTACAGCTTAACACAACACACACGTTTACATTATATAAAATGAAAGAATACATTAACAGCCAGAAATGGCGCTATGCCGTAAAAAAATACGATACTACTAAAAAAGTATCTGCCGAAGACCTGGCCTACCTTAAAGAAGCGATACAGCTAAGCGTATCGTCTGTAGGGCTACAGCCTTATAAGGTAATAGTAGTGGGCAACCAGGAAATGAAAGAAAAACTTGCCGCAGCCGCCGGAGGGAATAACGCAAACCTGTTTAGGGATGCATCGCACATACTGATTTTTGCAAATGAAGTAAACGTAAACGACGCCCAGGTAGACAAGTATGTAGCCAATGTAAGCGAAGTACGCGGTGTACCTACCGAGGCCGTAGCCGGTTTAGGCGATTACCTGAAAAACTTTTTGGGTACGCTTACCGATGAGCAAAAAAACATTTGGACTGCCAAGCAAACCTATATAGCACTGGCAAACCTTATACACACCGCTCCCCTGCTTAATATAGACGCTACCCCTATGGAAGGCTTTAATGCCGCTACTATTAATGAAATACTGGGCTTAACCGAAAAAGGCCTTAACGCATCGTTAGTAGCTACTATAGGATACCGCCACGCAGAGGATGCTAACCAACACCTTAAGAAAGTACGCAAACCGGAAGGCGAGCTCTTTATAACTTTATAAAACGACTATTTATTAAATTAAAAACAATTTTAAATCCTAAATTTTTAACACAGATGAAAAATCTAAAATCTATTGCTATCGCTTTTGTAGTAGCCCTTTCTGCACTTACTGCTACTGCACAAACTAAAAAAATCGACGTAAAAGCCAGCGCTATCAACTGGGTAGGTAAAAAAGTAACAGGCCAGCACAGTGGTGTTATCTCTTTCAAAGAAGGTTCACTTACTTTTGCTAAAGGTAAACTTACCGGTGGTACATTTACAGTAGATATGAACTCTATTAACGTAACTGACCTTAAAGCCGGTGAAGGTAAAGAGAAACTTGAAGGCCACCTTAAAGCTGACGATTTCTTCGGTACTGACAAATACGCTACTGCTACTCTTGTATTTACTTCAGTAAAAGAAAAATCTAAAAACGTATACACTGTAACTGCAGACCTTACTATTAAAGGTAAAACTAACCCTGTAACTTTTGAACTTACTACAGGCCAAAAAGCTGCTTCTACTGCATTTAACGTAGACAGGACTAAATACGACATCAAATACGGTTCTAAAAGCTTCTTCGAAGGTATTGGCGACAAAGCTATCTACGATGAGTTTGAACTTTCAGTAAAACTGGTTTACTAATAATTAGGGTTTAAATTGACCGTGAAACCGCTTCCCAATGGGAAGCGGTTTTTTTTATCTTAAATAATTCTTTTGCAAACAAAATTCAAATACATCATACAGCAGTTGATAAGCATTAAAGATATATTCTTCACTATCATCAGCATCATGTAATGTAGCTTTATAAAAATGAAAAAAAATCATATTACCTTCTGAAAAATTACTAAACTGTATATAACACTTATACTTTTCAGAAAATAGAATTTTCGTTCCATTTTCTTTTTGTTTAACCGATGAGTTTGGCATCTTCATCAAAAATGGTAGGCAAAAAAATACCAAGTCTTGAAGATTTTCATAACTATAGTGTTGAATGTCGCTATTATTTGAGTAATTATCCCCATCATAATATTCATAAAGGTATTTTAGTTTACTCTTAGTGACTTCGCTTGAACCAAATAAAATCTTAAGTAAATTGAAAATCACCAACATTGGAAAATTATTTACTTTATGCAGTTTACTATTTTCTCTATATGTTGGGTATTCGTCATAAACTATTTCACGATTTAAAATTCTTAAGTTTAAGATTTTTGCTTCCAACAATGAGAGAAAAATAGCAGTCAAAGTTTCAAAAAGCCGATGCCCCTTTTCTATTTGATAAAATTTCGGAAAATTAGTTCCAAATTTTATCTTTGATACATATGCTACTATACTTTCCCTTACATATGTCCTATTATCAAATTCAAATGGCCTGATTGAATAAAACTTATCAATATATCCAAGAAAGTCAACTTCAAACCCATATTTATGATGGTAAATTTTTCTAATATTTTCAATATCGCAAACAAAAATAACCTTATCAAAACCAAATTTATTTATTCCTTTAGTATCGTCGTGGGAACAAAATATATTGAATAATCTAAAAATATGCTCAGGATCCAATCTGTCTAAATCATCAACGACAAGTACAGACTTAGAATTTCCTCTCCCCGAATTTACCCTTTGAAGCAGGTCATTTATCAAACGAGAAACTGCATCCATTTCATATATATTGCCTTTAGTGTGTTTTATCGATGCAATAAACTTTTCAATATCATCTTCTTCATCAATTTTTATTTCTTTACTAAAGGCTTTGAAGTCCTTAATCACGCTCTCCATGGCTTCAAGTAATTTTACAACCGGTTGGCCAATCTTTTCATTCATGCCAAGTATTGCGCTTAAAAGCGGCATTACTTTAAGCCGCTCCATGATAAACATCTGGCTTCTCAATAGTAATGAGAAGTCTTCTTTTTCGAGATTTAGTTCATCATAAAAATTAGCCATTAAATATGTAAGTAAATCATATTTAATTAACTCAAAAACATCTTCGTTAGAAGCAACAGAATAATTTATAGGTAACAGCTTACAAACAAAATAATCTTGAGTATTCTCATTAAAAAAGTTTTCAAGCATGGTTGACTTTCCCGTACCGAAAGGAGCCGTGAATAATATTCTTTTATTATCAACAATATCAATATGCTTTTTAAAATCCACATGGATTTCATTTTGGTTAATTTGTATCATGTTAGAAGGTTTTTTCAAAAATACAATATTTCCCTCTCCTCAAATCTTTCAATTTTTCAATCCCGAAAACATTTCCCCCATTGCAAATAAATCCTTAATTTCGTAGCGCACAAATTTTAACGAGAAACATTTACAAGCTAATGAAATACGATATCATTGTATTGGGCAGCGGCCCGGGTGGTTATGTTACTGCCATTAGGGCATCGCAACTGGGCTTTAAAGTAGCCATTGTAGAAAAAGAAAACCTTGGTGGGATTTGCCTTAACTGGGGCTGTATACCTACAAAAGCACTGCTTAAGAGTGCTCAGGTATTTGACTACCTGAAACATGCTGCTGATTACGGACTTACCGTTAAGGAGTTTGACAAGGATTTTGGCGCTGTAGTAGCACGTAGCCGTGGCGTAGCCGAAGGCATGAGCAAAGGCGTACAGTTCCTTATGAAAAAGAACAAAATTGAAGTTATATACGGCTACGGTAAAGTAAAACCGGGCAAAAAAGTGGAAGTAACTGATGCCGACGGTAAAGTAAGCGAAATCAGTGCCGACCACATCATTATTGCTACAGGTGCACGCAGCCGCGAGTTGCCAAACCTGCCGCAAGATGGTAAAAAAGTGATAGGTTACCGTCAGGCCATGGTACTGCCAGAGCAACCTAAGAGCATGATTGTTGTAGGTTCGGGCGCTATAGGCGTAGAGTTTGCACACTTCTACAACTCTATGGGTACTAAGGTAACTATAGTAGAGTTTATGCCAAACGTAGTTCCGGTTGAGGATGAGGATGTATCAAAACAATTTGAGCGTTCACTGAAAAAATCAGGCATCGATGTAATGACTAACTCTTCTGTAGAGCGCATAGACACTACAGGTAACGGTGTTAAGGCATTCGTTAAGACTGCCAAAGGCGAAGAAGTTCTTGAGGCAGACATCCTGCTTTCTGCTGTAGGTATTAAATCAAACATCGAGAACATCGGCCTTGAAGAAGTAGGTATTGCTACTGACAGGGATAAGATACTTGTAAACAAATACTACGTAACTAACGTACCGGGTTATTATGCCATTGGCGACGTAGTTCCGGGCCAGGCGCTTGCACACGTAGCTTCGGCTGAGGGTATCCTTTGTGTTGAAAAAATCGCCGGCCTGCATGTAGAGCCACTTGATTATGGTAACATTCCGGGCTGTACGTATGCTACACCTGAAATTGCCTCTGTAGGTCTTACCGAAAAAGCAGCTAAAGAAAAAGGTTACGAAATTAAAGTGGGTAAATTCCCGTTCTCTGCTTCAGGTAAAGCTAAGGCTGCCGGTAATGCAGATGGTTTCGTAAAAGTGATTTTCGATGCTAAGTACGGCGAATGGTTGGGCTGTCACATGATAGGCGCCGGCGTTACCGATATGATAGCCGAGGCTGTTGTAGCACGTAAGCTTGAAACCACAGGCCACGAAATCATTAAGTCGGTTCACCCGCACCCTACCATGAGCGAAGCCATCATGGAAGCTGCCGCTGCCGCTTATGACGAGGTGATACACATCTAATTTCAGATTGAAGATTGTAGATTTAAGATTGAGCTTTACTCAGGCAAAATCTAATGGTCTAAAATTCTAACAGTCTAAAATAATACTAATCCGCCCTGATACTTTCGGGGCGGATTTTTCGTTTTTTAAGTACCTTTATACCCCTAACCAACTCTTTATGAAGAAACTTATTCTGATACTACTATTTACATCATCGCTTTTTGCACAAAGTCCGTTTTCGGCGCTAATACCCGAAGGAAGATACACGATGTCTATTACACCATCAGATAGAATATGGATGGCCGGAATACTACAATTTCATAATCGCGACACCTTAAACCAAAAAAAATCCTGCCATTAGGCAGGACTTTTCCAAATCAACTAAATAAAATCAGATTATATGTCAGAATGTTAAACGCTCTGGTTTTAAAACTGGGCGGTTTCGGTACTATCTTTCATTGCTACAGTAGATGCCATACCCGCGGTTACGGTGTCCTGTACGGCATCGAAGTATGAGGTACCCACAAAATTCTGGTGTTTTACCGCACGGAAACCATCTTTTTGCAGCGCAAATTCGCGCTCCTGCAGTTCGCTGTAACCTGCCATACCGCGCTCTTTATAGGCTTTAGACAGCTCGAACATACTGGTATTAAGCGCATGGAAACCGGCAAGGGTTATAAACTGGAACGTATAGCCCATAGCAGCAAGCTCCTCTCGGAAAGTTTCCATTTCGGCCACCGAAAGCCTTGCAGCCCAGTTAAACGATGGCGAACAGTTGTAAGCAAGCATTTTACCAGGAAACTGCGCATGGATGCCCTCTGCAAAGCGGCGTGCCTGGTCAAGATCGGGCGTAGAGGTTTCCATCCACAGCAAATCAGCATACGGCGCATATGATAGTCCACGGTCTATACCCTGCTCTACCCCACAGTTTACGTAAAAGAATCCTTCCGATGTGCGCTCTCCGGTAATAAACTTACGGTCGCGCTCGTCCACATCGCTGGTAAGCAGGTTGGCCGCATCAGCATCGGTACGGGCTACAATAAGGGTAGGCACTCCCATAACATCGGCCGCAAGGCGCGCTGCTACCAGCTTGTTTATAGCCTCTTGGGTAGGCACTAATACCTTACCGCCCAAGTGCCCGCATTTTTTTGCAGAAGAAAGCTGGTCTTCAAAGTGTACCCCCGCTGCACCCGCTTCTATCATGGCTTTCATCAGTTCAAAAGCATTAAGGTTGCCCCCAAAGCCCGCCTCGGCATCGGCCACTATAGGCACAAGGTAATCCTTCTTTGGGCTTATCTTGTTTACGCTTTGTATCTGGTCGGCGCGCAGCAGGGCGTTGTTTATACGTTTTACTACAGCCGGTACGCTGTTAGCCGGATAAAGCGACTGGTCCGGGTACATTTCACCGGCCAGGTTAGCATCGGCTGCTACCTGCCATCCGCTAAGGTAAATAGCCTCAAGACCTGCCTCTACCCCCTGTATGGCCTGGTTCCCGGTAAGGGCGCCAAGACCTGCAACATACGGTTGGTTATTTAGTTTGTTCCAAAGTACGGCAGCACCACGGCGGGCCACCGAGTATTCCAGCTGGTAAGAGCCCTGAAGCTCAATTACTTTCTCTGCCGTATAAGGCCTTTCTACACCTTTCCAGCGTGGATTTGTTTGCCAATCGGTAATTAACGCTTGAATTCTTTCTTCCGTTTTCATACTTTTGCTTTGCTTTAAATGATTATTGCTAGTTATTTAAACACGCCTGCCGTATGTTGCCGCATCCGGCAGGCTTTTTTATTGGGTTTGGGTTACAATTGTTTTAGTCTATATAATCGTAGGCTTCCAGGGTAAGGAATTCCGCCGGAACATCGGCCAGCACCAGCTTGTTAAAAATAACCACAGCTTCATCAAACCTTCCATTTTCAAAACGCGCTGCGCCTACATACTCCTTAATATTATCCAGCTCCTCAGCTACCCAAAGCTCGTAGAGTTCAGGGCTAAGGTGTGTTCCTTTATCAGTAGTTACACCAGTTTTAATCCACTGCCATAGCTGCATACGCGATATTTCGGCTGTAGCGGCATCTTCCATAAGATTGTACAGTGCAGCCGCCCCGGTACCGGTTATCCAGCTTTCTACATACAGTATACCCACATTAATATTTTTGCGTATTCCGGCCTCGGTGATGGTGCCTTTAGGTATTTCAAGCAATTGCTGCTCGGTAATAACCACATCGTTTCGTTTAATATGAATGTGGTTTTTAGTATGCATGTTTTCGTTAAACACCTTCATAGCTACCGGTACCAGTGCCGGGTGTGCCACCCAGGTACCGTCGTGACCGTTTTTGGCTTCACGTTCCTTGTCTGCCTTTACTTTGGCAAAAGCAACATTGTTAGCCTCCTCATCATTTTTAACGGGAATTTGCGCTGCCATACCGCCTATTGCATGGATGTTGCGTTTGTGGCAGCGCTGTATTACCCTTAATGAATAGGCAGCCATAAATGGGGACACCATGGTTACCTGATCCCTGTCCGGCACAATAAAGCCCGGATGATTTTTCAGTTTTTTAATGTAAGAGAAAATGTAGTCCCAGCGGCCGCAGTTAAGCCCGGCTATGTGTTCGCGCAGCTCGTAAATAATTTCGTCGAGCTGGAAACTTGCTGTGATGGTTTCAATAAGCACGGTGGCTTTTATTGTACCACGCGAAATATTGAGGTATTGCTGAGCAAATACAAAAACCTCATTCCACCACCGTGCCTCTTTATAATGTTCCAGTTTTGGCAAATAAAAATACGGACCCGAACCACGTTGTAATAACGTTTGTACATTATGGTACAGGTACAGTCCAAAATCTACCAGCGACGCACTCATGGGCTGGCCGTTTACTATGATATGTTTTTCTACAAGGTGCAGCCCACGCGGACGCACCAACAGTACCGCTGTTTTATCATTTAGCCTGTACAGCTTTCCGTTTTGTTCCAGGCTTATGGTTTTGTTTACGGCATCGCGCAGGTTTTGCTGCCCTTCCATGAGGTTAGCCCAGGTAGGCGAACAGCTGTCTTCAAAATCGGCCATAAAAACACTGGCTCCGCTGTTTAGTGCATTAATTACCATTTTACGGTCTACAGGCCCGGTTATCTCTACCCTGCGTTCCAGCAGGTCTTCGGGTAGTTTTGCAGCCGTCCAGTTTCCGTTCCTCAAATAATCAGTTTCAGGAGGAAACGACGGAAAGGCGCCTTTATCAAACTCCTGCTGGCGTGCTTCCCTATCGGTAAGCAGCCCCAGTCTTTTATTATTAAAGTTTTCATGCAGTGCCGCAAGGAACTGCAGCGCCCTTGGGGTAAGTATTTCGCTGTAAGCATTTCCGGTTACAGTTACTTCACTTTTTTTTATGTTCGTTTCCATACTTATAAGAGGTTTGGGTTAAAGTACAAGGCAATATTAAAAAATAAATTTTTACAAAACAAGCGAACGTTCGCTAAATTTAAAAAATAATCTAAATATTGTATTTTCGCAAAAAAATGTAATATTTGCATTTATGGTTGAAGAAGAATACATACGCCTGATATTCGGGTTAAAAATGAAGCAGGTACGCAATGAAAAAGACCTGTCGCTTTTTGGGCTATCCAAAAAGACAGGCCTGTCTAAATCGTACCTTAATGAAATAGAAAAAGGTAAAAAATACCCCAAGCGCGACAAAATCCTGCAAATAGCCGATGCGCTGGAAACCACCTACGACCACCTGGTATCGTTAAAGCTGGATAAAAACCTTGCCCCCATAGGCGAAATACTGCAATCACGCTTACTGAAAGAAATCCCGTTGGATTTATTTGGCATACGCGAAAGCGACCTTATAGACATTATAGCAGAGGCTCCCGTTAAGGTAAATGCCTTTATCAGTACCCTGATAGAAATAGCCAAGCACTATAACCTAAGCCGTGAGAGCTTTTTCCTGGCGGCACTGCGCTCGTACCAGGAAGCACAAAACAACTATTTTGACGACTTGGAAAAAAAGGTAGAGCTGTTTGCCAAAGCCTACAACATAAACCTCGACGAAAAAATAAACCCGCAGGAGCTGGAAGACATACTGCGCGAAGAATACGGCTATAGTTTTAACTACGATGCGCTGGGGCAGTACCGAGAGCTAACCAACCTGCGTTCGGTTTTTGTGCCGGAAACAAAAACACTGCTACTGAGCCACTCGGTAGACGATTCTCAAAAAACGTTTATTTATGCCAAGGAAATAGCCTACAACTACCTGGGCATACAAGACAGGTTGTACACGTTTTCGTGGATAAAGTTTGACAGCTTTGACCAGGTGCTTAATAACTTCTTTGCATCGTATTTTGCAGGCGCACTGATTATTCCGCGCAAAAAGCTTGTAAACCTGCTAAAGGACTTCCTGGCCCTGGACGAATGGCAACCCGAGCTGCTACAAAACATGATGGAACAGTTTACCGGTTCGCCCGAAACCTTCTACCAGCGCCTAACCAACATACTCCCTAAGGATTTTAACATGCGGAACATTTTCTTCCTGAGGTTTTCCCACAATCCGGCAACTGATGATTTCAGACTGGAAAAGGAACTGCACATTACTAACCTGCAGGAACCGCATGCCAATGAAAACAACGACCATTACTGCCGCCGATGGGTAGGCCTGCGCACCCTTAAGGAAATAGCCGCAACAAAAACACGGGCAGCCTTTGGGGCACAGATTTCGCAATATGTAAATACCGAAAACGAATACCTGGTGCTGTCATCATCTATGGAAGACCCGTTTCGTAACGGCAAATACCGCAGCATAGCACTGGGCATACTGCACAATAAAGACCTGGTAAACAAAGTACCTTTCCTTAAAAAAGATCCTATACCCCGTATGCAGGTGGGGGTTACCTGCGAAAGTTGCGCTATTACCGATTGTGATGTACGTGCCGCAGCCCCTACCCGACTGCAAAAAAAGGCGCAAAACAAACGTACCGAAGAGGTAGTAGAAGAGCTTACCGCAAGGTTCAGCAAAAAAGATTAAAACACTGATTTACAATTTTGTAGCATAAAAGCCTACAATACAAATAAAAAGCCTAACTTTGCAGGCTAATTTTAAAGCCGCTGTATAGCGGCATTACATTGAATGAAATTTGAAGATTTAAACTTAATAAGCCAGTTGCAGCAGGCGCTTGCCGATGAAGGCTATGAAGCACCTACACCCATACAGCAACAGGCTATTCCTATAATAATAGACGGTAAAGACCTTGTAGGCTGTGCCCAGACCGGGACAGGAAAAACTGCAGCCTTTGCCATACCTATCATAAACAACCTGCACCCTATTGTAGGTGCTGCAAAAAAGGTAAAATACATTCGTACACTGGTAGTAACCCCTACCCGCGAGCTGGCACTACAAATAGCCACAAATTTTGATGCGTATGCCAAGTATACAAACATACGTACCCTTACCATTTTTGGCGGTGTGAACCAAAACCCACAGGTAGACCAGCTTAAAAAAGGCGTTGATGTACTGGTAGCCACTCCGGGCCGCCTGTTGGATTTGCACAAGCAGGGGTTCATTAACCTGGACCACATGCACCACCTGGTGCTGGACGAAGCCGACCAGATGCTGGATATGGGCTTTATAAACGACGTAAAAAAGATTATAAAGCTTACCCCTGATAACAGGCAAACACTACTGTTTTCGGCTACTATGCCACTGCCGATACGCGAACTTGCCGACAGTTTCCTTACCAAGCCCGAATACGTATCGGTAACACCAATATCGTCTACTGCCGAGAAGGTAAAGCAACATATGTACCTTGTGGGCAAGGAAGACAAGCGCAAGCTGCTGTACCACCTTATCCGCAACGAAAACCTGAACAACGTACTTATCTTTACCCGTACCAAGCACGGTGCCGATAACGTAGTTAAGGCACTAAAAAAACACGGTGTAGAAAGCGGTGCCATACACGGCGATAAATCGCAAAGTGCCCGCCAGCGCGTGCTCGATGCATTTAAGAACAAAGAAATCCCTGCGCTTGTAGCTACTGATATTGCAGCGCGCGGTATAGATATAGAGAGCCTGCCTTACGTTATAAACTTTGACCTTCCAAATATCCCGGAAACCTATGTACACCGCATAGGGCGTACCGGACGTGCCGGTAACAGTGGCCTTGCCATATCATTCTGTGGGCGCGACGAACTGCCTTACCTTAAGGATATAGAAAAGCTTATAGGACAAAAGATAAAGGTTATAGACGGCCACCCTTATCCTTACAGCGACGAAGTAAAGCCTGAAGGTGCCAAGCCTGATTTTAGGAATAAGAAAAAGAATCCTAACAATAATAAGCCGGGGGGCGGATCCGTTAGTAATAACAACAGCGGCGCCCGAAGTGGCAAATCAAAGCCGGGTAACTCGAATTCGAGGAAATCGGCAGAATCGAAAAAAAATAAGAAACGCTGGTACTAACCGGCGTTTTTATTTTACAGGAATGTGTATTTTAGCCGCGTAAAACAGCACTATCAGCATGAAACGACTTGCAATTGTATTCTTTTTTATTTCAGGCATTGCCTTAGCTCAAAACACTCCTGCCAAACCGGCTGCTAACGAATGGGATGTACTCGATAAAGCTTTTATAAGCCTTATTGAAGCCCTGACCAAAGGCGACCAGGCTAAATTTGTTGCGGTTTCGTTATCTAAAATTGAATGCGCTGAATGTGCCGAAGCCGGCGATTATAACCCAAGCGCTTTCTTTGTACCCGCAGGCGAATACTTTGGCAGCATAGCCAAAGGTTTTAAGCAGTCGGCGCTGTATAAGGCCCTTGCAAAAAGAGGATACGGATTCAGTTCGGCATTGATGAAGAACATGACCGTGCCTGGACTTAAGAACAGCAAGGAAGTAAAAGTTTATGATGTATGGGTAGACACCTACCTGCCGGGCGAACTTTCTAAAGGGCACCCGGGCATGCGCCAAGCTTTCCGCTTTGTTAAGGTAAACGGCAAGTTTAAGTTTTACGGGATTATTTCGTAGTTAGCTAAACATAAGTAAACACAAAAGCGAAAAATAGTGCATCACGCCCATGTATGCGCATCAGGGTTTTGTTGTAAAAGAGTTTTTTATACCTTTAAAAAATATAAGCAACTTCAATCTTAAGAGCATTTGGCACGTTTACTTACCCATTTATTATTTCCACATGTAGCTGCAAACCCTAACGCTCTTAATAAAGCTGTTTGTAATAAAACCATAGTAATTACAGGAGCAACATTTGGCATTGGTGAGGCAACGGCGCTTTTACTTTCAAAGTACCAACCGAATTTAATTTTGATAGCCAGGACTGAAGAAAAATTAGCCCAGCTTTGTAAAACCATACAAGAAAACGGCGCCACGTGTACTGCTATCGTGGCAGATTTGTATAATGATGCCGAAATTGATGCAGTAATAACACACCTGAAAGAATTAGATACCATAGATATTTTTATTTCAAATGCAGGAAAATCAATTACGCGGTCGTTACAGGAATCATTAAACCGGTTTCATGATTACACGCGCACCAATACACTAAATTATCTGGCGCCTGTAAAATTATTATTGGCCATTACACCGCTACTAAGCCATTCAAAAGGCACAATTGTAAATGTTTCGGCACTTAATGTGCTGTTACTCTCTGCGCCAAAATGGGCGGCTTACCAAGCTTCTAAAACGGCATTTGACCAATGGTTCCGATGCAATGCGGCCGAGTGGAAATGCATGGGAATAAATGCTAAAACAGCATATTTCCCTCTTGTACGTACCAGAATGATAGCCCCTAACAAAAGATATGAAAACTATCCGGCTATGACACCCCAACAGGCAGCTGTAAGAATAGCAAAGCTGTTATACAAACACAATACATATTACAAACCGTGGTGGGCTGTAATGGCACAAACTGCCGGTTTTTTTGGCAGGCGTATTTGGGAAAGATTTACTTTAATAAGCCTGAAGAAATAAATGGCAACGTTGTATTCTAACATAAAAGCCATTGGATTAAAACGCTTAACCGCCCTTTTACCTGCTGTATACAGCCACGGTTTTACATTGCCCGCCCTACTTAAATCGATGCTTACAAGTACATCATCAGCATACCTTGAAGATGACACAAAACGAATTTCGTATGCTCAACTTTACGCGCTAAGTACAAGCACTACACGGTTTATAAACAATACGTTTAATATTACCCCAAAAAGTAAGGTACTCCTTATAAGCCACAATTCCATCGAATTTGTAACACTGCTTTTTGGTGCGTCCGGCACAGGTGCTAATGTTTTTTTACTTAACCCCAACCAAACACCTCAATTTTACCAGGACTTTATATCATCAACAAAGCCACACCTGATTATATGTGAACCGGAATTGAAAATGCATTTTATTAATTGTAATATTCCTGTTTTATGTACCACCTGTGATATTCCTGAAAGTAAAGAATTAAAAACAACTTGGCGCAGAAAAAGCAACATTACAATACTATCCAGCGGTTCTACAGGTGTGCCGAGCCAAGAAAAGCGAAAAACTACTGTATTACCGTTTTTAAGCCCGCTGGCTGAAATAATCCGAACGCTTAAGCTTGAGGAAAACACAGCTGTCTTGGTATCTACGCCATTATTTCATGGCTATGGGTTGGCAGCCTTTTTATTATCTGTGTTCTTAGGCAAGAATATACGGCTTACCCGAAAGTTTGATGCAGACAAAACTGGGAAACTCTTAGAAAACGGTATTGATTGTTGGGTTGCAGTGCCTTTGATGCTACAGAAGCTACATAACGTAGATAAACTTAATGTGAAAATAATTACCGGTGGCGATGTTTTACCCCGCCATGTTGTTAACCAAATCAATACAATACCCACCATACAGCTTTACAATATGTATGGCACATCTAAAACCGGGGTATGTACTATAGCTACACCCGACGATTTAAAAAAACATCCGGGAACAATTGGGCGTATGATGCATGGTATTGAGGCAAAAATATCTGATAGCGGAGAATTACTGGTAAAATGCCCTTGGGCAGCAGATGATAATAAGGAAGGCTACAATGCCACGGGAGATATTGTAACTAAAAATTCTGAAAGCTTTTATTTTTACAAAAGCCGTAAAGACGATATGATGGTTATTGGTGGAGAAAACATTTATCCCTTAGAACTGGAAAATATATTATACACCCACCCCAATGTAAATTGGGTAAAAGCCGGAAGCACTATGGGTAACGATGCTGTACCTGCTATTTTTGCCGAAGTAGTGTTACGCGATACATCAGAATTGGCTAAAAAAGATTTTAATAACTGGGCCATACAGCATTTACCGCGCTATATGATGCCAAAATCAGTGGTATATTTAGAGGAAATAAGAGCTACCAAACTGCTGGTTAACTAAGATCAGGCTTCATATTTTTTCGAAATAACTTTCAAAATATTTTGAAAGTTTAAAAACAATTACTTACCTTTGGTACATGGAATTCGGAGAAGCTAAAAATAAGTTCATACAAACCTGGGGCGCATTAGGCTCTCAATGGGGTATAAACAAAACCATGGCGCAGATACACGCCCTGCTTATGGTAGCGCCCGAAGCCCTGAGTATGGAGGAAATTATGGAGGAGCTGCACATAAGCCGCGGTAATGCCAGCATGAACCTTCGCTCGCTAATGGACTGGGGCATTATTTATAAAGAGCTGAAACCGGGCGAACGCCGTGAGTTCTTTGTAGCCGAAAAAGACCTGGACGAACTTGCCGTGAAAATAGCCCAGGAACGTAGCCGCCGCGAAATTAAACCTGCCCTTAAGGTACTTAAAGATGTATCGTCGTTTTCTAACGAGGATCATTCTACCGAGGCCAAAACCTTTAGGGAGCAAACCGCCAAGCTGTACGATTTTGTACTGAAAGCCGACAATATGATAGAAAAAGTTACTGAACACAAAGACAACTGGATAGCACGTCTGGTTATGAAAATAATGCGCTAAAAAATTTTACACACATATTTCAAATATTTTTGAAAGTTTAAAACAATCAATATTATGAAAACAATCCATACAATTAACTCAATCGCTACATGGGCTACACTCCTGCTGTACATATCTATCTTTTTTGGTATGTACGCGCAGATTGTTTTAGGTCCATTACAGCTCTTATTGGCGGTAATTATTTCTGTCATTTACTATAAAGAATTAGATCAGCATCATAAAAAACTAATAACAAACTATTGGACTGCTGCTGCAATTGCCTTATTTATTGTTTTTTGTGCTTGGGCTACTGATTTTTACACTCCGGCAGTGGCAATAATTTCCCTTTATTTAATTCCCATGACGGTAGCCTGTTACTTTTTGTATGTTACCAATAAACTGAATAAGTACCTTAGCCATGAACCTTAACCTCCTTGCCTATTGCATCTTCCTGTTCAGCACAGTCTACATTATTGTGGTAATAGGGAGAATCTGCTACCGCAATGGTAACACCTACGTGCTGTCGCTTATACCCGGGCATCAGGAGCTTTGCCTGCGCATTAACCGCATACTGCTTACAGGCTACTACCTGGTTAACATTGGTTACGCCGCCACTACCCTATCTAACTGGAAACAAATACACACAGTTACCGATTTAACAGTTACCCTTAGCAGTCGCATTGGTTATATCATTTTACTGCTTGCCATACTGCACTATACCAACCTTTTTATACTAACCCGTTACCTTAAAAAACTCATTCACTAACTATAAAATCTTTTATATATGGAAACTTCAAAAATTCTTATCGGTTATTTTATTTACCTGCCCGTAGCCATAGCCCTTACGCTCATTGTAAGCCGAACCCTGTTTAAAAACGCACGCATATTTATGCTGGATATTTTTAAAGGCCGTACCGAAATAGCCGATGCCACCAACAAGCTTTTTGAAACCGGGTTTTACCTGCTTAACCTGGGTTTTGCACTGATGATACTGCGTATCAACCTTTACCAGGACAGTTACCAGGAACTGGTAGAAGCACTAAGCTATAAGATAGGCGGCTTTAGCATTTACCTGGGCATTATGCTGTTCCTTAACCTGTATTTCTTTTTCCGTGGAAAACGCAAAGCCAAAGAAACTGCTACTGAAGACAAAATAGTGTTTAAAATGTAAGATTATGAAAACCCTGAGACACCAAACCCTGGTTTACGATAAAGACTGCCCCCTGTGCAGGGCGTACACGGCAGGCTTTGTAAAAACCGGCATGCTCGACGAAAACGGCCGCCTCCCCTATGCCGACCTCAACGCAGAGAGCTGCGCCTTTGTGGATGCCGACCGCGCCCGTAACGAAATTGCGCTGATAGACCACAAGAGTAAAACCGTTACCTACGGCATAGACAGCCTACTGAAAGTACTGGGGCACTCCATGCCGTTCAAACCAAATCCGCTTGAAGTAAATCTAAAAAATCCCGCATAGCTTGTTAATGCCATGCGGGATATAATTTGAGTTGGTCATAAATGTTAATCAGCTTCCGATATCTTATCTAAATATTCGTTTATTTCATTTAGCCTGTCTTCAGGAAAATTTAAATCATTAGTTAAATAAACCATATACTTCTTCCTGAATTCTGGAAATGTTTCTTTATTTGCCAGATAAGCCACAGTGGGAGCAGCAATAAACCAACTCGCTGCTGTAAACCAATCTTTAGACATATTGGCATATTTTGCATAAAAACTATTTAAAAAATCTATATCATAACATTTTTTAATAAATTCAATCGCGTAATCGTTATATATTTTCCAAAACGTTTCTACAGCATTTTCAACATCCTCAGGAGAAAATGTTTCAAAATTTAGAGTACGATTACCTGTAAAGGTTCCAATATTGACTATACACGTTGGATTTATGAATTGCTGTGTATCATTGACAAATTCATTTGTAAGATTTATTAATTGCTGAATTTTTTCTATTCTTACTTCAACAAAAAACTTAATATCATACCGTTTAAGCCCTGCATATTCAGCCGTGCTAAAAAACATACCGTCAAAGCCAAAATCATTGGGCTTTATAAATTCCTGTCCTTTTCTGTTTGCCTTATAACCCAGAGGAACAAATTTTTCTTTCAATAAATCGAAACATAACTTTTTTACATCTTTTGAAAACATAATTTCTCAAGTTTAGTTTATAATTTTTCCATCCATACACATACATCGATAGTGCAGTGTAATACCGGTAAGGTTACTTAAAAGTGGCTTCGGATTTGAGTTTAATACTGCTGAAAAAGCTATCAGAAACATTATTAACTATTAATGCAATAAAGCGGATTACACTATGGTATCCTTAAAATCTCAAAACACTTTTTCTCGTAATTCCATGCAATTTCAATGTCATCAGATGCTCCATTACCATCTTTGTTTGCCATAACTATTACAAAATGGTCGTTGCCTTTCGATACGCTTTTATAACCATAAAAGCCATCGGGATTTACCACAGTGTCTAAGCCCTCTACAGTAAATAATTTACTTTTATCCACTTTGTACAGAGTATCATTTTTATCTCCCAATATAATAAGCCTGTCGAATATTGAATCTTTCTTATACGCCACATAAGCTTTGCCAAGCAGTACGCTGTCGTTACTTTTCAGCTCATGAAAAAAGGCAAACTGACTACCCGAATCAAATTGTTTATCAACACCTTTTGCATTTATTTCATTCTGCCTTGCAGGATTTGAATTGCCATTTTTGGCACATGAAAAGAATACAAAAGCAAGTAAACAGGTAAAATTTCTCATAAATATCTGATCTTATTATGATGGCTGTAAAAAGTAACGCAAGATATTGAAAAATTAGGTAGCGTGGATTTCCAGTCAATACTATTCAGCAGATGCTTTAGCTATTGTAACTCCCACCCCGCCCTGCAGGCACCCCTCCGAAGGAGGGGAATACCACTCTACTGTTCCTGTACTACAATTCCCCTCCTTCGGAGGGGTGCCTGCAGGGCGGGGTGGGAATTCGATAGCGCATATTACACCACCCTATCCAGAAACAACAATAACACAAGCCAAAACACAGGCACGCTCTCCACCCAAAACAGCGTATAGTATTTAGAGCGTTGCGGGGTGGCAAACTGCGTAAACAACCCCACCATAAGCAGCAGCATTACATTGGCTACCAGCTGGTGGAAATCGGTATGGGTTTTAAAAAACTCCAGGAAATAGAACAGCGCCAGTAAAAACAGGTTGAGCAAACGGGTATTTTTAATGCCTATTTTTTGGGGTACGGTTTTCAGTGCAGGGTCGTCTACACTCAGGTCGATGATTTCAAAAATCAGGATGAGGATAATAACCAGCAGAAAGCGCTGGCAAAACTTCAACCAGGTATCGTGCCCTAAATCCAGTCCGGCATTAAGCAGCGGCATCAGGGTGGTAACCCCCGCCCAGCATAGTGCCACTATGTATATTTTTATCCCGGCAAGGTTGCGCAGGTTACCCTTAGAAGAAACCGGCACCGCATACAGCACCGCAAACACAAATAAAATCAGCGCGGCAAGCTGTGCTTTTACCGAAAGCATAAAAAAGCACCACGCCCCTGCCCCTAATGACAAAACACTGATAACCAGCACAGCCTTATGAAATGCACTTAGCGCAAGCCTGTACCTGAAACGGCTTTCGTATTTAATAAAATTGTACCCAAACAACGTTCCGAAGAATGCAAAGCCCGCCATATAAGCGTTTACCGGCAATGAAAACATATGGAACGTCATTAATACAAGGCTCAGCACAGCAACCGATACGTGGATGCTGGCATGGATGTAAAAGCTAAACAATCGTTTTAGTACCGTCATGTTTACAAAATTAGCGAATATCACAAAGGTTATTAACTTGTGTTGAAAAATTCACAAAATCACGTTGTTGTGCAGATAAAAATTTGAATAAAAATGACTAATTTTGTGCCTTTAAAAACAACGCACTCAACACAACATGAAAACAGATGCTTTTGCTTTGAGGCACATTGGGCCAAGGGAGGCTGACCTCCAACAAATGTTTAAAACAATTGGCGTGGAAAACATGGACCAATTGATCTACGAAACCCTTCCGGACGACATCCGCCTGAAAGCACCGCTAAACCTGGAGCCTGCGCTTACTGAGTATGAGTACATGAACCATATTACTAAGCTGGGCCGCACTAACAAAATTTTCAGGTCGTACATCGGTTTGGGCTACCACCCTGCCATTGTACCGGCACCTATTCAGCGTAATATTTTCGAAAACCCGGGCTGGTATACTGCTTATACTCCGTATCAGGCAGAAATAGCACAGGGCCGCCTTGAAGCGCTGCTTAACTTCCAGACTACTGTAATAGAACTTACAGGCATGGAAATAGCTAACGCATCGTTGCTGGATGAAGGTACTGCCGCTGCCGAGGCTATGGCATTACTTTTTGATGTGCGTACACGCGACCAGAAAAAGAACAACGTAAACAAATTCTTCGTTAGCGAAGAAATACTTCCTCAAACCCTTAGCGTACTGCAAACCCGTTCTACCCCTATAGGTGTAGAGCTTGTGGTAGGCAACCACGAAACGTTTGATTTCTCAGCCGATTTCTTTGGTGCCATACTACAATACCCGGGCAAATATGGCCAGGTATACGACTATGCAGGCTTTATTGCCAAAGCTAAGGAAAACGGAATAAAAACTGCTATTGCAGCCGATATTTTAAGCCTTTCAGTACTTACATCACCGGGCGAGCTTGGTGCTGATGTTTCTGTAGGTACTACACAGCGTTTTGGTATCCCTATGGGTTACGGCGGACCTCACGCTGCATTCTTCGCTACAAAAGAAGAATACAAGCGTTCTATGCCGGGCCGTATCATTGGTGTTACTATCGACACTAACGGTAACCGTGCACTGCGTATGGCGCTTCAAACCCGTGAGCAGCACATTAAACGCGAAAAAGCTACCTCTAACATCTGTACTGCGCAGGTACTGCTTGCTGTTATGGCAGGTATGTATGCCGTATACCACGGTCCTAAAGGCCTACAGTACATAGCCGGTAAAGTACACGCTGCTGCTGCAACTACTGCCGATGCCCTGAACAAACTTGGTGTATACCAAACCAATACTGCTTTCTTTGACACTATTGTTGTAAAAGCTGATGCTACTAAAGTTAAGGCTGCTGCCGAAGCTAAAGAAATCAACTTCTACTACGTAGACGAAAACACCGTAAGCATAGCATTTAACGAAACTACATCGGTAAACGATGTTAACGATATTATAGCGGTATTTGCTGAAGTTACCGGAAAAACTGCTGAGACAGTTACCGAACTAACTGCATCTGTAAGTTACCCTGAAACACTTGCACGTACCAGCGAGTACCTTAAGCACGAGGTGTTTAACAAATACCACAGCGAAACGGCTCTTATGCGCTACATCAAAAAACTGGAGCGCATGGACCTTGCCCTGAACCACAGTATGATTTCTCTGGGTTCTTGTACCATGAAGCTGAACGCTGCGGCTGAAATGCTTCCGCTAAGCTTACCAAGCTGGAACAGCATTCACCCTTTTGCTCCGCTTGAGCAGGCACAAGGCTACCAAACCATGCTTAAAAAACTGGAAGAGCAGCTAAACGTAATTACAGGTTTTGCAGGTACTACCCTACAGCCAAACAGTGGCGCACAGGGTGAGTATGCAGGCCTTATGGTTATCCGCGCTTACCAGGAGTCTATAGGACAAGGCCACAGGAACATTGCCCTTATCCCGGCTTCGGCTCACGGAACTAACCCTGCTACGGCTCACATGGCCGGTATGGAGGTTGTGGTTACCAAAACTTCTGAAAACGGAAACATAGACGTAGAAGACCTTAAAGCCAAAGCAGAACTACACAAGGACAACCTTGCCTGTCTTATGGTTACCTACCCGTCTACCCACGGTGTATACGAGGCTTCTATCATAGAGCTTACCAAGATAATCCACGAAAACGGCGGACAGGTTTATATGGACGGCGCTAACATGAACGCTCAGGTTGGCCTTACCAACCCTGCTACTATTGGTGCCGACGTATGTCACCTTAACCTGCACAAAACCTTTGCCATCCCTCACGGTGGCGGTGGTCCCGGTGTTGGCCCTATCTGTGTAGCGGAGCACCTTGTACCGTTCCTGCCTACCAACCCGGTTGTGGCTACAGGTGGCGATAAGGCCATTACAGCTATTTCGGCTGCTCCATGGGGTTCTGCCCTTGTATGCCTTATTTCTTACGGTTACATCACTATGCTGGGTGCCGAAGGCCTTACAAGCGCTACAGAGCACGCTATCCTTAACGCTAACTATATTAAAGAGCGCCTTGCCGGCCACTTTGATACACTATACACTGGCGAAATGGGCCGTGCCGCTCACGAAATGATTCTTGAGTGTCGTCCGTTTAAAGCAAACGGTATTGAGGTAACAGATATAGCCAAACGTCTTATGGACTACGGTTTCCACGCGCCTACGGTATCATTCCCTGTGGCAGGCACACTGATGGTAGAGCCTACCGAAAGTGAAAACCTTGAGGAGCTGGATCGTTTCTGCGATGCCATGATCTCTATCCGTAAGGAAATTGACGAAGCTACCGCCGAAGACAAGAACAACGTACTGAAAAACTCTCCGCACACGCTTGCCATGCTTACTGCTGATACATGGAGCCTTCCATACAGCCGTGAAAAAGCAGCCTACCCGCTGGAGTACCTTCAGGAGAACAAATTCTGGCCTGCAGTACGCCGCGTAGACGATGCGTATGGCGACCGTAACCTGGTTTGTTCTTGTGCGCCTATAGAGGCCTACATGGAAAACTAAGAGTTTCTCTTTTAAATAAATTTAGCCACGAATTACCTTATATTCACTACGCAATTGGTGAAAATTAGTGTAATTCGTGGCTTATTATTTTACCGTATATCTTTTATTAGTAAATTTGGTAAAAAGCTTTAGCTATGGAAACTACCTTTCATTTTTCTTCTGCTGATAGCCTTACTCAAATCCCCTCATGGCAGATAAAAGAAACACAAAAAAGGCAGGAGTATATCAGAAAACATCCTGAATCTTTAATAGATTTTGATGAGATGATGTCAGAATTAGAAAAGGATTTTTCATAAAAGCATATCGTCTATTAGATATTGCTTAATTCTATTCTTCCAAATACAATTATATTTTTGGATGTGATTTGACTTTCTCATAAAAAAGACAGATTTTTGGCATTAAACAAATTCTACAAACTATAAATGAAATACCTGTATATTACGCTTTCCTTATTCCTGCTTGCATCGTGCGCAGATGAAAAGAAACCCCAAGCTGAAGCCAAACCCGAAAAAACCGACCTTGATTTTTACAAGCTGAAAGGAAATGTTACCTCGGTTTCTGAAAAATCGTACATAGTAAGCGACGGGAAAAATGAGCCCGGTAATGAAGTGGCCTCTGAACACGATACCGACCGTTATTTTGATGAAAACGGCCTGTTAATATCAGAGAAAAAGTGGCAGGGTAATAAGGCTTTTGAAGAGTCTTCATTTGCCAACAGGGAAAAACTATTAAGGCGCACACAGTTTTTAAACGGTGTGCCGTCTATTGTTACCGAAAACCAGTGGGATGCCGCAGGAGATAACATTCTTGCCACCATTCGCCGTAATCCCGATAACAGCCAACTGGATAAGGTAACCTACAAATATGAGAACGGCAAACCAGTAGAAAAAGTAAGCTACAGTGCCCAGGACAACGCTCTGGATAAAACCTCTTACATGTATGATAAAAACGGGAACCTTATAGGCGAAAACCTGTATATGGGTACCGAAATTATAAAGGCAAAAACAAAATACGAGTACAATGCCGACAACCAGAAAGTTGCAGAAAGCCGCTACAGCGAAGAAAAGCTGAACTATAAAACCACCTACCAGTACAAAGGGAAAAACCTGATTAAGAAAGAAACAACAGATGACAAAGGGCTACCCGAGTACACCGAAGTATTTATCTATGACGCTGCCGATAATGTTTTCAGGCACATAACCATAGAGCGCTACGACAATTCTGAAACTACAGATGAGTACAAATACGACAAAAACAAAAATGTAACACTGTGGGAACGCGAGAAAAAAGGATCGCCTAAAATAAGCATAGCCAATGTGTACGACGATAAAGGCAACCTTGTTTCGGTGCGCACTACAGATGCATCAGGAAAAGTACTGGAAGACCGTAAATACATTTACACCTACGACAGCAATAACAACTGGACTAAAAAATCGGTAATTATCTTTGACAAACCTACTTTTAGTATAGAGCGAAAAATAACCTATAAAGAAGAAGCGATTCAATAATTATCTTCTACAAAAATCAAAAGCAGCACAACCGAAATGTTTGTGCTGCTTTTTTATTATAAAAGGCGAGTAATACGCCAATACATTTAAACCTTATTTTTTAAGCAGGTAGCATATTACCGTTTCGGCAGCATGCAAGCCAAACAACGCCGGCATCCAGCTGTTTGTACCAAAAAACGACTTTTTAAAGTTTTGTCCGTTAGTCATCTTAAGGCTGCTTTCATCAGGTGTCTCTACCGAAAACACCGCTTTTACCCCTTTGGTAATGCCCTCCTTTTTAAGACGCTTACGCACCGTTTTTGCCAGTGGGCATACATCGGTCTTGCTGATGTCGGCTACGCGTACCTTAGAAGCCTCATATTTGCCCCCTGCGCCCATATTACTTATTATCTTAACCTTTTTACGCTTGGCAGCTATAATCAGGTTTAATTTAGGCGTAATGCTGTCTATACAGTCCAGTACGTAATCAAACTCAGGTGTTACCAACTCAAAAGCACGCTCCGGAGACAGGAACTCCTCTATGCGGGTAAGGTTCAGCTCAGGGTTTATATCCATAAGCCTGTCGCCTACTATCTTCACTTTAGGTTCGCCCACCGTGCTGTGTAGTGCCGGTAGCTGGCGGTTAATATTGGTAATGTCTACCGTGTCGCCGTCTACAATGGTCATGTTGCCCACACCGGCACGGGCTATAAATTCGGCAGCAAACGAACCCACACCCCCAAGGCCCACTACCATTACTTTAGAATTCTTAAGTTTTTCAAGGCCTTCTGTTTTAAACAACAGTTCGGCCCTTTCCTGCCATATTGCCATTATATAAATATACGTTTAAAGTTAGCCGCTACCTTTGCGGTTAGCGTATCCATTTCCCAGTTTCTTGCTGTTGCTGCTTTGTTGTAAACTTCTGCCAGGGTCTCCTCTATCATGTCGGTTTCCAGTAAAAACCTGTCATCAGGCACCGAAGCAAACACCTCGCTCAACTCAGGGTTGCGCAACAAGTACTTGCCAAACGAAAGGTAAAAACCGTTATCCAGCAGTTGTTTAGCTACCTGAGCATTCTTGCTAAAGCCATGAACCACCATAGGTACATCTACATCCAGGCGTTTTTTTATCTCAACGAGCTCCTGAAATGCAGCAACAAGGTGCAAAATTACAGGTTTTTGGTATTTTTTTGCTAACAATAATTGTTTTTCAAACACGGTAACTTGTACATCAAGCGGAATTTCAATGCGTTTATCCAGTCCGCACTCGCCCAACGCAAGGCATTCGGGCAATTGAAGGCGTTGTTCTATAATGGCAAGATGCTCGTAGAGCTTATCCACATCAATATGCCACGGGTGAATTCCGGTAGAAAATTGTGGCACATCAATAGCCTCATAAGGGTATTTGTTCACTACCTCAAAAACATCGGGGTTGTTAGTGTAATGGTGTGTATGTAGGTTGTAGAGCATGAGTTTAAATAATTATCCATCCTTCCTTTACAAAGGTAAGTTTGGCGCCTTTAATAAAATCCTGCAACGAAGTATCTATAGTTGCATTTTCATTTTGTAATTCGAAAAAGAATACTTGAGGATTAGCAAAGTTTTCTCTAAGTAGCCAAAATCTGAAACGTTTAATTGTAGGTGAGGTACTCAGAAACTTCAATTCTTGCAAATCAGTAATATTCAAACTATAAGCTTTGAGTAATCCCGGATAAAAAAATCCTCGAAAAAATATCTCTTCAAGTCCCGGCTTATAATAATTACAAGTCAGGAAAGAAATTTTACCAAAGAAGAAAGTATTTTTGATATTAGAAATTTCACCTCCAAAACGCTCATAAGACTCAACTTTATATTCCTTTTGAAAAAGTCTCCATGCCCAGAAATCTTCTTGTTCTCCCTGATTTTTAAATTTTGGATTTTCGGTCAACCACGAATCAGGAACAGTTATCCGTTCTTCCTGAGCGATTACACTACAAAAGATGAATAATAGTAATAACGTAAATAATTGTTTCATTTTAAAAAATTAAAAATGCCTGACACATCTCTGCATCAGGCATAAATATAATGAAATTACATTAATCAATTTAAGAAATCACTCCGCTGCCCACAAGCTGGCACCAATTAAGAACATGATAATTATTTCTGAGAATCTAAAAAATCACTCATGGTTATTATTTTAGTTTCCTGTACTTTATCTAATACCAGTAAATCTTTATCACCTGTAATTAAATAATCAGCTTTGCCGTCACACGCTAATGCAAGCAGAAAGTTATCTTTCTCATCCCGGCAGAGCGCTATAGTTGATATTACCGATATGAATTCTGCATATTCATTTATAGCATTCAGCATATCTTCTAAGATATCAGGACTAAAATATTTTTGGAATTTAGGGCGTCTCGCTACTTCTGTAAATTCATCTAAAAGCTCTTCACTAAAAAGTAATACAATCTTACTATTATCGAAGAGTACATCTAGTTTCGAGAAATCTTTAGAAAGCAAAAAGCTTATCCATAAATTTGTATCAATAATAAGCCTAACCTTATTATTTTTCATACCTTTTATTTCTCACAGCATTTACTTCTGCTTCAATTTCTTCCGGGGTAAGAACTTTTTCTTTTGAGGCCTTATCACGCAACTTTTCAACTATACTTAAAAACGTATTACCACCAGTAGGTTTCATAGCAATAAGCTTTTGCTCCGCTAAATCATTTAGCAGGGCAATAGCCTTAGGGTTTAGTATATCTATTTGAAAAGATTCCATAGTATAAATATACGTTTTTTTTCTTTAAGAAATCACTCCGCTACCCACAAGCTCCTCGCCTATGTGCCAAGCGGCAAACTGACCTTCCGTAATGGCACTTTGCGGTTGGTCAAACGAAATGTACATACCATTATCAAACTTATGTAACGTGGCTTTTTGCAGCGGCTGGCGGTAACGAATACGTACCATAACTTCCATGGTTTCGCCGTCTTTTAGCGCAAGGTCTTCGCGTACCCAGTGAATTTCGCTTTCCTGTATGTACAGCGCCTTACGGAACAAGCCCGGGTGGCTGTGCCCCTGACCTGTATAAATGGCATTGGTTTCTACATCGGTAGCTATTATAAACAGTGCCTCTTTGGTACCGCCTACATTAAGCCCTTTACGTTGGCCAATGGTATAATAATGTGCGCCCTGGTGTTTGCCCACCACTTTAGCCATTGTAGGGTTATAGCTTATGTTTTTGGCTTCAAAAGCCAGTTGTTCTTCAACGGTGGCAAACTCAGGTTCTGCCTCAGAGTACAAGGGCAAATCAGCGTTTACTTCGTAAATGATACCTTCTTTAGGCTGAAGTTGCTGCTGTAAAAATTCCGGCAGGCGTACTTTACCAATAAAGCAAAGCCCCTGCGAGTCTTTTTTCTCAGCAGTAATCAACCCCTGTTCGGCAGCTATGGCACGCACCTGCGGCTTGGTTAGCTCCCCTATCGGGAACAGCGCCTTACTCAACTGCTCCTGCGAAAGCTGGCACAAAAAATACGACTGGTCTTTATTATTGTCTACACCCGAAAGCAGCCTGTACACTTCCTGTCCGTCTTTTTCTATTACATCCCTACGGCAATAGTGGCCTGTAGCTACATAATCAGCACCCAGGCTCAGGGCTATTTTCATAAACACGTCAAACTTAATTTCGCGGTTGCACAGTACATCTGGGTTTGGCGTGCGGCCTTTTTCGTATTCGTTAAACATATAGTCTACAATACGCTCTTTGTACTGCTCACTAAGGTCTACCGTCTGGAACGGTATACCCAGTTTTTCGGCCACCAAAAGCGCATCGTTGCTGTCTTCCAGCCACGGGCATTCGTTAGATATGGTTACGCTGTCGTCGTGCCAGTTCTTCATAAAAAGGCCGATAACCTCATACCCCTGCTCTTTTAGCAGGTACGCCGCCACACTACTATCCACTCCGCCCGAAAGGCCAACTACTACACGTTTCATCTAAAAATACATTCAAAAATTTCGATACAAAGGTAGTGTTTTTTTTAATTCGATGTCTTACCCTTTTGTACCGCTTTATATTTGGCATCCATATCTTCCTCTTTCTCTACCTTTCCGTTCTTATAAAACTTCCAAATACCCGACTTCCTGCCTTCGGCATAGATACCTTCCGATGCTATTTCCCCTTTATTATCATAGTAAACTGCACGGCCTTCAGGCTTACCCTTTACATAATTAGACTCCTCAAGCAGTACCGCTTTCTCGGTATATTTCTTATAGATACCTTGTTTAAGTCCGTTAACATAGCTTTCCTCTTCGGCCAGGGTACCGTTTTCAAAGTATACCTTACGCGGACCGTTCAGTAAGCCCTGCTTATAATATTCTACCTGCATTATAGCCTTGCTTTGGTAATGGTAGTATTTCCACTCGCCTTCCTGCTTGTGGTTTACTTCCTTACCCTCGCTTACCTTATTCCCCTTAGGGTCAAAAAAAGTAGTATAGCAAGACCCGTCTGCGTTAAACACACGCGTAGCCATAAGGTTACTGTCGGCAGTGTCGTCATAAAACTTAAACGTACCTTTTTCTTTTCCGTGTTCAAAGGTACCCTCATAGCGCTTGCGTTTGCTTTCTTCGAAGGTGCCGCTCCATGCGCCGTGGCGTTTGCCAGCCGCATCGTTCTTATTCCCCTCCTGGGCAAAAGCAGCTGCCGTAATAAGCGTAGCCGAAAGTAGTAATGCAAATTTCTTCATTGGTTTGTCTTTCTCTTTTTTATAAAACCTAAAGTAAATCAATTTATTGTAACAGTAAATCCAAAATATATGCCACACTGTGCACAAAAAGGGTTTACAACACAAAAGCACTCCGTAGAGTGCTTTGTGTATTATTTTTTGATTTGTTTTTTCTGTTGTTCCTGAGCCTGCTCCATCATTTCCTGCATTTTCTTCTGGAAACGCCCTTGTGTTTTCGGCTTGCTCTTATTGGCCTGTACCAGTGCGTGTATCTTTTCCTCGTTTACAATGTGGTTCTTAATCACATACATAATACCTATGGTAATAAGGTTAGATATAAAGTAGTACAAACTTAAACCTGCAGGGTTAGTGTTGAAGAATATAAGCATCATTAGCGGAGAAAGATAAATCATTATCTTCATTACCTTGCTCATATCCGGCATACCTTCCTGTTGCGGGGCGCTCATAGCCTGGTCTCCTGTAGTCATTTTCATGTAGAAGAATATGGCTGCTGAAGCAAGTATAGGGAAAAGGCTGATGTGGTCTCCGTAAACCGGTATGGTAAACGGCAGCTTGTACACCACGTCATACGACGAAAGGTCGGTAGCCCAAAGGAAGCTTTTTTGCCTTAGGTCAAAATACGACGGGAAGAACTGGAACAGCGCGTAGAATACCGGAATCTGCATCAGCGCCGGTAAGCAGCCTGCCATAGGGCTTACACCTGCCGAGTTGTACAGCTTCATGGTTTCCTGCTGCTTTTTCATTGGGTCTTTGCTGTACTTTTCGTTTATTTCGGCAATCTCCGGTTTCAGTACCTTCATTTTAGCCTGAGATACGTATGACTTATACGTAACAGGAGACATTACTACCCTTACCAAAATGGTAAGTACAATAATACACAAACCAAATGATGAAATAAAGCTGCTTAGGAACCCAAATACAGGGATAAACACAAAGCGGTTCATCCATCCGAAAAGGCCCCAGCCCAGCGGCATAATCCTGTCCAGGTGTTTGCCTTCGTACTTATCGCTTGTAAGGATATCGTAGTCAGACGGACCGTAGTACATGTTCATGTTATAATTAAGCTCGCCACCTTTAAAGGCAAGAGGCACCTTAGCATCAAATTTCTTGGTGAACACAGTGTCTTTAGCTTCGTCTTTTATAAGCGACTCCGCTTTAAGTTCCGCTTTTTTAAACGGGGTATCTGTAAGCAGTACCGATGTAAACAGGTGTTGTTTAAACGCTATGTAGCTAACATCATCTACAGTTTCTTCATCGCTCTTGCCCTGCCCCATTTTGTCATCTTTACTTTCTTCATAAAGATACACTATGTCGGTATAACGGTTTTCGTAAGTAGCGCTCTTTTCGTTACGGTAGGTTTGCATAGACCACTCCATGTCAAGCGGCTTAGAGGTATCTACCACACGTGAAAGACCTTGCGAACGTACTGAAAAATCCAGCATATACTCATCTGGCTTCAGTACGTAGCGGTACTCAAGAAACTGTGCATCCGATGCTTTAAGTTTTAAAGTAAGCACCTGGTTTTCGCCTTCTTTGGTTACAACCGGTTCAAAATAAAGATCTTTAGTATTCAGTATCCTGTTATCAGTGGTTTTAAACTGAATGTTCAGGGCTGCATTATTATCTTTTATAAGCTCTACAGGCTTACCAGAGTCTTTAGTAAACTTTTCAAAACCTTTCAGTTCCAGCTCTTTTATGTAACCACCTTTGTTAGCTACAGACAGGCTAACCAATTTATTTTCAAGCTTGGTTACTGTATCTTTAGCTGAAGGAAGCCCTGCACTGTATGCAAATGCTCCTAAAGCTCCCTGTAGCTGGGCTACACGGACAGAATCTCCGGGAGTAGCAGCGGCAGTATAAGCGGCATCTGCCTGTTTGGCTTTTTTGTCGGCAACTTTTTGTTGCTGTTCCTGTTTTTCTTTAGCACGAGCTTGTTGTTCTTCCTGTTTTGTGTTGTTGTAAATCATCCACAGCAACAAAACAGTTATAAGGCCGAAACCTACGAGCGTTTTAGTGTCTAACTTTTTTTCTTCCATTATTAAATTTATAATTGATAGCCCAACAGCCGTTACTAAAGCTTACAGGTCTATGCATTCTTTTTTTGAACCGCAGCCTTAACAAAGCTTACAAAAAGCGGATGCGGGTTAGCCACCGTACTCTTATACTCAGGGTGATACTGTACCCCTATAAAGAACGGGTGGTTGTTTAGTTCTATAACTTCTACAAGGCCGGTATCAGGGTTTACCCCCGAAGCCTTAAGGCCTGCACCGGTAAGCTCGTTAAAGTAAGCGCCGTTAAACTCGTAACGGTGACGGTGACGCTCCTTAATTTCCGGTTGTCCGTGGTATATTTCGCTTGCAAGTGTACCCGGTGTAAGAGCACATTTCCATGCACCAAGACGCATAGTACCGCCTTTGTTTATTATGTTTTTCTGCTCTTCCATAATATTAATTACCGGATAAGGCGTATGCTCGTTCATTTCTGTAGAGTTAGCCTCTGTCCAGCCCAGTACATTACGGGCATATTCTATAACCGCCATTTGCATACCCAAACATATACCGAAGAACGGTATACCATTTTCGCGGGCGTAGCGCACGGTTTCTATTTTACCTTCTATACCGCGGCCTCCAAAACCTGGTGCCACAAGTATACCGTCTAACTTACCAAGTTTATCGGCTACATTATCTTTGTCTATATACTCAGAGTGTACACTAATAACGTTTACTTTGGTTTCGTTAGTAGCACCGGCATGTATAAATGCCTCAAGTATTGACTTATATGAATCCTGAAGCTCTACATATTTACCTACAAGGCCAATGTTTACAGTATGCTTAGGATTTTTTAGTTTATAAAGGAACTCATTCCATTGTACCAAATCGGGAGTGTTTAGCTCCGGAAGATCCAGTTTTTTAAGTGCCACTTTATCCAGTCCTTCTTCCAGCATCAGGTTTGGCACATCATAAATAGTAGAAGCATCTATAGACTGTATAACCGCTTCTCTCTTTACGTTACAAAATGCAGCAAGCTTTTGCCTTAAATCAGCCGAAAGCTCGTGCTCTGTACGACACACAAGGATATCTGCCTTAATACCGCTTTCCATAAGGGTTTTTACCGAGTGCTGTGTAGGCTTGGTTTTAAGCTCACCGGCAGCAGCAAGGTAAGGCACCAGGGTAAGGTGTACTACTATACTGTTGTTTTCACCCAGGTCGTATACCAGCTGACGCACAGACTCTATATACGGAAGCGATTCTATATCGCCCACAGTACCGCCTATTTCGGTAATTACAATATCAAATTCGCCGTTGTTGCCCAACAGCTGCATGCGTTCCTTAATCTCGTTAGTGATATGAGGTACTACCTGTACGGTTTTACCTAAAAATTCGCCACGGCGTTCTTTCTCTATTACAGAAAGGTACACCCTGCCTGTAGTAACGTTATTTGCCTGCGATGTAGGTACATTCAGGAAGCGTTCGTAGTGGCCAAGGTCAAGATCGGTTTCGGCGCCGTCGTCTGTTACATAACATTCGCCGTGCTCGTATGGGTTTAGTGTACCCGGGTCTACGTTAATGTAGGGGTCAAACTTCTGGATTGTTGTCCTGTAGCCTCTGGCCTGCAATAGTTTTGCCAGCGAAGCCGCTATGATGCCCTTTCCAAGTGAGCTCGTAACACCTCCGGTAACAAAAATATACTTTGTCTGGTTCATTATAAATTCCTCCTGTTGTGTTGTTGTCGTTGTTGTAAAAAACGTGGCAAAAGTAAGGAAAATTAATTGATTGAGAAAGTAATTAATCAATGTATCAATTAATTAATGTAACTATTTACTACATCGCGCTTTAGTATAAAACAGCAACAATTGTTACATCAGGTAATTGACACATTGCTACACTATCTAAGGTTTAGGGTACTGCTGGCGTATGTTGCGTATCAATGGCTCCAGCCCGTTTAGTTTTAATTCGTATACCTGCTTTAGCTGGTCGCCCAGTTTACCTTTCGGGAAACCCTTACCATGAAACCACACCATGTAATATTCGGGCAGGTCTATAAGATAACGCCCCTCGTATTTACCGAAGGGCATTTTGGCGTGCGCCAGTTCTATGAGTTGTTTCTGCTGGTCTTTACCAAACATTATTACCAGTTAAAAGTAATATCTTTTTCAATATCCGGGTGCAGGCTGTGGTATACCGGGCAGGTCATGGCCGAGCGCTCTAATATGGTACGCGACTTTTCATCGGCATCGCTTTTCAGGGTAAAAACAATTTTTATACCCGAAATACGGCGCGGTTCGGCAGCCATAAACTTGGTTACCTCGGCAGTACTGCCTTCCAGCGCCACACCCATATCGCGGGCCTTTATACCCATAATGGTAAACATGCAGCTTGCAAGGGCATTAGCCACAGTATCTGTAGGTGAAAAAGCCTCGCCTTTGCCATTGTTGTCAAGCGGGGCATCGGATATGATTTCTGAACCCGACTGTAAGTGTATGGATGATGTGCGAAGGTCGCCCAGGTAGGTTACTTTTGATGTCATTTTTGTAGAGTGTATTAAAAAATTTTAGCCACTAATTTCGCAAATTTACACCAATACCGTTAGTGATAATTTGTAAAATTAATGGCTGAAAATAAATTATTGTGCTTCAGTTACGTTAAGCCCTTCGTTGTACTGCATTATGTATACACCATAGTTATAGTTGCCGCCATTTTCGGCAGTGTACACAAACTTGTTTTCCACCTGTTCCGATGCTTTCGCTGTCATTACCACTTTCAGCTCCTCCGGCTGGAAAAGACGGACTATAACATCAAAAGTTATATCAAAACCACGCACGGCATAAGGGGAAGGGTTTACACCATTCTTTTCGCGGTACAGGCGGGCAAAAAGTTGCTCCCGGTCGTTAGGTACATCTCGGGTTATAGACGGGTACAACAGCTTCAGCTTAGCCAGCTTATCCAGGGCTACCTCGTCATTGTCATACTTATCATTTTTATCAGGGACCGCAAGCTGAATGCTGTAATCCTTCTGCATTTCAGTCAGCATTTTTACAACACCTGTTATACTACCTAATGACTCTGTATCCAGTATCACAAAGTTTTGTTTGCCTTTTACTAACAATGCTTTTATACCATCGCCGGTTATGGCACCATCTAATATTTTAAAGTCGGGATAATTAGTTTGTATAAACGTACGCGAGCTCACTTTCTTAGCCGAAACCACAGCCACCACATTCCCACCTTTACTTTTCAGGTAATTATACAATGCAGAGCGCATGGTTTCGTCTGACGGAATTGAATAATACAAATTATCGTGTGCCGTACCGGTTTCCTTAGCCAGCGGCGAAATCACCACAGCATTAGGAAATAATGCAGCAGTACTCTCTACATTCCCCTGGAAAAACGGCCCTATAATAGCATTAGCATCGGCAACACTACCTTTAAGAGACACCACATCCGATGTTTTTGGGGTTTCCTTAGCGTCAAGTATAGCCACATTAAGCGGCAGCCCCAGTGTTTTAGCAGAATCTATAGCCATCATGGCACCTGCATAAAAATCAAGGGTTAGGTTCAGGAACTTATCCGTGCGTAGCAGTTTTGCCTTTACCGTATCGGTTTCCAGCCTGTACATATTAAACGGAAGCAGCAGCGCCAGTTTCTTAGGATCCTGCTGTTTCTTTAGGTTTTTACCCAAATCAGTTATAGACCTGTTTAAAGCGGCAACATTTTGTGCAGGCACTTTTATTACCATCCCCTCCTTAACACCGTCTTTTAGTGCCGGGTTTAATTTTATAAGTTCGTCATCGGTAAGTCCGGTATCTTTAGTTAGGCTATATAACGTTTCTTTAGCCTGCACCGTATAATCTTTATACCTATTATCAGCCACAGGTTTTACAGCATCGGCAACGGCAGGCTTTTTTGCCTCGGCGATAACCGAGTTTTTAGCCAACTTCAGTCTGTAGCCCAGCGGCAGGGTATCTTTTACTTCAGGGTTTAGCTCTTCTATAAGCTGTACCGTCATTCCGTATTTTTTTGCAATACTATACTTGGTATCACCATCGGCAACGGTGTGGTACATATAGGCAGTTTCCTGTTTTTTGGCAATTTGTTTTTCGGCTACCTTAGCCTGGGCTGCTACCCCACTACCCTTTACCGGGACAACAAGTTTTTCGCCCTGCTTAAGCCCTCCCGCTACACGGGTACTGTTAGCCTTTTCAAGCTCAGCCACGCTCACGCCATATTTTTTGGCTACACTGTACATGGTTTCACCCTGCGCTACGGTATGCACAGCATTAGTAACCTTAGTAGGAGATTCTTTTACCTGAGTCCCTGCCGGAAGTGTCTTGGCGGGCGCATTAGGTATCAGCAGATAGGTATCTAACTTAACACCGTTTTTTGCATCGGGGTTAAGACGGAAAATATCGTTAGTGGTAACATTATATTTCTGCGCAATATTTGTAACCGTTTCCCCTTTCGCTACCTTGTGTTTTTTGTAATCCTGCCCAAAGGCTGACGAACAAAATACCGAAAATGAAAAGGCAAACGCTAAAATGTACTTCATTATCTCTTGTTTTTTATGGTTGACATAAGACGAAACAAAGGTACATTATGTAACGGCAGGTTTACGAATTTTATTTTCTAATTTTAAGTTAAAGCAGCATTAGTCTGTAGAAGTAGCCACTGCCTGAGCTGGTTTGGGCTTTTTCTTTTCTTCGGTGTGTACTATTTTATAATTAGGAAGTTTTAGTATTGTATTTTCATGGATACCGTTCACCGCAGCAGGATTTAGCTCATAAATATCATGAGGGGTAATGTGATATTTTTTAGCTATCATTATTATAGTTTCACCCATAGACACCCTGTAAGAAATAATACTGTCTGTAACGGGTTGTTGTTGTTTTTCTGCCTCCTGTGCAAATACTACTGTAGCAAGCGGCAACAGCAATAGTGTTAAAACTGTCCTCTTCATATTCTCCTGCATTCTTGTTTAAAAACAGGAAATTACAAAATAAAACAACTGATAATCAAATATTTAACACTATAATTTTCTTACAGACAATAGTTACAAAACCTTACATATTTTGGGTGTAATAGTTATAATCCTTTAACACAGTATCTACAAAAGCCGTAGAACTGGTACCCACAGCCTTAATACCGGTTACGGCTTCTATTTTATCCTGAAGCTTTTGCATCATGGCAAAATCGGCCTGGCGGTAGCTGGCTTCATAGGTATCTTTTATAATACGCACGTCGTTATCACTAAGCTTTATTACCAGCGGATATACCGGCACATAACTGTCGCTTAATTCCCTTAGAATTGTATGGCTGATATTCACATTATTTTTAAGCGAAATAACCGCAGTGCCCGCAGCAAGGTCGCCCAGGCGGCGGTCTTCTTTATTTATAATCATGGTTATAAGACCTATAATCCCCATAGGCGGCGACACCTCTACCGTACGGAAAATCCAGCGGATAAGATAATCTGAAAAACCGGCCTGGTAGCCGTCTATCTTTATCACTTTAATTTTAAGTATCCTTTTACCCGGACTTTGCCCCTCCATAAAGGTTTCAAACAGCAACGAATATAAAAAAGGCGGCAACCCTATAATAGTGTACACAGCCCACTGCACCCATTGGTCAGTAGAATCCAGTAATCCGCCAAGCGCCGAACTATTTATAATCAGCACTATAATTACAATATAATAAGCCCAAATAATACCTATATCTATAATAGACGCCAGCACCCTTTCGCCAGGACCAGCGGTATTAAAATTTATATTAACATTTTGTGTAGTGGTTATGGAAAGTTGTGCCATATTTTTTCTATTTTTAGCGCTACTATGAGAGAAGTTGCGTTTATAAAACAAAATAAAGAAAAATGGCTCGATTTTGAGCAGGCTATTTCGGGGAAAATTAAAAAAAATCCAGACGACCTTGCCAGCCTGTACATACACCTGGTAAACGACCTGGCGTATGCACAAACCTATTACCCAAAAAGCAAGTCGGTTATTTACCTTAACAACCTTGCGGCACTTACCTACCAAAAGATATACAAAACCAAGCGCGAAGACCGTAACCGGCTGGTGGAGTTCTTTAAAACAGATGTGCCCCTTATAGTATATCAAAACCGCCGCTACGTACTGTATGCCTTTCTATTATTCTTCATATTTGTGTTTATAGGCGTATTTTCTGCCTCGCATGACAGCACTTTTGTACGCCTTATACTGGGCGACCACTATGTAAACATGACACTGGAGAACATAGAAAAAGGTAATCCGGTAGCGGTGTACAAACAAGGAGCCGACTGGGCCGGTGCCGTGGGCATTACCGTAAACAACCTTAAGGTGGGTATTTTAGAGTTTGTAGCCGGTATATTTGCCGGTTTCGGCACAGCATATATATTAATGCAAAACAGTATAATGCTGGGGTCTTTCCAGTATTTCTTCTATGAGCACAACGTGTTTTGGGCCAGCGTACGCGGTATATGGATACACGGAGCCATGGAAATCTTCGGTATGGTTATAGAAGCCGCCGCCGGACTTGTATTTGGGGCTGCCATATTGTTCCCTAAAACTTTTTCGCGCATAGAATCGCTTAAAATAGGTTTTCGCAACGCCTTAAAAATATGGTTCAGCACCATACCGTTTACCATTGCAGCAGGTATACTCGAAGGTTTTGTAACGCGTTATTCGCCCGATATGCCCATTGCCCTTAATATTTTTATAATTTTGTTTACGCTTTCAGTAATTTCATGGTACTATCTTATTTACCCGGCTGTGGTAAACCACAAAATGAAAAAAGCAATACAAGCCATTTAATACACTAACTAACCAAGTGACCCGTTTTTTACTCTACATAGCATTGCTTGGCATACCGGCAGGCAGTTTTGCACAAAATAACAGTGGCGATGTAACCATTACCTCTGAAGATACTGCTGCATCTACCGTAATTGACAACTTTGTGGAAAACGATTACGACGAAGATTACATTCAGGAAGCACCAAAACAAGCCGCAGAACCTTTACCGCCACCGGTATATACCCAACGAAAATTTAAAGATAAGTTTCAGGACAAATACAATGACGATGACGATTTTGACTACAGCGAGAAGCCTGAAGACGAAAGCCTGCTAAAACGTATTTTAAGGGCTATAGCACGCTTTTTTGACAACCTGTTTGGCGGTAGTAAATCAGGCGGAGGCGACGGATTATTTCTGCTATGGTTCTTCAGGATCCTGGCAGTGGGGCTGGTATTAACAGCCGTATACTTTATAGTACGTGCCATACTGAAAAAAGAAGGCGTTTGGATATTTGGGCGTTCTTCTAAAAAAATCAGTCCGCTGAGCGAGGAAGAAGGCCAAAACATCCATGAAATGGATTTTAATGTACTTACCGCTACTGCCGTAGACCAAAACGACTACAGGCTTGCGGTGCGCTATTATTATCTTTGGTTGTTAAAAAGGCTTTCGGCACGTGGTATTATAGACTGGAACTGGGACAAAACCAATACTGATTACTATTACGAAATTAAAGACAATAACCTTAGAGATGACTTTAAGTACCTGTCATACGTATATGACTATTGCTGGTATGGCGAATTTGAAATAGACAGTGAGGCTTTTTCTAAAGCAGAAAAGGCATTTAAGAAAACCCTAAACTCCCTGTAATATGAAGAAGACGCTAATCATCATAATCCCCATATTTGTTGTCATTATACTGTTAATGATTGCAGCAGGTGCTGCAGCTCCTAAAAAACTGGACTGGTCGCCCACGTACAAAACATACGATAAAATACCCCTGGGGCTGTACGTATTTAATGAGGAAAGTAAAAGCCTGTTCAGCAATCACGAGATTACTAAGTTCAGCTCCTCTGCTTACGAATATCTTGATGCCGACTATAACTATGAAAAAAACCAGTACAACAAAACCGGTTCTTACTTAAAAATAGACTACACCAATACCATAGATGCGGAGTCGGCAAACGAGCTGCTTAACTATGCAAATCATGGTAATACGGTAATGCTGTCCATGACTAATTTTCCGGACATCATAACCGATACGCTGCACCTGCAAACCAATTATTTTGAAAAACAGGACACCGTACAGCTATACGTACAAAATAAAAAAATAAGCAAGTATGAATACTCCCTTGCTACCAGCGGAGTGTATTTTGACAGCATACACCCTGTAAAGGACAGCATAACCATACTGGGGTACCAAAAGACCAAAGACACCCTGGTGCCTAATTTTATTGAGGCAAAATTTGGGCAGGGACGCATACTGCTGCATACAGAGCCTGCCGCGTTTTCTAACTACTATATGCTTAAAGACAACAACTATAAGTATGTACAGGACGTAGCCTCTAAAATACCTGTGGGCCAACTGATATGGCAAACCGGCAACGGAGCCGGCGATGATGATCGTGGCGTTTTAAGCTACTTCCTCAGCAAGCCTGCATTCAGGGCATTTTTCTGGTTAGCGCTAATAGCCCTGTTTATATTTATATTCTTTAATGCAAGGCGCAGGCAGCGCGTAGTGCCCATACTGCCACCGGTACCTAATACTACTATTGATTTTACAAAAACCATAGGTAACCTATACTTCCAGGAAAAAAACCACCATACCATTATTGCAAAAAAAATTATTTACTTCCTGGAGCATGTACGTACAGAGTATCTTATAGATACCTATGAGCTGAACGAAGTTTTTATAGAACGCATGCACCAAAAAACCGGGAAACCGGTAGAAGACATAGAGCGCGCGGTATTGCTCATAAAAAAACACCGCAACAACTTTACAAGCACCGAAGCTGACGTAATAGCTATAAATAACGCCATTGAAAAATTAAGGTTATGACAGAATTTGACAACATCAACCACGAAGAAAACCAAACACAACCACAACAACCGCCACAACCGGAAAGTATAACGCCTCCTGCACCGCAGAGCGAATCGATAAGTTTTTATAACAGGATAGACCTAAATGCCCTGCGCAGTGGTATAGACGCCATAAAGCACGAAATAAGTTCGGTTATTGTGGGCCAGCACAAGGTGGTAGACCAGATACTGGTAGCCATACTAAGTAACGGACACGTGCTTATAGAAGGTGTACCGGGTGTAGCCAAAACTATAACAGCTAAGTTGCTTAGTAAAGCACTATCGCTGGACTTTAGCCGTATACAGTTTACGCCCGACCTAATGCCGAGCGACATATTGGGTACATCGGTATTCGATTTATCGAAGTCGGAATTCAACTTTAAGAAAGGCCCTGTATTTTCTAACTTCGTTCTAATAGACGAAATAAACCGTGCTCCTGCCAAAACTCAGGCTGCATTGTTTGAGGTTATGGAAGAACGCCAGATTACCGTAGAGGGCGAAACATATGCCATGCAGCCGCCATTCCTGGTTATAGCCACACAAAACCCTGTGGAGCAGGAAGGTACTTACCGCCTGCCGGAAGCACAGCTGGACAGGTTCCTGTTTAAAGTAAGCATAGGTTACCCTAACCTTAGCGAAGAAATAGTGATACTACAGCGCGAAAACGCACTTAAAGGCAAAGACAAGCTGCAAGACGTGCGTAAGGTGCTTACCCAGCAGGATATACTAAACTATCAGGAAGTGGTAAAACAAATAACTGTAGAGCCACAGCTTTTAGAATACATAGCTAAAATAGTAGCCAATACCCGCGAAAATGCATTCCTGTACCTGGGTGCATCGCCAAGGGCATCTATAGCCATATTAAACGCTTCTAAAGGCTATGCCGCACTTAGGGGTCGTGATTTTGTAACACCTGAAGACGTAAAAGACGCAGCCATACCGGTACTAAGGCACCGTGTAGTAGTAGCTCCTGAACGTGAAATGGAAGGGCTTACCGGCGAACAGATTATTAAACAGATTGTAGACACCGTAGAAATACCGCGCTAATGAAGCAGCTTATAAAGTGGCTTAAGAGCATATACATTAACAACTTTGCCTTTTACCTGTTTATGGGTATACTGGTACTGTTTCTTGTATCCCAATTTTTCCCGTCGCTTTTAAACGTTGCCTGGCTTCTCACCTACATTTTCTTAGGGTTTGTGCTGCTTGATTTCCTGCTTATTTTTGTAAGCAATCACTCTTTTGAGGCCAGCCGCGTTACCCCCGAAAAATTCAGCAACGGCGACGATAACCCCGTAACCGTAAACATACAAAACGGTTACAGTTTCCCGGTAAGGGTAAAGGTGATAGACGAATTGCCGTTCCAGTTTCAGGAACGCAACTTTCAGCTGCACCGTACCGTTCAGGCCGGGCATAGTACGGCGTTTGGGTTTTACCTCCGCCCTACCCAGCGTGGCGAGTACCACTTTGGTAAACTGAACATTTACGTATCAAGCCCGTTACGACTGGTAGCCCGTAGGTTTATTTTTGGCGAAGGCGCTATGGTGCCCACCTACCCCAGCTACCTGCAACTGCGTAAGTACAGCCTTATGGCGTTTAGCAACAACCTGTTTGAATACGGGATAAAAAAAATACGCAGGCTGGGCCATACCATGGAGTTTGAGCAGATAAAGGAATATGTATCGGGAGACGACATACGTACCATAAACTGGAAAGCCACCGCTAAGAAAAACCAGCTGATGGTAAACCAGTACCAGGACGAACGCTCGCAAAGCGTATACATGGCCATAGACAAAGGCAGGGTAATGAAAATGCCTTTTAACGGGCTTAGCCTGCTGGACTATGCCATAAACAGCACACTGGTACTAAGCAACGTTATAACCCGTAAGCAAGACAAAGCCGGTATGCTTACCTTTAGTAAACGGGTAGAAAACTTTGTACCGGCCGGCCGACGTACCGGCCAGATGCAAAAGATACAGGAAAGCCTGTACAACGTAAACACTAACTTTTTTGAAAGTGATTTCGGGAGGTTGTACGCCGAGATAAAAAAGAACATTACCCAGCGCAGCCTTATTGTTTTATACACTAACTTTGAAACACTCGATGGCCTTAAAAGGCAACTACCTTACCTTAAAGGTATAGCGCAGAACCACCTGCTTGTAGTAGTGTTTTTTGAGAACGTGGAACTTGAAAAGCTTATTCATAAAAACGCAGACAACATCAGGGAGATTTATGACAAGGTTATTGCCGAAAAATTTGCCTTTGAAAAACGCCTTATTGTAAACGAGCTGCGTAAGTACGGTATCTATTCTGTGCTTACCAAACCGGAAAACCTTACCATAGACAGCATTAACAAATACCTTGAAATAAAAGCACGGGGTATACTATAAAAACAGGCCATGAAAAAATTAGGAACCGCTGCCATAGACCGTATTAATATACTGCTGATGCTGGTAGCACTGGTTCCAGCTTTTTTATGGCCGTTCCAAACGTTTTTGTTTGTGTATGCCTTTTTAGGACCGCTGCATTACCTTACCGAGATTAACTGGCTGCACAAAAAAGGGTATTTACCACTGCTAAATACGACTATCTGTATATTATAGGCGGCTGTATACTCATAACAGTTTTGCTGTTGTTTCAGCTTCCTTTTAGGGAATATATACCCATTATTACCTGTAGCATCTTTGCCTCAGCACTGGGGTTTGTACTGTTTAAGGATCCTAAACGCAAGGGCGTATTTACATTAGGAGCTACAGCCGTGGGTGTATTGCTATTTATGCTGTTCCCTGATTATTTCCGTGTTGTGTTTTCTATACTTATGCCTACCCTTGTACACGTGTTTATATTTACCGGTTTGTTTATACTGGTAGGTGCACTAAAATCGGGCAGCAAAACCGGAATGGCATCGCTTATAGTATTTACTAGCTGTGCACTTGTGGCGCTTTTGGCAGGCAAACAGTTTAATATAGAAACCGTAACCCGAAAAATACACTACAGCTATTCGGGCTTTCTAAGGATGAATGAAGTATTACTTTCGCTGTACAATGCATTCGACCCAACTATAGTTACCTCTTCACAATCGCCCGAAGGTTACCACCCGGCAGAGTTGCCCATATTTTTTTCGGATGCCGGCATACGCGCTATGCGCTTTATAGCCTTTGCGTATACATACCACTACCTTAACTGGTTTAGCAAAACATCGGTAATACAATGGCACAATACCAAGACTATAAACCTTGTAGCCATAATGATTATTTGGGTAGCATCGGTAGTACTATATATCATTGACTATAATATCGGGCTTAAATGGCTATTTGCCCTTAGCCTTGGCCACGTACTGCTGGAATTCCCACTAAACCACCGCAGTTTTATAGAGGTAAAACAACGGTTGTTTGCTAAATTTTCGGGTTAGAGCACAACTACTTCCAATGTTGCAACACTTATAAAAAGTATTTAAAAATTTCAGGTACCTTTGCGTTTAGTAAAATAAGCACATGAAACAGATTACCAGCGCGCAAAACCCCTATATAAAACAGCTTGTACAACTACAGGAAAAAGCCAAGGCCCGCAGGCAAAGCGGCACTTTTATTATAGAAGGCCAGCGCGAACTGGAACTGGCACGCAAAGGCGGTTACGAACTGGAAACCGTACTATTTGTACCTGAAATGCTTAGCGAAACAGAAGTTAGCGCCATAGCCGGAACTAATCCTGATTATATACAGATAAGCCGTGAGGTTTACCAAAAACTGGCCTACCGCGATACTACCGAAGGGGTAATTGCCGTAGCCAAAACAAAAAGCCTGGTTCTTGCTGACCTTCAGCTGAAGGAAAACCCGCTGGTGCTCGTTTGCGAAGCTACCGAAAAGCCTGGCAACCTGGGTGCTATGCTGCGCACTGCCGATGCAGCCAGGCTTGATGCGGTGATTATAGCCAACCCTAAAACCGACCTGTATAACCCTAATATTGTTCGCAGCAGTGTAGGCTGCCTGTTTACTAACCAGATAGCCACCGGTACTACCGACGAGGTTATAGCATTCCTTAAGCAGAAAAACATTAGTATTTACAGTGCCACATTACAGGATTCGGCATTGTACCACCAGCAGGATTATACTACCGGAAGCGCCCTTGTTGTAGGCACCGAAGCTACAGGGCTTACCCAGGCCTGGCGCGACGAATCTACCCGAAATATAATTATACCCATGCAAGGCGAAATTGACTCCATGAATGTATCAGTTGCCGCCGCAATCCTTATATTTGAAGCCAAACGTCAACGTGATTTTAAACTTTAGGCAATGAAGCTGAAAATACTGCTAATACTATTACTACCTATTTTTGCGGGGGCACAAAACAACGAGCTGTTTTCATGGCAAACCGGAAAGGTGAGCAATAAAATACCCATGCACCTTACATTGGCAGAATTTGAAAAAGTATACAAAAAAGCCGATAGCATTACCACTGCCCTACCCGAACAGTTGTGCAACAATGAAACCGATAAAAACGGACAAATGCTGTACTACAAAGGTGCTCGCTACCTGCTGGTAAACGGTACGCTGAGTTTTAGGGAGCTTGATTTTTCGCCACGGAAAAATATGTACTTTCAGCAGAAAGACGATTGGTTTGATCATACTACAACACTAAAAAGTTTTGGTAAAACCTACCCCGATGCCGCCGCTCTTGTAGATACGGAAGATGACGGCACCGATGAACCCTGGGAAATAATTAGCCTGCTTCCTGAGGAAAAAGACATAAACTGCCTGTGGATGTTTTACTTTAAAAAAGGGAAACTCCGTAAAATAAAATGTGAATTTAGCTGTAAGTAATGCCCGGTGCCAAAACCTACCATAACCCCATAAACGGTGAATATACCACCATACTGCAAAGCGCAACCGATACGGGCGGCGCACTTACCCACTTTGAGGTAAGCTTAACTCCCGGTGGCGGCAACCCGCTGCACTATCACAAGGGTTTTACCGAAGAGTTTATAGCCGTTAAAGGCAAACTGGGCCTGCAACTTGGTAAAAAGAAACAGTACCTCAGTCCGGGAGAAACGGCACTTGTAAAACCAAACGAACACCACCGCTTTTTTAACGATACCGCCGAAACCATAGTCTTCAGGGTAAAGCTTACGCCGGCACAACCTGATTTCGAGAATTTTTTAATGGCCATGTTCGGGCTGGTAAACGACAGGCGCACCGTAACCAAAAACCAGGTGCCTAAAAACATTTGGCACATAGCCGTAATGTACCACTGGGGCGATACCCACTTTAGCCACCCTGCGGCAAAGTTTATAGCACCACTGTTTGGCTTGTTTTATAAACGCGCGGTAAAGAAAGGCGTTGAGCAGCATTTACTTGAAAAATACTGCCGTTAGGTAATCACAAATTAAATTGATAAATTTGCATTTTTCAATAGTATATGAAGGCAAAGGATATAGAACGGATTTCGAAAGCGCTGGGCGACCCACATCGTCTGCGCATTATGCAGGAGGTAAAAAAGAATGGCTGGATGCCGTGTGCACACCTGTGCGACATGATAGAGTTGGCACAGCCGTCGGTATCGCATCATATTAAACAACTTACCGATGCCGGTTTGTTAATCGCTGAAAAAGAAGGACGAAACATTCGCTACACCATTGACACTGATGTTTTTGGAGGCTACATCAACTTCCTAAATTCATTGGTAGAAAAATAATATATAGAAAAATTTAAATGTATTAATTTATTTAGTAATATTGCATCGGTAAAGCCAACATACATGGGCAGTTTTTTCTGCTCTTTTTTTGGTTTAAAAACATTGAAATATTTAAATAAATTAATTTAAAGTCATGAGTTTAAAATTAGAAGGTAAAGTAGCCATAGTAACAGGTGCCAGCAAAGGTATAGGTGCCGGAATAGCCAAAAGCCTGGCAGCAGCCGGTGCAGCAGTAACCGTAAACTATGCCGGAGATAAAGCCGGTGCAGACAAAGCCGTAGCGCAAATAGCAGCCGATGGTGGCCGTGCCATAGCCGTACAAGGCAGTGTAAGCAATGATGCCGATGTACAAAAACTGTTTGATGAAACCGTAAAAGCCTTTGGCCGTGTGGATATACTGGTAAACAACGCCGGTATCTACGCATGGAGCACCCTTGATGAAATTACACGCGAAGACTACGACCGCCAGTTTACAACAAACGTTTATGGCCCTATCCTGGTATCTCAGCATGCGTTAAAGCATTTCCCTGAAACCGGAGGTAGCATTATTAACATCAGTTCGGTTGTAGGAACAAACCCTCCCGCTGGTTCTACGATATATTCGGCTACAAAGGGCGCGCTTGATACCGTTTCAAAAGCGTTAGCAAAAGAACTTGCTCCAAAAAATATCCGTGTAAATGTTATTGCACCCGGACTTACGGAAACAGAGGGCACACAATCTTCAGGTTTTTCGGGCAGTGATTTCGAAAAAAGTATTGTTGCCATAACACCGCTGGGTCGTGTGGGCCAGCCCGACGATATAGCCCGCGCCGTTACTTTTTTGGCAAGTGACGACGCTGCCTGGGTTACCGGCGAGGTAATCAGGGTAGCTGGCGGACTAATATAATTGTTTGTTTTTAGTTTTCTCTCAGTGTCTGCAAGCCCTGCCATTTTTGGCAGGGCTTTTTGTTTAGTGTCGTCACCCCTGCTCCTAAACAAGGAATAACCATATAACCTTTAAATAAACGAATACACAAATCACCTTGCTTTTAATGTAGGAAATCCGTATATTTAAGGCAGATGACGAGAATTATGACTGAGATTGATATAGAACAGGAAAACAAGGCAATAGCAAAAGAATACAAAGAACTTTTGCGCATTAGTTATCAAACGCTTACCGAAGAAGACAAGAAACTTATCCGTAAAGCATTTGACGTAGCTGTAGATGCGCACAAGGATCAACGCCGCAAATCGGGGGAGGCATACATTTTCCACCCTATTGCCGTGGCAAAGATTGTTGCATCTGAAATTGGCCTTGGAGCCACATCCATTGCTGCAGCACTGATGCACGATGTTGTAGAAGATACTGATGTAACGGTAGAGGACATTAAGAACATGTTCAACCCGAAAATTGCAAAAATTGTAGAAGGACTTACCAAAATAGCCCAGGTAAAGACCGACCAGGAAATGTCGCTGCAGGCAGAAAACTTCCGTAAGATGCTGCTTACCCTTAACGACGACGTAAGGGTAATACTGATAAAGCTTGCCGACCGTCTGCACAATATGCAAACCATGGACAGCATGGCCGACTACAAGCAGGCAAAAATAGCCAGTGAAACGCTGTACATATACGCTCCGCTGGCGCACCGCCTGGGATTGTATAATATAAAAACGCAACTGGAAGACCTGGGCCTTAAGTACACCGAACCTGCTGTTTACAATGATATTGTAAGCAAAATGAAGGAGAGCAAGGAAGAACAGGATGCTTACATAAAATCGATAAGCGATGTGCTTAAAAAATCGCTGGATGCAGAAGCCATAGAGTACACCATAAAAGGCAGGCCGAAATCAGTATATTCCATCCGCCGTAAGATGCTTGCCCAGGGGGTAACATTTGACGAGGTGTACGATAAGTTTGCCCTGCGCATCATTTACAAATCTAACCAGCACGACGAGAAATTCCTTGCCTGGAAAATATATTCTATAGTAACCGACCATTACCGCCCAAGCCCCAGCAGGCTGCGCGACTGGATTTCATCGCCTAAAAGTACCGGTTATGAAGCCCTGCATATTACCGTTATGGGGCCAAAAGGCCGCTGGGTAGAAATACAGGTTCGCAGCGAGCGTATGGACGAAGTAGCCGAAAAAGGGTACGCAGCCCACTACAAATACAAGCAAGGCGCCACCACCGAAGAACACGGATTGGAAACCTGGCTGAACCTGCTGAAGGAAGCCCTAGAAAACACATCGGGGAATGCTGTGGATTTTGTAGAGGATTTTAAACTAAACCTTTACGCCAAAGAAATATACGTGTTTACGCCTAAGGGAGAAATTAAGTCGCTGCCTAAGGGTGCCACTTCGCTGGATTTTGCGTTTAGTATACACTCTGAAGTGGGTATACGTACCCGTGGTACACGTGTAAACGGTAAACTGGTGCCGCTAAACCACGTGCTGAACAGCGGCGACCAGGTAGAAGTAATTACCTCCCAAAACCAGAAACCCAACTCGCACTGGCTGGACTACGTAACCACAGCTCGTGCCAAGAACAAAATTAAAAACGTATTAAACGAAGACACCAAAAAAATAGCCGAAGACGGTAAAGAACTCCTTACCCGTAAAATGAGGCACCTGAAAATTACGCTTAATGAAGCTACGGTAAACGAACTGGTAAGCTACTTTAAGCTAAAAACCAGTCTGGATTTGTTTTACCGCGTGGGTATAGGCAGTATAGACAACCAGCAGCTTAAGGACTATGCAGCCCTGAAGAGCAATACGTTTATGAACTTCTTTAAGGGCAAAATACGCAAGTCGCCAACGGTAGCCCCTGAGCAAATACAGCGTGAGGAACTCAGCAAAAACTATGACCTGCTGGTATTTGGTAAAAACGATGATAAACTGGATTATAAGCTGGCCAACTGCTGTAATCCTATCCCCGGCGATGATGTTTTTGGGTTTGTAACCATTAACGAAGGGATTAAGGTACACAAACGCGATTGCCCTAACGCCATAAGGCTACAAAGCAACTATGCGTACCGTATTATCCCGGCTAAGTGGATAGACAGCAGCCAGGAAGAATTTAAGGCTACCCTAAAAATTACGGGAATGGACAGCCTGGGCCTTACCAATGAGCTTACTAAGGTGATTAGTAACAACATGCACGTAAACATACAAAGCATATCACTTAGTGGAAACGCGGGTGTGTTTAACGGGCAGGTTACGGTTGTGGTGCAAAACAATACCATCCTTAAAAAGCTGATAGACAACATTAAGAAGATAGACGGCATAGATAAGGTGACGCGGATTTATAATAATTAGCAATCTTACGAAGCATAAAATCCGGAACTAATATAGTTCCGGATTTTTTTATGATTTATAAGAGATTTATCGTCAGGATATAATTACTTTGTGAACTCTCTAGCTTTCCGAAGGAAAGCCTTTGTGAACTCTCAAACATAATTCATTTTACCTTGTAAACCTTGTGAAAAAACTTTGTGACCGTTGTGGTGAAAAAATTAATTTTTGCATTACACACCCCTACCCCCTCTCAAGAGGGGAATAGCTTCACTCAAACCTAAAACACTGAAAGTAAACAACAAACCAATCTTCAGTCAATTAAACGACTGCCTGAACTCCTGTGGGGAAAGGTTTGTTTTAGCTTTAAACAGCTTACTGAACGACTGCGGATGTTCAAAACCAAGGCGATAGGCTATTTCGCTAACGCTTAGGGTAGTTGCCGAGAGTTCCTGTTTGGCTTTTTCAATCAGTTTTTCATGAATATGCTGCTGGGTACTTAGCCCTGTAACCGATTTTAGTACGCCGCTGAGATAATTGGGCGACACATGAAGTGCATCGGCTATGTATTGCACCGTAGGCAAGCCTTTATCAGCGAGATTATCGGCATTGAAATAATTTTCCAAGACCGATTCAAGCCCATCCAGCAACTGATGGTTGTTTACCTTACGGGTAATGAACTGCCGCTGGTAAAAACGCTCGCCATACGCCAAAAGCAGTTCTATCTGCGCTATGACAATGTTTTGCGTAAAGGTATCTATATTGGCACGGCACTCATTTTTAATGTTGTCAATGATGCCGCTTAGTACCTGCTCCTCGTTTTCAGACAGCCATAGTGCTTCCTTTACCGCATACCCGAAATAATCGTATTGTTTAATGCTTTTGGCAAGCGGCGTATTCCACAAAAAATCAGGGTGAATGAGCAGCATCCAGCCTTTGTGGTGCACGGGGGGTGCATCAGGATTGTACTCCACGCCAAATACCTGGTTTGGCGCCATAAAAAACATTACGCCATCATCAAAATCATACTGTTGCTGCCCGTACTTCATTTTCATACCCGGATTTCGCTTTACCGAAATACTGTAAAAATCGAGTATCCAGCTCTTAAGATTGTTTTCTGGGGCGTGTTTTATTTCGTCATAATTCACCACACTTACCAGCGGGTGGTTTGGCCCCGGCAAGCCCCTGAGCTTATGAAAATCGCTAATAGTTTTTATGCGCAACGGTGTTTCCATACGTACAAGGTAAGGCTATTATTGGTGATATACAAACGCAAAGTCTTTGGCAAAATCGGCCAACTTAACCTTCCCCAAAATGGGCTTATTAGCATTGTAATCGTTGTACAATCCTTCCCTGCGCCCTGCATTCATATCGGCAAACCCTTTAGCTGCCTGTGCGGTAAGACCTGCTTTTATCAAATTTTCTTCAAAAGCTGCATCAGGTATTTCCACCCATTTAATATCCGGCACCCCTATGGCATCACCCAGTATTTTAGCCACTTCTTTACCGGTAAGTTCCTCACTGGCTATATAACGCACAGTACGTCCATCAAACGGTAGTTCCATTTCCTCGGCAATGGTAGCAGCGATATCTAACGGAGAAACCCAAGGCTCTTTTATATCGCCACTGTAATTCTGGTAAATACTGCCGGAAGCCTTAATGGTAGGGATAAACGCAAACGTATTGTAATAAAATCCTACCGGGCGCATAAACTTAATGGCCACACTTTCGGGAAGCTCGTTCAGTAAGTTTTCTATATGATGGTGGGCTGCCAGCATACCGTTGCCCGTATCGGTATGCCCGCCAATACTACTCAGGTGGATGATTTGCCTTACACCTGACTGGGCAACCGCCTTCTTAAAGCTGCGTCCGATATTCACCCAAGCCTCAAGAATGTCGATACCTGGATTGGTAAAATTTAATGGTGGTTCCATAAGATATACTATGTCGGCACCCATAAAAGTTTGAGCTAAAAATTCGGTGTCTTCAACAGCGCCAACAGCAGGCGTAGCACCTACGGCTTCAATCTCCCCTGCCCTTTCGGCCTTGCTACTGATAACGGTTACGGCGTGCCCTTTTTCAATTAACTCCTGTACGAGCGGTTTGCTGATGCGGCCCAATGAGCCTGTAATAACTATGTTCATTTTTTTAGTGATTTTGTGTACTGCAAAGTTCGGCAGGAACCAAAACCTGCACGTAGCCAAATCTACGGTTGTTGTAGCCATTTTTTTTAGATTCTGGTTTTAGCCACGAATTACACTAATTCTCACAAATATTTAAGGGGTTTAGATAGCTGTCATTCAACATAAACAAAGAATTAGTATAATTTGTGTAATTCGTGGCTTACTAAGCATTACTACAATGGCACAAAACATTTTCAGGTACCAAAAAATTAGATTATCTTTGCATGTATTTTGCGTAAATAAATATGGAAAACAATAAAAACCAGGAGATTGTAAAAAATGTCTTCACAAAATTCCTTGAAGACAAAGGCCACAGGAAAACACCTGAACGCTACGCTATACTCCAGGAAATATATAACAGCGGGGAGCATTTTGATATAGAGTCGCTTTACATCAAAATGAAGAACAAAAACTACCGCGTAAGCCGCGCCACGCTGTACAATACCATAGAACTGCTGCTGGAATGCGGCCTGGTAAGGCGCCACCAGTTTGGCCAAAACCAAAGTCACTACGAGAAATCGTACTTTGACAAGCAGCACGACCACATTATTATGACCGATACGGGTGAAGTAATAGAGTTTTGCGACCCAAGGATACAAAGCATAAAAAAAACAATAGAAGAAATATTCGGCATAGAGATACACAACCATTCGTTGTACCTTTACGGCCACAAGAAACAGCCCGCACCGGAAAACCCGTAAGCGGCTGCACAACAGCAAACGCAAGCCAACCCTGCATAAGGATTGGTTTTTGTTTTTTAAACGAAAGACACAATTAGGATATACTAACGAAATAAACAACAAACTAAGAATAGGAATGACCGTAGATTTATTGCTCGGATTACAGTGGGGCGACGAAGGCAAAGGAAAAATTGTTGACGTACTAACCTCAGGATATGACATAATAGCCCGTTTTCAGGGAGGGCCAAATGCAGGCCATACATTAGAGTTTGACGGTATTAAACACGTACTAAGAACCATACCTTCAGGTATTTTCCACCAAAACTCAGTAAACATTATCGGCAACGGTGTGGTTATGGACCCTGTGGTGTTCCAGAAAGAGCTTGAAGGCCTTGAAAAATTCAACATTGACATTAAATCACGCCTGCTTATTTCGCGCAAGGCACACCTTATATTGCCTACGCACCGCCTGCTGGATGCAGCAAGCGAAGCCAGCAAAGGTAAAGCAAAAATAGGCTCTACCCTTAAAGGTATTGGCCCTACATATATGGACAAAACCGGCCGTAACGGTATCCGTGTGGGCGATATAGAACTTGATGATTTTAAAGAGCGTTACCGCCACCTTGCTGAAAAGCACGAGGCCATGATAGCATTCTACAATGTAGAGCTGGAGTATGACCTTGCTGAGCTTGAAGCAGAATTCTTTGCAGCGGTAGAGGTGCTTAAAACCCTTACGTTTATAGACAGCGAAGAATACCTGAACAGCGCCATGAAAGCCGGGAAATCTATCCTTGCTGAGGGTGCACAGGGTTCACTACTGGATATCGACTTTGGTACCTACCCGTTTGTAACGTCATCTAACACTACTGCTGCCGGTGCCTGTACAGGCCTTGGTATAGCACCAAATAAAGTAAAAGAGGTATTCGGTATATTTAAGGCGTACACTACCCGTGTAGGTAGCGGCCCGTTCCCTACTGAATTGTTTGACGAAGACGGTGCTACTATGGCACGCGTGGGTAACGAGTTTGGATCGGTTACAGGCCGTGCAAGGCGTTGTGGCTGGCTGGATCTTGTAGCGCTTAAATATGCGGTACAGGTTAACGGTGTTACTGAACTTTATATGATGAAAGGTGACGTACTTAGCGGTTTTGAAACGCTTAAAGTATGTACTGCTTACAAATACAAAGGTGAGGTTACCAAGCATTTCCCGTACAACATAGAGCCTGAAAACGTAGAGCCTGTGTATGTAGAGAAAAAAGGCTGGGCTGCCGACCTAACCGGCATGAGTACTTATGAAGAGCTTCCTGCTGAGTTTAAAGAGTACATTGCCTTTATAGAAGCAGAACTTGAAGTGCCTATTAAAGTAGTTTCTGTAGGCCCTGACAGGACACAGACCATACGTAAATAATATATTTTACATAAAAGCAAAACCCGGGAAATGATTCCCGGGTTTTATATTTTTATACACCCACCAAATGTTTAGTTAGCAAATTCGGCTTTGTGTTCAATACGGTGTTGTTGTTTCTCCTTTAAGAGCTGTTTTAGCGGCTCCAGTTGTTTGGTATCAAGGTTTGCTTTTTGCAGCACCTCGGCTATGGTCATTACATTGCTTGGCGTCATGTCGTTGCCGGTTACCCTTACCACCCCGAAACCTGTTTCAGGGCTTTGAGCATACAGCACAAACTCCTCTATGTGCTCTCCCTCACCTTTTGTGTTTATAGAAGCACCAAAACCATCGTGGTTAATCTTAATCAGCTCATCATAATGATCTGTTTTAAGAATACCTTTCACTTTGGTGGTTTCAGTATTAAATTCGCCTGCATTTTTCTGTTTAGGATTAAACACAAGCACATTAATGCTTTTTACCGAATTGATTGCCTTCTTCTGGTCTTCAGAAATATTCAGGCTATCAGTTTTTATAAAGCTTGGAGACAGGTCTACAGCAATAAAATCAGGCGACTCGCTTTTTTCTACAAAATACTTTTGTACGGTAGGCTCGCCACTACACGAGGTAAGCAATGCCAGCGCTGCGGCAGCTGCCAACACAAAAAACCGAATCATGATTTTTGTTTTTTAGCAGCCTTGTTCAGCTCAGCACCACCCGGCAGGTTCATTTTATCCGTTAGTACCGATATATCATCCAAGTCAAAAGTACCCGTAAGCGACATCAGCACCGTTTCGTCTTTACCGCCGCCGTCTATAAACATAAGCAGTTCTTTTACCTGCTGGCCTGCATTTTGCTTTACGTATATTTTTATAGACCTTCCGCCTTCGTTTATACGCATTAGCTCATCAAGCGCAGTAGATTTAAGATAGCTGTCTACTGTTGCCTTCATATCAGCTGCATATTTAGGAGAGCTTGTGGTAAAAACCTTAAGGTTATCCAGTTTTTTAACCAGGTTAAGGTACCGCTGCGCATCCTTATCTTTCGGATCCATTTTTACTCCGGACATGAGTTCGAACATCTTCTTATTCACGATAACCGAAGTAACACCGGCCTTGTCTTCAAACTTTGAGAACAGGGAGTTTTGTGCCATCATAACAGAAGGCAAAAAGGCCAGCAACAGGGCAATAAACAGTTTTTTCATTGTTGTGTATCTAAATAAATTATGCTTTAAAAACCTTACTGAATATCTTTCAGCTTTTTAAGGTCGATAGCACCGGTAAAGGTAATTACCACTACTTCTTCCTCACTTTCTACAAACAGCAGGGCTTCTTTTAGCTTAGCCTGCCCTTCCTGTACGTATACTTTTACCTTACTACCATCGCTGTTAACGCTTATTACCTGCTCCAGCACACTGTCTTTAAGGTATGAGGTAACTGCGTTTCGCAATGCTTTTTTATATTTTTTTTCTGATGTGGTAAATATCTTAAGATTATCCAGCTTATTTACTACATCCAGGTATTTTTGTGCTTTTTCATTACCGGCCTCGGCGTTTCCTGCCAGTTCAAAAAATTTACTGTTAATACAAACCGAACCGATACCCTCTACGTTCTGGAACTTATCAAAAGCGCTGGTTTGAGAAAAACCAAGCAACGGCAGGGCTGCAAGTACTGATGTGATGATGAACTTTTTCATGATGATTGATGATGAATTATTGTTTATAAATGATTATTGTTTAAATACTGATTTACGTGTTTTTTCGTACTCACCTATATACTGCACACTTTCTACACCCTTATTTACATGTACAGAAAGCATACCAAGCGCCTTTTGCGTTTCGCGAAATGCCACCTCCGGGTCATTATAAGTACCCAAATCCTGTTGTATTGGTGCAGATTGATTTACTGCGCTATAAAAAGTAACCAATCCTGCTAACAACACTACGCTTGCCGCCACCGAAAACCACTTGTAATACACCGCCTTATTTTGTTTAAGTGGTAGTGTACGGGTAAAGGTTTCAGTAGATTGCTGCGCCCTGTAGTACCCAAACATGGGGCGGTAATGCTCTAACTGCGGCGCCACTCTATTAGAAGCGAAATATTCTTTAAGCTGCTGTTCCTCGGCAAGGGAAGTTTCGGCGTTAAAATATTTCTCTAAAAGGGTTTCAATTGTTCTTAATTCCATAGTTGTGTGTTTTTAGCAATTCCTCGCGCAGTGTTTTTCGTGCTCTTGAGAGCGCTACCCGCACCGCGGTTTCATTCATGTCCATTATTTTTGCTATATCTTCAAACTCATATTGCTCTATATCGCGCATTTGTACTATAAGGCGTTGCTGTTCGGGCAGCTGTTTCATTATCTTTTCTGCCCATTCCCAGCTGTCGCGGTCTTCAGCCTGCTGTTGCAGCCCCGCCTCACGGTCGGCGTACACATTGTGCACTACCCGCAATTCCGATGCCTGTTTACTTTTTAGGCGGTCCAGGCAATAGTTTTTAGCCATGGTCATGGCCAGTGCCTCTACACTGTTATAACTGTCCAGCCGGGCGCGGTTGTTCCATAATTTTACTAACACCTCCTGGGTAGCATCTTCTGCTTCCTCTACACTTACAAGCAGCCTGCGGGCAAGCCTAAAGACCTTGTCTTTAAACGGGGCAATGACCTTTATAAATGCTGCCTGGTCCATATATCGTGGCTGTTAAACTATCGGTTTATAAAAGGAAGACGAGTTGCTGTAAATTTTGTTACACAGAAATTTAAATTTATTTAAATTTACGTTTTAAATTAAAAATTTGCTCAATGAAAAAGATTGGCCTTATAGTGTTTTCACTGGTTTTGGGTATGTTTATTTTCCAAAGCTGTGAAGACCAGGACGACACCGCTGTACCGGTAAACGATTTTATATGGAAAGGACTAAATGCCTACTACCTGTGGCAGCAAAATGTACCCGACCTGGCCGACAATCGTTTTGCAAACCAGGGAGAATTAAACGATTACCTGAAGGGTTACAGCAGCCCGGAGCAGCTATTTAACCACCTGATATATAAAACCGATGCTTCGGGTAACGAAATAGACCGCTGGAGCCGTATTTTTCCCGACTTTACCGTACTGGAAAACGCACTGCAAGGCATTAGCAAAAGCAATGGTGTAGAATTTGGCCTTTTTTATGCCGATGCCAGTGAAACTACTGTTATAGGTTATGTGCGCTACATACTACCGGGCACCGATGCTGCCAATAAAAATATACACCGCGGTGATGTATTTTATGCCGTAAACGGCAATATACTTACCGGAGACAACTACAGCCAACTGTTAAACCAGGATAACTATACCTTAAACATGGCCACTGTAAACAGTGACGGCAGCGTAACCCCCAATGATATTGACGTATTTCTTACAAAGAGCCAATACAGTGAAGACCCTGTTTATATAGCCGATACTTATACAACAGGCAGCCACACCATAGGATACCTTATGTACAACGGCTTTTACAGCGACTATGATGCCGAACTGAATACAGCATTCTCTGAGTTTGCCAGCGCCGGAGTAACCGACCTGGTACTGGACCTAAGGTACAACGGTGGCGGCTCTATACGCACTGCAACCTACCTGGCTAGTATGATTACCGGGCAGTTTAACGGGCAACTTTTTGCAAAACAGCAATGGAACAGTAAATTACAAAGCATTTATGAAAGCAACAACCCATCTGCGCTTACAAACCTTTTTTCAAACACCCTGAGCGACGGCAGCAGCATAAACAGCCTTAACCTAAGCAAGGTATACATTATTACCACAGGCTCTACAGCATCGGCCAGCGAGCTTGTTATTAACTGCCTTAAACCGTATATAGATGTGGTGCAAATAGGCACTACAACCATAGGTAAAAACGTAGGATCTATTACTTTGTACGACTCTCCTGATTTTACTTCAAAAAACAGGAACGGCAGCCACCGTTATGCCATGCAGCCTATTGTTCTTAAAATCCTCAACAAAAATAACTTTGGCGAATACAGCAGCGGCATAACACCTACTTACGAGGTTCATGAAAACCTGAGCAGCATGGGTACACTGGGCGATCCTACAGAGCCATTATACAGCTATGCCATAGACAAAATTACAAACGGAGGAAAACCGGCACATATAAGCGAGTTTAAGCCTTATAAATTATTTAAAGATAGCAGGAACCTAAAACTATTAGGTAACGAAATGTACACCAAAGGCTCACTGCCTGCTTCGCATTAAGATATTGAAAAACAAATAATAATGCCCGAGTTATCAATGATAACGCGGGCATTATTATTTTATAAAGTACCGGGAAAGCACATTCTAACTTAGAGCCTGTTTAAATTTATATTGGGAGAATTGTTATCATGTATTTTTGTGCGAAACAAGGCGGATTTTACAGGCATAATGGAGTGATTCTGTCGAAAAAATCCAACGCTGTTGTAGCCGAAAAGACACATAACCAAAATTGTGAGATAAATTTAAACAGGCTCTTACAACCCGAACAGAAAAGGATAGTACAAACATTTTCTTACCTTTAATTACACAAAACACCTAGAAGCTTACAATACAAGAATGATTCACTACACACCCTAAAAAAGCAAGAGACTGTGTTTGAACAAGAATAGATTACAAAGTAATGCGTACACCACTACATCGAACAGCGATAGCAGACAAGAAAACATATATCCTTACAATTACATTAAAAGCATCAGACAACAGTATCCATAAAAAAATAAAGAAGGCTTGCCATCGGCAAGCCTTCTTCTTATATAGTATATTACTATTTATTATTTGATAACCAGTTTCACCCTACGTACTGTTTGACGGGCAGCGCTAGAATCTTTGTTTACAGAGTTATCTACACCTTTACCTTCTATAGTAAGACGGCTTGTATCGATACCTGCATCAGTAAATATTTTCTTAACGTTGTTAGCCCTTCTTTCAGATAACTCCTGGTTGTACTTAGCATCACCAATTTCGTCAGCAAAGCCCCAGATAGAAGCTGATTTCTCAGGATTATCTTTCAGGTAAGTGATAAGGAAGGTAATAGCACCTGTAGAAGCACTTGTAGGCATATCTTTGTTGAAATCAAAGTAAATGTTTACATAACCATCATTGATTAGGTCAACAATTTCTGCAGCACCTGCTCCACTTCCGGCACCTTTGCTTTCCATTTCAGCAAGAGCACTGTCTATATAATCAGGCACACCGTTTTTGTTAAGGTCAATGTTTCTACCTTTAGGATCTACAAGAGCCCCAGAAGGAGTATTTGGCTCAACATCAAGATAATCCGGCACACCGTCTTTATCTACGTCGTTCATTAGCTCTTCAAGCTCAGACACGCGGTTTTCAAGTTCGTTAATAACATCATCGTTATTAAACACATACCAGTCTGCGTGTTCTTTATGACTACCAAGAGCAATATTAATACCTACACTGGCATTGTAAAGTGTACCATCAAAACCAGGTTTGTTATTAGTGTTAGGATGTCCATCCCAAGCAAGTTGCATAGAGAAAGCGTTAAGCATGGTGAAGTCTCCATAAATAGAAACCCTGTTTGAAAGCTTTAACTGCCCGGTCATACCCATAAGGAAGTTACCGGTTTTATCTCCTTTATCTATTTCATCTCCTGTTAAAACACCTACTCCTACACCCATGTGGCCCATAACATTAAGCCTTTTGGTCCACTCTTCAAACTCAAGTAAACGACCTACGTTTACAATACCTTGAAGGCTGGTAGAGTAATATTTTGTTTGGAAACCTATAGATACATCATCACCCTTTAAGCGATCCATAGCAACATCTAATTTAGCACCAAACTTGGTGTTAAACATATACCTCGCACCTAAACCAAGGTGATAAAGGCTATAACCGTCTACGTGATACCCGCTGTTAAGTGGGTTAGATACCTTGTTAATACCACCGCCAAACTCTACAGTCCACTTATTGTAGTCTTTTGCAGGCTTTGCGGAAGTGTCAGCTTCCTGCGCGTTTATGCCTTGTGAAAGGCAAAGCAGTAATAGGGGGAGTACAGCTTTCTTCATAAAAAATTGTTTTGTTTATCAGTACGTTTAAATTTTCCTGTAAAAATAATAAAATAAAAATACGAAATAATGCATTATATTTATATAAAAAACAAATCCTTAATAGAAAATGCTTTCTACGACAAACCCATTTACACTGAAAAATATCGCTGATTATCAATACTTTAGCAAAGAAAAAATTGAGACGGCAATACAAAAATCCAGTGATGCCTTTGAAAAATGGAGCGAAATTTCCGTATCCGAAAGGCTAAACTTTATCAAAAGTTTAATAAATACTTTAACAAAAAATAAGCAATTGCTCGCCGAAACCGCTGTAGCAGAAATGGGTAAACCATTAAAGCAAGCCCTCGCTGAGTTACACAAATGTAAACTATTATGTGAATTTTACCTACAAAATTCTGATTTTTTTTTAACAGGAAGAAAAATAAACACCGATGGATGTGAAAGTTATACAAAATACGAACCCCTGGGGGTAGTACTCGGCATCATGCCCTGGAACTTTCCCTACTGGCAGGTATTTCGTTTTGTAATACCCACTATTATTGCCGGAAACACCGTTTTATTAAAGCATTCCAGCAATGTAGCCGGCTGCAGTATACTACTGGAAAAGCTTTTTACTGAAGCAGGTTTTCCTGAAAACGTATACCAAAACCTGCTTATACCGGGCAGCGATGTAAAAAAAGTTATTGAAAACAAAACAGTTAAAGCCATATCGCTTACCGGAAGTGAAAAAGCAGGCGCATCGGCGGCATCGGCGGCGGCTAACCAGATTAAGAAAGCCGTGCTGGAACTGGGAGGCAGTAATGCATTGATTGTTTTAAACGACGCCGACCTGGAAAAAACCATACCGGAAGCTGTTATAGCGCGCTTTCAGAATACCGGGCAAAGTTGTATTGCGGCAAAACGTTTTTTAGTACAGCGTGGCGTATACGACACCTTCATGGAAGGTTTTACCGCCCAGGTAGCAGCCCTGAAGAGTGGCGACCCTATGAACGAAAACACCTATATAGGCCCAATGGCACGTGTAGACCTGGCCGAAGAAGTAGAAAAACAGGTAAACGATTCGGTAGCTATGGGTGCCAAAATTGTTTTGGGCGGCAAGCGAAACAATGCTTTTTATGAACCAACCATACTTACTAATGTAACCCCCGATATGCCGGTGTTTAGTCAGGAGGTATTTGGCCCCGCCGTACCGGTAATTCCATTTGACACTTTTGAAGAAGCTGTAGCATTAAGTAACCAAAGTGATTTCGGGTTGGGTGTATCTATTTTCACCAGTGACATAGAAGCCATAAAAGAGAAAGTCCACCGATTCCAGGAGGGCGCTGTGTTTATAAACGCATTAGTAAAAAGCGACCCTGCCCTGCCCTTTGGCGGTATAAAACGCTCCGGTTACGGGCGTGAGCTTTCTATGGAAGGGATACACGAATTTGTAAACGTAAAAACGGTATACATTAAGTAGAATCTTTCTTACACATAACAAAAATGGCTGCCTTAAAAAGCAGCCATTCTATATTTATAATTAAGGATAAATTAGTCCACACGAGTAATTTTTGCACCAAGGGCACGAAGCCTCTCGTCTATACGCTCGTAGCCACGGTCTATCTGGTCACTGTTTTGTATGGTACTGGTACCTTTCGCCGAAAGCGCCGCTATAAGCATAGAGATACCGGCACGGATATCCGGCGACGACATAAGTATACCTTTTAGTTGCGATTTAAAGTCAAGGCCTATTACAGTAGCCCTGTGCGGATCGCAAAGTATAATCTGCGCACCCATATCTATAAGGCGGTCTACAAAGAACAGGCGACTTTCAAACATCTTTTGGTGGATAAGCACACTACCGCGTGCCTGAGTAGCCACCACAAGCACTATACTCAAAAGGTCTGGCGTAAAGCCCGGCCACGGAGCATCGGCTATGGTAAGGATAGATCCGTCTATATAACTTTGTATTTCGTATCCGTCTTTGTGTGCAGGAATATAAATATCATCACCACGACGCTCCAGGGTAATACCTAGCTTACGGAACACATTAGGAATTACACCCAGGTTTTCCCAGCTCACATCTTTAATGGTAATTTCACTACGCGTCATAGCAGCAAGACCAATCCAGCTACCTATTTCTATCATATCAGGCAGTATGCGGTGCTCGCATCCACCCAGTGTTTCTACGCCTTCTATGGTAAGCAGGTTACTACCCACTCCTGTAATTTTTGCACCCATTCGGTTCAGCATGTTACACAGCTGTTGCAGGTACGGTTCGCAGGCAGCATTGTATATGGTAGTAGTACCTTCAGCCAATACAGCAGCCATAACTATGTTTGCAGTACCGGTTACCGATGCTTCGTCAAGCAGCATATAGGCACCTTTAAGCCTGTCAGCTTCTACACCGTAAAATGACTCTTCTTCGTTGTAACGGAACTTAGCACCAAGGTTGATAAAGCCTTCAAAGTGCGTATCAAGCCTGCGGCGCCCTATTTTGTCGCCACCAGGCTTAGGTATATACCCTTTTCCGAAACGTGCTAAAAGTGGCCCCACGATCATGATTGAGCCACGAAGTCCGGCACCTTCTTTCTTAAACGCATCGCTTTCCAGGTATGCAAGGTTTACCTCATCGGCCTGAAAAGTATATGAGCCGTGTGCCAGCTTTTGTATTTTAACGCCCAGGTTACTAAGCAGTGTAATCAGCTTGTTAACATCTATAATGTCGGGGATGTTAGTAATGGTTACTTTTTCGGAGGTAAGCAGTACAGTGTTTAGTACCTGTAACGCTTCATTTTTGGCTCCCTGAGGAACTACTTCCCCTTTTAGCGGTGCACCACCTTCAATTTTAAATGTTCCCATGCAAACGTGTAAAAATTAAGATTTACGGTTATTGTTGTTTTTAATATTGCCCCTTTGCATTTTCTGGCGGGCATTATTGTTATTGTTGTTGTTTGTATTACTGTACGCCTTATTACTCATCTTTTTATTAACCTTCATAAGATCAGTAGAAGCCGAAAGCTCTTCATCTGTAGCAGTAAGATTTATCCTTCCGCCCGAAAGCTCGTACAGGTGTTCAAAAATCACGTCGTCCTTCACGGTATCTTTATTCCAGCTCAGGAACGACTTTTTCATATGATTTGCAATTACAATAATCAGCGCATCTTTAAGCGGGCCATCGTCCCACTTGTTAGCTACATCAATCATGTATTTTATGTTGTTTCCATAAAACCTGTACTTAGGAAAGTTTTGCGGATACGCCAGCCTGTCGGGCTTTTGCGCCAGTACTTCACGGCTTGGTATAGGATAAGGCGAATCTACGTCGATTTTAAAATCAGACATTATGAATAGTTGATCCCACAGCTTATGCTGAAAATCAGGCACATCGCGAAGGTGAGGATTTAGCGTACCCATAACACCAATGATGTATTTGGCAGCCTTGTTGCGTTCGTCTCTATCCTCAAGTGCAGTAGCCTGCTCTATAAGCTTTTGCAGGTGGCGCCCGTATTCCGGTATTATAAGATGCTCACGCAGTGAGTTGTACTCCAGGTACCCTACGGCTTCATCAGCTTTATACATAATACTGTGTTTTTTTTGTTATAAGGAAATAATACCCTCTATAGTAGAAAGTTCCTTGTATTTTGCCACTATGGCTTCAGGCCCCTGCATTTTTACGTTTATAGATACACTGGTATATTTTCCTGTTTTAGATTTTGTGGTTTCTATAACAGCGCCCAGGTTGTTAAACGCATTTTCTACAGCCAGGACTTTACTATCGTCTGTAGGTACTATAAACTTAAAAAGATATAATGCAGGCCAGTCAGCAGATCCGGCAAGTTCTTCGGTTAGCCTTCTGTAAAATTCTTCAGTCTTGTTATCCATCCTTCATTAAAAATAAACGCAAATATACATTTTTCCGCCCTACTTAACCAGTAGTTACACATAATATATTTACGGGCTGCGCAACCTTTTTTATTGTAGCGTATCTTATATATACAATTAGGTTATATATGTTTCATACTAAGCCTCCCGGTATAATACTCGGGCGGCTTTTTTATACCCTGTTTATACCAAAGGTAATTGCTGCCACACAAACTACAATGGCTACAATATAACTAAACAGTACAAAACGGTAAAGCCAGCCTTTTTTACTAAATAAACGGATTACCATATATAATGAAGTACCTATAACCGAATTGAGCAATATCCATAAAAGCAGCAGTTTGCAAATTTGCCCAAAATTATGTTCCAGTACATTATTAACAAACAGGCCAAGCAGTGTACTAAAAACAGCTAACCATAAAAAATACATCCCTAACAGGGTGTGATAAGCCAGGTGTTTTGCGTCAATTTGTTTCATTTTTTTCGGGGATTTAGTGTAAAAACGCCGTTTTTACACTTTTATTGAGCACGAAGTATGTTAAATTTAACAAATTTTTAAAAAAAATAACTCGAAACGTAATCTATAATTTGGCTAAAACCCGAAAAAATGAAGAAAAAAAACCAAAAATAATTTATTATTTAAATTAATTCATCTAATTAGCTAATATTGATTATTTTATATTGATTTTTTTAACTTTATATACTAAAATTTATTATTTTTAAAATCTAGTTTATACTCTGCCCCCAATAGAATATAAACCCCGTAAAATGATTATTAATTTTTTACTAATGCGTGATTATGAAGTTGAGAGAACTGAAGCAGTGGCTCAACCAGCTTAGTGATGCCGAGCTGGAAAAAGAATTATTGTACAATTCCATGGATTATGGTATATCCGGAAAAGTAGGAGAAATTAACCGCTCAGATGACAATCTGTACTATGTAGGAGACGACCCCGTACTACTGCACACAAGCAAAGATTTGATGAAACGTGGTTTTTCTAAAAACCAGATTAGCGACATGGACGTAGAAATACCCAAAGATTGTTACTATATAGAGCTAAGTAACGAGTACAGCATACTGGAACGTTTTATGCGATAATACAGTCTTTGATTAACAAATTCTTTTGTCATCTGAAGGGGATAAATTGATAACTTAGCACAGTTAACAAACCCTTTCAGATGACAAAATCTATTTTAACCATTACCCTAAACCCTACTGTAGACAAAAGCACCAGCGTAGAAAACATAAAACCCGAAAAAAAGCTGCGTTGTGAAACCCCAAAATACGAGCCCGGAGGCGGAGGTATAAACGTATCGCGCGGACTTGTAAGACTTGGAATAAACTCTACAGCGCTTTTTACATCGGGCGGACGCACCGGTAAACTACTTGAAGAACTGCTTACAAAAGAAAATGTACCTACCCTACCGGTTAGCGTACAAGCCGAAACCCGCGAAAATTTTATTGTGGTAGATACCTCGCACAACGAGCAGTACCGTTTCGGGATGCCCGGTGAAGATATTACCGAAGCCGAAGCCGATACCATATTTAAAACCATAACCTCCCTTTCCCCTACCCCTGATATTACTGTTATTAGCGGCAGCCTGCCACCGGGCATAGATGCATCATATATAGGTAAACTGGTAAAAATCCTTAAGGAAAAAGGATCGCTTATTGTAGCCGATACGAGTGGCGATGCCCTTGCCGAGGTGCTTAAAGAAGGCGTATACCTGCTAAAACCAAACCTGGGCGAACTGGGTGCTTTTACCGGCAAAGAAGAACTGGACAACGACAGCGCCGACGAAGCCGCCAAGCAACTGGTAGACGAAGGAAAAGCCGAAATTGTAGTGGTATCTCTGGGGCCACAGGGAGCCTACCTGGTAAGCAAAGACGAATGCATACATGTCCCCGCACCATCGGTTAAAAAACTTAGTACTGTAGGCGCCGGAGACAGCATGGTAGCCGGTATGGTTAGCGTACTGGCACGTGGTGGCAGCCTTACCGAAATGGCACGTATGGGTGTGGCTTGCGGATCGGCGGCTACTATGGCTCAGGGAACCGGATTGTTTAGTAAAGAAAATGCAGAAAAGTTATACAACTGGCTATCAAAGTAGTGGTAAAGTCATAAAGTCTAAAGTTGAAGGTTATAAAGTCGAAAGCTCCAATAATCTAAAAGTCTAATTATCCAAAAATCAAAACCATGCAGTACGATTATGCAAAATCAGTGTACGATGAACTGAAGAACTTTGAAGGGAAGGCCACCTTTGAGGGCAGCGATGTGGTGATAGAGTACTTTGTATTAATGCCAAAACCCGAACTTGAGGATTTTTCGTTGCCGGGTTTCCTGGATGAATACAAGGCCAACAGCAGTTTTGAGATTGAAGGCCCGCATGATATTGCGTACACCATTATAGGCATTAGCACGCATCCGCGGGAGTACACAGACGATGCCGATTATCTTGCCAGGCTTATTGTGGGGTAGCTCAAATTTTAATATTTTATTGGCAATTTGTTACCATATTTTTTAAGGTTTTACATCCATCTTTGTAAAAAGAAAAAACCACTAAAACCTTACAGTATGAAAAAGAACATTGACTTAGCCACGATTAAAAACTTTATTACCGCTAACGCCTTAAGCCAAGATGTAATGCTGATGCTGCACCCGAAAAACTTTGACAAGCTGATACTTACAGGCGGAAAAAAAATAAAATCGCTTTGTATACAAGGCATTAACATTATAGCCGACAACAGCAACGAGGTAAGCGAAGGCGAAATAGATATACTTGAGGTAAAATTCAGCTAATAAACAATTTATATACCTTTATACTGAAACAGCGCCGTATACAATTAGTGTACGGCGCTGTTTTTATTATGTTTAAGGTTTCAGGTTACTTACGCTCTATGTCGCGCAGGTTTTCCATTTTCTTCATTTCAAGGAAACCTTTAATATCTTCAAAGTGTTCTTTAACACGTTTGTTGCCAAATTCGAATACCTTAGTAGCCAGCCCATCCAGGAAATCCCTGTCGTGCGATACCAGTACCAGTGTACCGTCAAACGCTTTAAGGGCTTCTTTAATAATGTCCTTGGTTTTCATGTCAAGGTGGTTAGTAGGCTCATCCAGTATAAGCAGGTTTACCGGCTCTAAAAGCAGCTTTACCATAGCAAGCCTTGTACGCTCGCCTCCCGAAAGTACTTTTACCTTCTTGGTAGTATCATCACCACTAAACATGAATGCGCCCAGTATGGTTTTTATTTGCGTACGGATGTCGCCCTCGGCAATACGGTCTATGGTATCAAACACGGTAAGTTCGCCGTCAAGCAAAGCCGCCTGGTTTTGCGCAAAGTAACCTATCTTTACATTGTGCCCTAATTCCAGCGTACCGCCATCGTGGCCTATCTCCTTCATTATGGCTTTAATCATGGTTGATTTACCCTCACCATTCTTACCCACAAAGGCTACTTTTTGTCCACGCTCTATAACCATAGATGCATCTTTAAACACCACATGGTCGTCATACGCCTTATCAAGTTCTTTTACAATTACAGGATATTGCCCGGAACGCGGTGCCGGCGGGAATTTAAGCCTAAGTGCCGATGTATCCAGTTCGTCAACCTCAACAAGAACCAGTTTCTCCAGCATACGCACACGCGACTGTACCTGCTCGGTCTTAGAAAAAGTCCCCCTGAAACGCTCTATAAACGCCTGGTTTTCTGCTATGAATTTTTGCTGTTCTTCGTAAGCCTTCTGCTGGTGGGCACGGCGGTCTTTGCGCAGCTCTAAGTAATGCGAGTACTTGGCCTTATAATCGTATATACGGCCCATAGTAACTTCTATGGTACGGGTAGTAATATTGTCTACAAACGCACGGTCGTGGCTAATAACCATTACCGCCTTTGCGCTGTTTACAAGGAAATCCTCCAGCCACTGTATACTTTCTATATCAAGGTGGTTTGTAGGCTCATCCAGCAGTATAAGGTCGGGCTTCTGTAAAAGAATCTTGGCAAGCTCTATACGCATACGCCATCCCCCGCTAAACTCTGATGTAGGCTTGTTGAAATCCTCACGCAGGAAACCAATACCTGTAAGTGCCTTTTCTACCTCGGCCTCGTAATTCACTTCCTCAATAGAATAGAATTTTTCGCTCAGTTCCGATACCTTTTCTATCAGCTTATAATAGTCGTCCGATTCATAATCAGTACGCACGGTAAGTTCTTCATTCAGCGCATCTATTTCGGCCTTCATTTTAAAAATGCCTTCAAATGCCTTGCTTGCCTCCTCAAATACCGTAGCGTTATCTTCGGTAAGCAGGTGCTGTGGCAGGTACGCAATCACAGTACCTTTAGGCGCCGATATAGCACCCGATGTAGGCTTGTTTGCCCCGGCTATAATTTTTAGCAGGGTACTTTTTCCCGCACCGTTTTTACCCATAAGGGCTATTTTGTCATTTTCATTTATGGAAAAAGAAACATCGCTAAACAGCGTGGTACCGCCAAACTGTACCGAAAGGGCATCTACAGTAATCATTTACAGCAAAATTTTAAGCCGCAAAGATAATAATAGCCAATAGATGAAGGGAGTTTATTTTGAATTTTAAATGATAAATTTTGAATGGCCTCAGCCATTAACAAATAGCGGTTTTACTTGCTTATGCCGCTAAATTTGGGTATATTTGAGTATAATTTTTTGATATGAAACCCTGGATTAAAACCGGAATATTTTGGACACTATGGATGTTTACAGTAATGACATTTGTATTCCCGTACTTGGTAAAGCTACTATTAGGCGATGAAGATGCTTTTGACCATTTTGGAGTAAGGGTGCTTATAAATGCCGTAGTATTCAGTATTACCGGCCTGTATATAGGGTACAGGAGCCAGAAGAAAAAAGCAAGAAAACAAGTTGATGGATAACTTTAAGAAATACAAACTGGCTATGGCCGCTTGGTTCGGGTTTATGTACATAACCATTACGTTTATATTCCCGCTGATGGGCTGGAGCCAAAACAAAATAAGCGCTACTACCGCTATAATAAACCTACTGGTATGGGTAGCCGCTTATTTTATACTTATAAAAATTCAGAAAAAAAGGTTTAACCAAAATAATACTAAAGGCGATGAAAAAGTGGATTAGATCCGGCCTGGTATGGGGAGGCATACTGTATGTAATAACCATGATTGTCTTCCCGCTGATAGACCACGAGAATTTTGATTTCGAAAAACTACTCCTTGGCCTGCCACTGTGGGCACTGGTAGGTGTAGTTATAGGCTATCTTTTTGAAAAGAAAAAGAAGCACACCCAAAAGAAACGCAAACCGGCACAGGGTTAAACACTACTGCAGCACTTTTTGTAGCGAATCCAGGAATACCGGGTTAGCATTTAGTGCATTATGCAATGCTCCCTCTATGGGTATAAGATGGCACTTAGGGCATACTTTTTTTAACTGCTCCGAATGGTGGAAGGCTATAAGCTGGTCGTTAGTACCATGAAAAAGATACACCGGCGCTTTTACCCTTGTAATGTATTTATAGGTTTCAAAACGGTATCGCTTTATAAAATCAGGCAGTATGGGTAGTATTTCATCGCACAGCTGCGAAAGTGAATAGTACGGTGCCTGTAACACCAGCGCCTTAACCGGGCGTGTGGCTGCCAGCTGAGTAGCAGGGCCTGTGCCTATAGAATAGCCATTTACCACTACATTAGTATACCCGTACTTTTTAACTATAGCGTCGAATGTTGTGGTTACATCATCCATAACCTGCGCTTCCGATGTGTTGCTGCCTTCGCTTTTTCCGTACCCGCGGTAATCGAAAATAAACACATCATAATCAGCCGGGAAATTATACATAATATCGTATATCCATGTATACGCATTACCGGCATTGCCGTGCAGGTAAAAAATAAGCCCCTTGCTTTGCGGACGGTGCACCAGTAAACCATGAAGATTAGTACCGTCTGCTCCTTCTACAACTTCCTCGGTTACCTTAACCGGAAAAGACACGGCCTGCTTTGGTAATTCCTCTGGGCGAAACAACAGCTTTTCCTGAAAGAAATATAAAAAAACCAGTAAAACAATATACAGCCCTGTAAGGGTGAGTAAAATACGGATTAAATATTTTTTCATTTTAATGTAATGTTTTCAGAAAATGGAAAATCTCAGTTCCCCATTAAATATCCTTCATCTTTCATTATTTCAACTGCCTTCTTTGTTGCTTCTGTACCATCCGATAGTGAGCCCGGCAACATAATAAGACGTTTTCTTGTTTTACCATTGGTTGCAGTATATTGGATTACGAAATATGAACGGGTAAGTCGCTTTTTTTCTTGATTGAATTTCACATTCTTAATACTACTACGCTTAATAACCGATATACCACTGTTATTAAAATTCTTTATGACTAATATTAATAACAAAATTGCTATAAAACCGGACGCAACGGCATTGAAATACTGCTTATCAAGATAAGCTGTTACAGACTGAAAGATAAGATATACGCTTAAAAAAAGGTAATAATACACAAATTTACTCCTTTTATCCGGATTCGGATTTTGTTCTGCTTTAACATAATCGCCAGCTTTAGAAAGTACAATCCTATCGGGAAAAACATGGCAAAAGCCAAGCTTGGTTTTAAATGTTTGGGGTTGGTTTTCCACTATATAAAACTATAAAAATTACTTCTTAATCATCAGCCATACGCTTTCCTGCCCGTTGTACACAAAGCGCTCTACCTGTTTCAGTCCGCATTTTTCCAGTACCCGTAACGATGCCCCGTTTGACGGAAATGCAAAAGCGTTAACCTCATCGGCTTGCAGTACATTAAACGCATACTCCAGAAAAAACAGAGTGGCTTCAGTAGCGTAGCCCTTACCCCAATGCTGTGGCATGAGCCTGTAGCCAATGTCGTAAAACTGCTCTCGCCCGTTTACGTCTTCCTGTAGCTTAAGCCCTACCCAACCTATAAACTCATCAGTATCTTTTGTAAAGGCCGCCATTCGTCCTATGCCGTTAGCCACATACTGGCTGCGTACATAGGCTATAACATCGCGGCTTTGCTGAATATCAGTCACCACCGGGTCATACAAATACGTATGCACCTCAGATAGCGAATCCAAGGCAAACATCAGCACGTCATCTTCAGGCTGAAATTCACGGTAATACAGGCGGGTTGATTGGAGGTTCATACAGTTTACTCAAAAATACCTGCTATATCAAAGTCAAGTTGAGGGAATAGCGGGCTTTTAATTTTATCATCTTCAGTAAGCGGACGCTGGCCCGAATATTTACCATCGATAAGACTGTAAATAAATACCGATTTTTCGGCAGGTTCTACAATCCAGTATTCCAGCACACCGGCTTCTTCATACAAGTCAAATTTAATACCCAGTTCTTTTTTGGAATTTCCCGGTGAAAGTATTTCTATAACAAGATCAGGTGCGCCAATGCAACCGCGCTCCTCTAATTTATCTTCATCGCAAATAACACATAAATCGGGCTGCACAACAGTATACACATCCTTATCCGGTGTACTTTTCTTTCTATTAAGCAATCGAACGTCAAATGGAGACAAATATAGCTGACACTTACCTTTTGCAAAATTTTTTGCCAAATCTATATGGAGCTTGCCAACAATTTTTTGGTGTGTCCTGCCTGGTGCGGGACTCATTTTAAATATTTTGCCCTTAAGCAATTCAAGCCTGTCCTGAAACTTCCAGGTTAGGTAATCGGCATACGAATAGGTTTTATCCATATCCAGCTGACTGATGTCTGTAATAGGAGGCATAAAATGAGTTTTTGTAAAGATATAAAATTTTGGTTTTAGGCAGCTTAATCCTCGTACTCCTCGTCAAATTCCTCCTCGTCTTCTCCTGTTTCCAGGAAAAGCGGTTCTACCATAAGGCGGTCGGCAAGCAGTTCTACCCTTTCAGAAATAACATCGGTAAAAAACAGGCGTTGGGTTTTGCCAATACTGTTGCTCAGGCGGGCAAGTTTTGGCTCCAGCCTGTTGCGCAGCATTTCCTCAGTATCGTCTACTACAAGTATTTTCAGCTGGTTTACATCAAACCCTGCACTGCCAAACATTTCGTTAAGGCGTATGGGCGTACCTATAAGCACATCAATACCTACCGAAATCTGGTTCTTGTCCTCATCAAGGTTGGTTTTGTCGTGAACGCCATACACGCGCAGGTCGGTGTACTTACCGTATATGCGGAACAGCTCCATCATTTCCAGCATCTTTTCCTTATCCCTAACAATTATAAGGGCACGCGGGGCTATCATGTCCTGCGGGGCTTTATCCAGCTTCTGAATAACACTGATAACAATAGTAGTGGTTTTGCCCTCTCCAGTGGCAGCGCCCAGTACACAATCTACACCGCTTTTTACGGTACCCCAACTGCCGTCCTGTAGTTCGTTAGCTTCGGTAAGCCCGGCTTCTTCAAGGGCTTTTTGCAAATGAGGGAGTATTTTTTTTAGTTTCACGTTCCTGAATTATGAATTACGAATGCCCCATTGTATTGCTACATTGAGGCATTGTTATATTAAAAAATTAAGTTTATTTACTTGCGAAAAGCTTCACATCGGTCTCAGAAATCTCTGCTCCGCCCAGTATTATAAGGCGTTCTACCACATTGCGAAGCTCGCGTATGTTACCCGTCCAGTCGTACTCCTGTAACAGCTTTATGGCTGCAGCAGAAAATGCCTTTTGGGCACTACCCTGCTCTTCGGCTATCTTGGCGGTAAAATGGTTAACAAGCAGCGGAATATCATCCCTACGATCATTCAGTGCCGGAACTTTAACCAGTATCACGGCTAGGCGGTGGTACAAGTCTTCACGGAAACGGCCTTCGGCAATTTCTTTTTTCAGGTCCTTGTTGGTTGCCGCCACTACACGTACATCTACTTTAATGTCTTTTTCGGCACCAACACGCTGAATCATGTTTTCCTGTAACGCACGCAGTACCTTAGCCTGCGCAGGAAGGCTCATATCTCCTATCTCATCCAGGAAAATGGTTCCTTTATCGGCTGCCTCAAATTTACCCGCGCGGTCTTTTACTGCACTGGTAAAAGCACCCTTAACGTGGCCAAACAGTTCGCTTTCTATCAGCTCACCCGGTATGGCAGCACAGTTAACCTCTATAAACGGCGCACCGGCACGTTCGCTCTTTTCATGCAGCTGGTGTGCCACAAGCTCCTTACCCGTACCGTTTGGTCCGGTTATAAGTACACGGGCATCCGTCGGAGCTACCTTGTCTATAATGTCTTTTATATGCTGAATGGCCTCACTGCCACCAATCATCTCATAATTTTTGCTGACTTTCTTTTTCAGCATTTTGTTTTCCACCACCAGGCTCTTACGGTCCAGTGCATTGCGCACGGTGGTAAGCAGGCGGTTCAGGTCGGGTGGTTTCGATATATAATCAAAAGCCCCAAGGCGCATGGTATTAATCGCTGTTTCTATATCGCCGTGCCCGCTTATCATTACAAACGGAACCTCGGGCTTTATCTTTTTGGCGGCTTCAAGCACCTCCACGCCGTCCATTTTCGGCATTTTAATGTCGCACACTACCAGGTCGTAATCCTCGGCTTTTATCTTATCTAAACCCGCTGCACCGTCTTCGGCTTCGTCTACGGTATAGGTATCGCTTTCCTCACGCAGTATTTTACCCAACACACGGCGGATGGCAGCTTCGTCTTCTATGATTAGTATTTTTGGCATCTTTTAATTTCAGATTTTAGATTGTAGATTTCAGAAAAAGACTTGCAGATGACGGATAATAGATGATAGACGAAAAACCTAACAACTAACAACCGTCAACCAACAACTATCCCTTGTACTTCATCCACTTAAATATTTCTTTATACGTAGGTTTTTTGCCATACATAAGTATACCTATACGGTACACCTTTGCGGCGAACCACACCACTCCAAAAAACGTACCGAAAAGTATGGCCATAGACAGTATAATTTGCCAAACCGGTACGCCAAACGGTATACGCATCATCATTACTATAGGCGATGTAAGCGGTATCATGCTAAATACCGTAGCTACGGTGCCATTAGGGTCGCTTATTACGGTAAAGAAGCCTACATATACCCCAAGCATCAACGGAAGGATGATAGGCAATACAAACTGCTGTGTGTCGGTTTCACTGTCTACTGCGGCACCTATGGCTGCGTACAGCGAGCTATATAAAAAGTACCCGCCTATAAAGTATACCAAAAAGCATACAAACATGGTTCCCATAGGCAGCTTACCCAGTTCCATAAGGTAAATCTGTGCATCTGACGTAGACACCTGCGCGGCCTGTGCCTGCGCCATACCGGCTGCTCCTCCTATAGGCACATGGAAAATACTGCCCAGCACTGTAAATAATATTGTACCTAAAACCGCCCAGATTAAAAACTGCAGTACGCCCGCAAGCGATGTACCTACAATTTTACCCATCATAAGCTGGAATGGCTTTACCGACGAAATGATGATTTCTATAATACGGTTGGTCTTTTCTTCAATAACACTGCGCATAACCATGTTGCCGTAAATAATTACAAACATCATGATAAGATACCCGGCCAGACCGCCAAAGCCTACTTTTATGTAGCTGGCTTCTTTATTGGTTTCTTCTCCCGAAAATTTGCTAAGATGCACTGTAGTTTTAGCCTGTGCATCCTCTATTTTCTTTGAGTCGAAATGCAGGGATTGCAGGTTAGCTGTGGTAACCTTTTTATTGATAATGGTTTCAAGTGTATCTACAAAAGCCATATTAGGGCTGTCTGTAGAAAGAAACTCCACCTTAGTTTGCAACTGCTGTGTACTATCAAGCACCGGCACGTATACCAGCCCGTTGTAATCTTTTGCAGCTTCTTCTTTTGCCTTTGAAACCGGAAGGGTGCTCAGGTCGGTATATACATACTTCTTATCGCTTTTCAGGTCGCCTTTCAGCCTGCCCTGTACATCGTGTATGGCTACTTTTACAACCTCGTCCTTGTTAAGATTAGAAAGATATGCTATAAGCACCGCCATACCCACAAACAACAGCGGACTAAGGAAAGTCATTACAATAAACGACTTGTTTCGCACCTTGGCGTTAAATTCCCTTTTTATAATTAATGATAAGCTCATCTGTTATTTCTTTTGGCTAACGGTTTGGATAAAAATGTCGTTTACACTCGGTATCTTTTCTACAAAGTAGGTTACCTCGCCGTGTTGCAGCAGGTACTGCATCAGGTCGCGCGGGGTTTGCCCGGCAGGCAAAGCCACTTCCAGCTTCAGCTCGTCGTCAAGGGTTTTAAAGTTGGCCTGCTTTGTAGTGTATTTGGTACTGATGTCCGCCAGAAGCCCCTGGAAGTTTTGCGGCGCAATACCCACCTCATACGTATTGGTGCGGTACTGCCTTTTTACTTCCTGTAGCTGGCCTTCTATAAGTTTGTTACTTTTATGGATAAGGGCTATGTGGTCGCACATGTCTTCCACGCTTTCCATGCGGTGGGTAGAAAAAATAACCGTAGTACCCTTATCGCGCAGCTCCATAATCTCATCTTTGATAAGATTAGCGTTTACCGGGTCGAAACCACTAAACGGTTCGTCCAGTATCAGCAACTTGGGGCGGTGCAGTACCGTAACCACAAACTGTATCTTCTGGGCCATACCCTTACTCAGCTCCTGTATCTTTTTGTTCCACCAGCCCTGTATTTCCAACTTTTCAAACCAGTATTGCAGTTGCTCCTTCGCTTCTTTTTTGCTCAGGCCTTTCAGCTGCGCAAGGTAAAGCGCCTGCTCGCCCACGGTCATGGTTTTGTACAGGCCGCGTTCTTCGGGCATGTAGCCTATGTGCGATATGTGCGACGGGTTTAGTTTTTCGCCATCAAGGTATACTTCGCCTCCATCGGGCATGGTTATTTGGTTTATAATGCGTATCAGTGAGGTTTTTCCGGCGCCGTTAGGGCCCAGTAGTCCGTAAATACTGCCTTTAGGTACGGTAAGCGACACGCTGTTTAGCGCAGTGTAATCACCGTATTGTTTTACAACATTCCTTACTTCGAGTATTGAATCCATGTTTTTTGTTTGGTTTGTAAAAATACTGTATTTATTTCAGATTGTAGATTTCAGATTTCAGATTTAGCTTCAACACAGGCAGATTTACTATCCCTTTGTCACTCGACGCCTTTGCGCGAAATTTTACCACAAGGTACACAACGTTTTTTTCACTAAGTCCACAATGATTGCTATATCAATAACGATATTAAAGTTCACAAAGCTTTGTGTCCTCCCGCCTACGGCGGATTGACCTTACGTTGTGTTTCTCCGTGAAAAAAACGTTGTGTCCCTTGTGTGAATTATAATTTTTAAGAAATATTTGAAGGTTAACCTAAATTCTGAAATTCGCAAAAAATAAAAAACCCACCCTCTATTTGCATAAAGGATGGGAAAAATTGCTATGAAAAAGAAAAATTCACTAGTTGTTTAGTGAAGTTCAAATATATATTTTTTTTCTTAAATTATGAAAACATATCCTTAACTTTTTCGAAAAAAGATTTCTCACTCTTTTCGGGCTTTGGCGAAAAATTTTCGTCTCCCAGCGCCTTTTCAAAGAATTGTTTTTGCTCTTTGTTAAGACTTTTCGGCGTCCAAACGTTAACGTGGATTAGTAAATCGCCGTTTCCGTAACTGTTCAGGCTTGGTAATCCTTTACCCTTAAGGCGCAGTATTTTACCGCTCTGAATTCCTTCTTCAAGCTTAATACGCACCTTTCCGTTTACGGCATCTATGTCCTTGCTGGTGCCTAAAACCGCCTCCGGATAGCTTATGTATAAATCCAGGTGCAGGTTTTCGCCTTCACGTTTCAGGGTTTCGTGTTCTACTTCCTCTATAGCCACAATAAGGTCGCCCGGAATGCTGTTGCTGCCCGGGGCATCGTTACCCTTACCGGCTACTTTCAGCTGCATGCCGTCTGCCACACCAGCAGGTATTTTTATAGATACGGTTTCGTCTTCCATTATCATACCGTGCGCATCGGCTCCGGCAGGTTTTCCGTCAAGAATTTGCCCGCTTCCGCCACAGTGGTTACACGTTGTAGCCGTTTGCATACGGCCCAGTATGGTATTGGTAATTTTTACTACCTGCCCGCTACCGTTACAGGTAGGACACGTACGATACGTAACACCCTTGGCCTGAACCTTGCGTTTTACCTTTATTTTTTTCTCTACGCCATTGGCTATTTCATCAAGGGTAAGCTTTACCTTAATGCGCAGGTTGCTGCCCTTAACGCGGCGCTGGCCGCCACCGCCGCCAAATCCACCGAAACCGCCAAATCCGCCGCCACCAAAGGCACTGCCAAAGATGTCGCCAAACTGGCTAAAAATGTCGTCCATGTTCATATGGCCGCCACCGCCACCAAAACCTCCCTGATCAAAGGCTGCGTGGCCGTACTGGTCATAACGGGCTTTTTTATCGGCGTCGCTTAGTATTTCATAAGCCTCAGCTGCTTCCTTAAATTTTTCTTCAGCAGCCTTATCACCCGGGTTTTTATCAGGGTGAAACTCAATGGCTTTTTTACGGTAGGCTTTTTTAATCTGCTCGGCAGATGCGCTTTTATCTATGCCCAGTATTTCGTAATAATCTTTTTTCATTTTGCCTTACACGTAATTAATTACCTAACACTACTTTAGGGAAACGGATTATTTTATCACCCAGTTTGTATCCTTTTTCTACTACATCTACAATCTTGCCTTTAAGCTCTTCGCTTGGTGCAGGAATTTGTGTAATAGCCTCGGCAAAATCAGCGTCAAATGCGTCTCCTGCTTTTATATCTACCTGCTCTAAGCCTTTAGACACAAGGGTATCTTTCAGTTTATTATGTATCAGCTCTACACCTTTCAGCAGGTTTTCGTCGCCGCTTTTTCCTATCTGAACCATAGCGCGGTCAAAATCGTCAAGTATAGGCAGCATGGCCTGAAGCACTTCCTGGTTTGCAGTTTTAAACAAATCTATACGCTCTTTAGAGGTACGTTTTTTATAGTTTTCAAACTCAGCAAAAAGGCGCAGGAACTTGTCTTTTTCAGCAGCAAGGTCTTCCCTTAGTTTATCTTCTTCCGAAAGCCCCTCAGCCGAAGGTATACCTTGTTCTGTTTCGGCAGCAGCCTGCTCTGTTTCATTTACAATTTCTTCCTGTTTCAGTTCTTTTTCGGCATTTTCTGCTTGCTCGCGGCTCATATTTTTAAATATTTTCTTAAACATTAATTATCAAGTGTTGTCGCTAAAGCGAGTTGCAAAAGTATTGCCAATTTTTGTAAAATGCCAATTTGTCATTTACATGTTTAAGAGCAGAGCCGGAATTACACGAATTGGCACTAATTTTATTTAAAGAATAGGGAAAGTCGGCACTGTTGATTTTGAAAACGAATAAAATAAAAATGCCGGAACTCTCCGGCAGGTCTATTATCTTTCGTCTATTATCTTGAGAAGGTCTTCCGACTATTTTAAAAGCTCTTTAGCTATTGCTTTTTCCACTGACAGAAACTTAAACTGGTAACCGGCATCTATAATTTTACGGGCGCTAACGTTTTGGCTGTCATATAGCAGGGAACTCATTTCACCCAGTACAAGACTCATTAAAAAACGGGGCGGATTTGGCATAATAAAAGGCTTATCCAGTACGCCGGCAATAACCTTAACCATTTCATTTTGTGTTACCGGATGCGGTGCCACGGCGTTGTACACACCTTCCAGCCCGTGCTTAAGCACATGCACATATATACCCACCAAATCAGTAATATGAATCCACGATTGTATTTGTTTCCCGGATCCGAAAGCCGTACCCAAACCAAACCTGGCAGGGGCAGACAGCTCTTTTAAAACGCCTCCTTTTCCGCTAAGTACTAAGCCGGTACGTACTTTGGCTACTTTAACTCCCAACTCCTGTATACTATCTGCGGCAGCTTCCCATTTCTGCACTACGGTATCCAGAAAAGAACCATCGCGCTCAGGGCTGTCTTCGGTATATACAGTGGTAAGGCTACTGGGATAAATACCCGTAGCACTGGCCGATATAAACTGGTGCACATCATTTGCGGTACTTTTAAGCAGCTTGTACAGCACTGTAATACCATTTATACGGCTGTTTACAATTTCCTGTTTGTAAGAGGAAGTCCAGCGTTTACTAATGCCCGCACCGGCAAGGTGGATTATAGTACCTACATTATACAAACAATCAGGGTCTATTTCACCTTTATCGGGGTTCCAGTAATATCCATGGTAGTTTTCTTCCTCTTGTATTTTATTTTTAGATGTGGTAAGATAGTTAATGCTGTAGCCGTTTTTTAGCAGAAAAGACACAAGCTCCTTACCCACAAGGCCCGTGGCCCCGGTAATTAAAACCCTCATACCTTACTTGATTTACTACAAAAATACGTCAGCACTGGCTATGCTTCGTTAAAAAGCACCGGGGTTTAACGTATCTTTAAGAAAATAATTCATTTAATAACTAAAGATACTCATTTTGAACCTTTTTAACACAAAAGAAAATCAAAAAATAACTCTCAAAGTATATCCATAGCATAAAAAAAACGGCCTTTGGGCCGTTTCATATATTTCAGAACATTGATAATAAACTACTTATCCTTATCTTCTTTTTTAGCAAGCACAGCACTGTCTGCAAATTTCTTCAGGGTAATAATAAGCTTATCCGGGTTACCAAAAACCTCTGTAACTGTTTTCCCAGATGCGCTCATAATAAGGTTCTCAGCTACCATAACACTGCTTTTACTGTAACTCTCAGTGGTAAGTTCCATTTTCTTAGCGCTAAAGCGTTTACCGGTAAACTCGCTCATATTATCCTGCCTTATTACGGCATTGTCTACATCGCCTTCTATAGCAGCAGTGGTTTTCTGGTACATATCCATCTTAAAATCCTTGCACGATATAAGCGCCTTCAGGGTAGCGTCTTTTGCCAGGTCTACCGTAGCATTTTCTGATTTAAGGTTTATCTCAGCTTTAGTTTTATCGTTCATACTAAGCCCTAAGCTTTTACTTTTTATGTTTAGGTACAGCTTAGAAAAGTCAATGCTTTTTATCTTCAGGCTGTCTGCTTGCAGGTCGGTTAGGGCATACAGTATGGTTTCGTGCTTGGTAACAATGGTCTTAACCTTTGGGGTGTAGTTAATACGCACAGCTATTTTTTTTGCAGCAGTAATTTCCTTACTGGTATAAATACGGAGCGTAGTGCCATTAACCTCTGTCATAATGGCTTCCTGCAGGTTGTCATCGGCTTCTACTTCTATTGCTTTGGCAGCGCCGGTAACAAGGTAGGCTTCAATATTGTCTTCAATTTCTACGTTTTCAAACGGCTGAAGATCTTTTTGTACTACGGTAACGTTCTTAGAACCTTTAATTTTTTCACGCTTTTGTGCAAACGAAGGCAATGTAAGGGCCAGTAAGGCAATCAGGGCAAGCTTCTTCATGTAGTAATCTTATGTTGTTTTTATGGTCTAAAGCAAATATAACAAAAAAGCCGGTTAAAGGCAGAAATACCCTTTATCCTATAACGTCGAGTTTTGCAAAACGAAGCAGCAGTTTTTTAATCCCCCCTACCTCAAAGTGGATTTCGGCTTTACGATCGGCGCCCACACCTTCCAGGTTAAGCACTTTACCTTTTCCAAAACGTTCGTGCAATACCACATTGCCGGTTTGCAGCTTACTATCGGGCATGGCAGGGCCACTCGATGTCGACGGACCACTACCCCCCATAGGTTTCAGGCGGCGTATGGGCATATCATGTTTCGGTTCATCGCCCGTAACCCATTTGGGCGGGGTACCGTTTACCGGCTTACTCTGGCGTAGTTTCGATTTGTCTACATCGCCAAAAATATCGGCATTAATCATCGGTTTGTAGCGGTAGTTTGTTTCTACCGGGGTAAGGTACTCCAGGAATTTCGGGTTTATTTCTTCTATAAAGCGGCTCGGCTCGCTGTCTACCAGCTTACCCCAACGATAGCGGCTCTGTGCGTAGGTAAGGTACGCCTGATGCTCGGCACGGGTAAGCGCCACATAAAACAGGCGGCGTTCTTCCTCCAGCTCACTGCGGGTATTCTGGCTCATGGCACTCGGAAAAAGGTCTTCCTCCATACCTACAATAAACACGTGCGGAAACTCAAGCCCCTTAGCAAGGTGAATGGTCATTAGTGCTACACGGTCGTCGTCGCCGGTATCTTTATCAAGGTCGGTAGCCAGTGCCACATCTTCCAGGAATTCAGATAACGCACCACGCGCACCGTCTACTTCCTTTTGTCCTTCAATAAAGTCGCGCATACCGTTTAGTAGCTCCTCTATGTTTTCTATACGGGCTATACCTTCGGGTGTGGCATCCTTTTTAAGTTCCTGTACAAGCCCGGTCTTTTTGGTTACCAAATCGGCAAGGTAAAAAGCATCCTGGGTTTCATTGGCTATCTGGAAGCTCTTGATCATCGTTACAAAATCCTGCAGCTTGGCTTTTGTGCCGCTGTTCAGCCTCAGGTCTATGCGGTCCAGGTTTTCCATTACCTCATATATAGAACGCCCGTAATGGTTAGCCGCCACGGTAAGCTTGTCTATGGTAGTGTCGCCTATACCCCTCGCCGGGTAGTTAATAACACGCACCAGCGCTTCCTCGTCCTTAGGGTTTATTACCAGGCGCAGGTAGGCCAGCACGTCCTTGATTTCCTTGCGCTGGTAAAACGAAAGTCCGCCATATATACGGTACGGAATATCGCGCTTGCGCAAAGCATCTTCTATGGCACGGCTCTGGGCATTAGTACGGTACAGCACCGCAAAGTTGTTATTCTTCAGCTGCTTTTGCATCTGCTGCTCAAAAATGGTACTGGCTATAAAACGGCCTTCCTCGGCATCGGTAAGACTACGGTGTACCTTAATCAGCGGGCCGTCGTCGTTTGCCGTCCATACCACTTTATCCAGTTTTACCTTGTTGTGGTCTATAATGGCGTTAGCCGCCTCAACAATGTTTCGGGTAGAGCGGTAGTTTTGTTCCAGGCGGTACATTTGCACCCCGTCATAATCCTTCTGGAAGTTGAGGATGTTGTTAATGTTTGCCCCACGAAAAGCGTAGATACTCTGGGCATCGTCGCCCACCACACAAATGTTTTGGTACTTATCACTCAGAGCTCGTACTATAAGGTACTGGCTGTGGTTTGTATCCTGGTACTCATCTACCAGTATGTATTTAAAACGCTCCTGGTACTTGGCAAGTACTTCCGGAAAACGGTTCAGTAATTCATTGGTACGCAGCAGCAGGTCGTCAAAGTCCATGGCACCCGACTTAAAACAACGGTCTACATAATGCTGGTAAATTTCGCCCAGGCGGGGCTTCTTGCTCATGGCATCGGCCTCTTGTAGCTCCGGGTTATTAAAGTACGCTTTTACCGTAATAAGGCTGTTTTTGTAAGACGATATACGCCCCAGCACCTGCTTTGGCTTATACACGTCTTTATCAAGCTGAAGTTCTTTAATGATGGATGAAATAAGGCGTACGCTGTCCTGGCTGTCATAAATGGTAAAGTTTGACGGAAAGCCCAGCTTGTCGGCTTCCATCCTTAATATTTTTGCAAATACCGAGTGGAAGGTACCCATCCACAGGTTTTTAGCTTCGCCTTTACCCACAATATGGGAAATACGCTCCTTCATTTCCTTAGCAGCCTTATTAGTAAAGGTAAGCGCAAGTATGTTAAAGGCATCTACATTCTGGCTCATCAGGTAGGCTATGCGCAGCGTAAGCACACGGGTTTTACCCGATCCTGCACCTGCTATAACAATCATGGGGCCGTCTTTTTGCAGGGTGGGTGCCTGCTGTGCTTCATTAAGTCCGCTTATATATTTATGAATATCCATTCCTTCTTCCTTCTTTAACGCACAAAAATAACGAATTTCAACGGTAATTTTTGCTAAAAAAAATGCCTCTGCACTGCCCTGCAAAAAGTTATTTCGCTAATTTCGCCTTTCACAAAACAGAGCCACATCAGGCTCTGTAAATTACAACCGTATAACATTAGCTATGAACGTTAATAAATTTTTAGAACTGCTTTTTACAGCAATTCCTGCCGTAGTGGTGGGTGTAGTAGCCTATTATCTTTTTCAGTCGTTTTTCCAGAATGAAGACCGCCGCCGCCGCTATGCACTGCACAGAGATGCACAAAAACACGCCCTGCCGCTAAGACTTCAGGCATACGAAAGGCTTACGCTGCTGCTGGAACGTATAGACCCTACCCGCCTGCTGATACGCCTTACGCCGCAAAGCAACGATAAAACCGAATACGAAAACTATATTATAGCCCAGATAGAGCTGGAGTACGAGCACAACCTTACCCAGCAGGTATACGTATCTGCCGAGTGCTGGAATGTGATTACTACCGCTAAGAACGCCACGATACAAACCATACGCAAAACCAATATGAGTCCGCGTATAGACAGTGCCAATAAACTGCGCGAAGAGCTGCTGAGCGACCTTTTTGATAAGCAAAGCCCAAGCAGCATAGCCCTGGCCCACCTGAAGCTGGAAGTGGCGGAGCTGTGGAATGAGTAATTTTAAGCCCTTTCAACAGACTGGTTTTCAATAATTTTATTATTTTTATTGAAAAATCAGCCAAAATATGAAAGATGACAGGATTACCGACCCTTTTTATTTGTTAGTACAACAGGAAATAAACCGGATAGACCGTAAAGAAAATATATTTAAATGGTTCTATTATATTTTCAGAACTACACAAGTTTTGTTAACCGGTACTATAACAGTTATAGCTGCTAATAAAGAGACCCTGTTTTGTTGCAGTTTTAACGTTTCCATCACCTTGCTGGGAGCTATTGTTACAGCGCTTACTGCCCTTGAAACATTATTTTTATTAGGCTTTAAAAAGAATACTTATAAAGAATTACTTTTTGAGCTTAGAGAAATAAGAGCAGAACTGATTTTTATAATTTATACATCAGGACAATCAATAGATATTGCAAGGATTTCGGCAGGAGATATTAGGCCAATTTTTGAAAAATATAAACAAGCCAAAGGGTTACTCAGGGGGTTGAATGACCGTGCCACAGCAGACCTAAATAAAAATCAGAACAATACCCCTAATAATAATGATGGTGTTAACAACGCCAAACAAGATGACGATACCACAGGACAAAATCCTACTCCGCAACCCTAAAAAGGACTCAAAAAATTAATTTAAATAATCATCAATCAATATGGAAAAAACATTTTTTGCAGTAAAACTGATTCCGCCAAGGCCGGATTTCCCGATGACCATGACGGATGAAGAAAAAGCCATTATGGGCGCCCATGCTGCCTACTGGAAACAACACCAGGACGCAGGGCTGGTACAGGTATACGGACCTGTTTTTGACCCAAAAGGCCCTTACGGTTTTGGTATACTTGCTGCCGAAAGTGAAGACGAAGTAAAAGCCTTTATTAAAGACGACCCTTCGCTTGCTTTTAATACTGTAGAATTTTATCCTATGATGGCAATCTTTAAATAGCACGCATAAAAGAAATCCCCGAAAGCTTACTTTCGGGGATTTCTTTTATAAGGATTACGCTGTTATTCTAATGCGTAACTGATGTTTACATTAGCGGTAATAGCTATTTCGCCGGGAGCCAGGGTTTCCCTGGTAGACTCGGCATCTGCCATATAGCCTTTTAAGGCAGTGGCGCGCATTACAGGATAATATGTTTGGCTGTTATCGGTCACCATAAGTGCTTTACCCAGTTTTTGTCCTAATGCCTTAGTGTAGTCCTCTGCTTTTTTACGGGCATCGGCTACGGCCTTTACACGGGCTTCGCTTTTGTACTGTTCTTCCTTACTGGTTTTAAAGGTAACACCATTAATGGTATTGGCACCGGCATCGGTAACCCCCATTATTATAGCATCATACTTACTCAGGTCGCGCAGGTGGATGTTTATGGTTTGAGAAGCTACAAAGTTGTATTTCTTTTTGTCGTAATCGTAGGTACGTTGCAGGCTTACGCGTTCAGTCTGGTAATCTTTAGCATCCAGCTTCTGGCCTTTCAGGTACTTAAGTATGGCATCTATGGCGGCATCGTTTGCTTTCTTTACGGTAGCAGCATCGGCACCGGTATTGGTTACCCCTATGCTTATTTCGGCCTCATCCGGAATTACGGTTACTTTTCCTTCGCCTGCCACGTTTATCTGTGGCGGTGTGTTTTGTTGTATCTGTGCCGTAGCAAAGGTAGATACGGCTACAAACAGGGCTAATAATGTCTTTTTCATGGTTAATTTTGTTTTTATGTTATCTTATCTGGGTAGAGAAAACCAAAATACGTGCCACTTTTACAGCTTGCCCATCCTGTCCATTACAAACAGGATAACAATAGGAAGCGCCAGCCCCGCAATAAGCAGTGGCTCAGTAGAAAACAATTCGGGTTCACGGCACAGCGTAATTACATAACCACCTATAGCTCCACCAAAGTGTGCATGGTGGCCTATATTATCTCTTTTGGCACGCATACCGTATATAGAAAACAGCAGGTAACCGATACCGAAGAGCCATGCAGGGATTATAAAATTAATTTCAGCATCCGGGTTAATAAGTATACCGGAAAACACCACCCCCATTACCGCACCCGATGCTCCCAGTGCTGTATAGTTATAGTTGTTACGGTTCATGTACAGGGTAAGCAGGCTTCCTGAGGCAAGGCTGACAAAGTAAACCAGCATAAAGCCAAGATCGCCCAGCTTATATAACACTGTAGGTCCAAAGAAATACAGGGTTACCATATTAAATATAAGGTGCTGCCAGTCGGCATGAAGAAACGCACTGCTGAACATGCGTATTTGTTCGCCGGCGCGGATGCTGCCGATATGGAAGTAATACTTTCTAATAAAATTTGGGTCGGTAAACCCTTTGTAACTCACTAAAACATTAATACCTATAATAACCAGTAAAATGAGTGAATGTCCTTGTAACATAGAATAAATTTTGTTCCGCTAAGTAAGGAAAAATTTACCATTTGTGTAAAACAAGACATCTTAAATTGGCATTAATCTTTTTCAACCCTAAAGTAAAAAGCAATAGAGCTACCGAAAAACAGCCGGTACAAGGGTATAAAAAAAAGCCCCCACGCTGTTCTCGTGGGGGCAGGCAAAACGCTATTTAACCTTTTGAAACAGATCCTCCTGATGATGCCTCGGTGTCGGCCGTAATACCACCTTCTGTGTAGTAGGTAACACTGGCCCCTGACGATGCCGAAGCTTTTACGTGCTTAGACGGGCTTACGCTAAGGCTGCTGCCACTCGATGCCTGGGCTTTGGCTTCTTCCACCTTTAATCCCTTTGCGTCGAGGCTACTGCCGCTGGTGCTGCTTGCCGTTATACTCACGGCAACACCCTTAAGCGCCATACTACTGCCACTACCCGACGTACAGCTTACATTTGTAGCCTGCAGGGTTACGTCTATTTCGCTGCCGCTGCCACTTTCCAGTGTAATGGCACCCGATTTTAGCACCGTTTTACTTTCCAGCAGTGAGCCTGCCTGCGCCTGTAACGAATTAACCTGAGGCAGGGTAACATATACATGTACCGAACTACCGTTTTGCAGGTTTTGTTTGCTGTATATTTTCAGCACACCATTACTCACCTCAGTTTGTATCAGTGGCAGCAGGTTGTCATCGGCTTCTACGGTAATGCTGGTTTTATCGCCCTGGCTTACATAAGCAGACAACCCCGAAGAGACTTCTATACCGGTAAACGATTGGTCTACAACCCTGTTATCGGCTTTAATTTTACCGTTTCCGCTTACCCCTGTACACGAGCCAAACAGCAGTGCTGTTATGGCTACAATAAGGGTTTTAATAAGATAAATGGCTGTACGTATCATGGTTTAATGGTTTAATGGTTTTTGATGGCGTCTTGTATGTCTTTTTTAGTCTCCTTTGCCATGTTTTTAGCATCTTCCTTCATTTGCCTGGCTTGCTCCTTCATGTCCTCTGCCTGTTGTTTCAGGTCTTCGGCCTGTTGTTCCAGGTTTTGCTGCATGTCCTTATTCATCTGGTTTATTTCATCCTCGCTCATAGGCGGTGACGGCGGTGCATTAGGATCTTCAAACGGTGAATCTACCGGGTTCCCGTCTTCATCATGACAATCAAGGCAGTACACTTTGGTTTTTCCCATTTCGTAGATATGGTTTTCACTATCGTACCACAAATTAAAGAAATCATTATCACTGTCGTCATAATCCGTTACGTTAGCGCTGGCTGTAAAGTGAAAACCTTCCGGCAGGTACAGATACACTTCTACTTTTTGCGCCCTCCATTTAGAATCTATAGGGGTAGTAAGGTAGTTGTCCAGCAACAGTTCATCGCCAATAAGGGCATAAGTATATTTTATAGCCTTAGACAGGTTTTGTGCCTCGGTAAGGCTCCTGCCTCCTGCAATTTTTTCTATCTGAACATAAGGTACCTTACCTTCTGCCTTCATAATGAACAGGTCAATGTTATTACTGTATATGTGCTGCCTGCCCAGTGTATCCTGTTTCAGGGTAAAATCAGTATGGTGGTCTGCATCTTTGGCATACATGCTGTTGTAACGGAAACGTATGTTAAGCGTGTCTGTTTTGGCAATGTCCAGTTCGCTCCTTTCTATGGTTTTACCCTGGTTAGAATATTGCGTTGTTTGTTCAAAAGTAAAGTAAACACAGGCAGCAAAGCTTACAAACCATAACAATACCAATGTAAGCGAAACGTAACCTTTTACCGGTTTAATATGCGGGATTAATATCCTTAGCCCCAGTAAAAAGAAACCCAGTACCGGTATGGTAACAACAAAGAACGCGCAGATGGTTATAAGCCATATAGGTGCCCCGGTAATATTAAACATTTGCATATACGGGTACCATATAGGCGCAGTAGCCGCAGTAGCAAACATGGTTACCAGCATACCCACAAGCAGGGCTCCCAACCATATACCTGAAACAGTTACTATAAAAGCACCTACTATACGTAGTAGTACATTCAGTATTTTACCCAGGCCGCTTGTTACGCGTTCGGCACCGGTTTTTAAGGGACTGAAATCGGTATTTTTTATTTTGTCGCCTACACGGTCAAACTCTTCGCGTACTTTTTTTTCAATATTCGAAATGTTTATGGCCTCCCCTTTCATTTCCAGCTTTTCGGCAGTGGTTATAGCGGGTGGAATTAATATCCAAAGCAGCACGTATACAATGCTGGTTGTACCTACAAATACCAGCAGCGTAAGGATAAAAATGATGCGTATCCACAATGGGTCTATCCTGAAATAGTGACCCAGGCCGGCGCATACACCGCCTATTACTTTCTTTTCCTCGTCGCGGTAAAACTTCTTGGTACGGTAGTACTCAAATGTTTCTGCCGCCGATGACGAAGCACTACTGCTTTTACTGTTGTCTTCCTCGTCTATACGGTAGTCTTCGGGCTGTCCCATAACGGTAATAACCTCTTCCACTTCGCGTATGCCTATTACCTGTTTTTCTGATTTTACTTTTTCAGAAAGCAGTTCGGCTATACGTGCCTCTATATCGCTCATGATTTCATCTTTGCCATCAGGCGAAAGCGATCGCCTTATCGCGTCGAAGTAGCGGTTCAGCTTCTGGTAGGCGTCTTCATCGATATGGAAGAACATTCCTCCTAAATTGATACTTACTGTTTTATTCATGGCTGTTAGCGTTTTGAGTGGTAATAATGGTTACTGCGTCAGACAGTTCTGTCCAGGTGTTTTGCAATTCTTTTAAAAATACTTTTCCGTTCTCCGTAAGGCCGTAATACTTGCGTGGCGGCCCCGAGGTAGATTCTTCCCAGCGGTAGCTGAGGAGCCCGTCGTTCTTTAGCCTTGTAAGCAGCGGGTACACTGTACCTTCCACCACCAGTAACTTGGCATTTTTTAGTGTGTCCAGTATTTCGCTTGTATAGGCTTCATGTTCTTTTAGTACCGATAGGATACAAAACTCCAGCACGCCTTTGCGCATCTGGGCTTTGGTGTTTTCAACATTCATAGATCCTCATTTTTTATTTGTTAAGGGTTAGCTTTTGCGTATCCCTTTGTATACTGTATGTGTTGGTTCCCGTAATTGTAGTTTTCGGCTCTCCGTAGTAGGTAACGGTAGAAGTACCGTCGGCTTCAGCCTTTATATAGTTATCTGCGTTTACAAATACCACCGAATTTTGTTGTGCCTGTACATCGGCTTTGGTACATAATAGTTTGCCCACCTGAACCGAGGCATTGCTTACATAAAGCTTCACGTCGTTTACACTTCCGGTAGCCCTTATAAAAGAGCCACCCAGTACATCGGCGGTAAGTGTACCGCCGTGCAGCACACCCCTAAATCCCGAACCTGTAGCAGCTTTTACACTACACGTGCCGTTTACTTCCAGTTCACCTATAAGGGTAGCACCTCCACTAAGGCGAATGTCCAGGTTCTCTGCTTTTACTTTTCCATTTAGCTTTAGTAAAGAACCATTTGAAAGATTAAAGTTGGTAATTTCATTTTCAGAAACGTATACTTTTACTGTATTTGCATTGGCAAGGGTATTTGCTTCATCGTTTTTAAAGTAGATTTTCAGTATACCTTTTTTGTATTCGGTAGCTACATTATCCAGCAGCTCCCTGCTACTGGCCTCTACTGTAAGCGACGGGGTTTCACTTTGCGTAAAAACCACTTCTATACCTTTCTTAACTTCAATACCGGTAGCATTTTCTGCCGCTCGGGTTTCTTTTTGTTGTGCCTGCGCCGTAAATCCCATAAAGGCTGCAAAGGCTGTGATGATTGTTGATTTCATGTTACTGTTCGTTTTTTGATGATTTGATGATGATGATGATTGAACCCCTACCCTTTAAAAGCCCCGCGCTGTGATTGATTATTTGACTGATGATTGCTAACTCCTGTTTATTCTTGCGGGGCTTCTATCGGAATATATAATAGCTGTATTTACATAGTATATTTTTATAACCATTAATTTCTTATGCAAATATATATAGTTTATCAGGTAGTTTGTATTACATAGTAGTTTGATTTAACAAAACTTTAACATTTGTAATATTACTAAATAGTTGTACATTAGTGTAAAACCTCAGTATACAATGGAATTTACACCATCTAAGCTTAACACCTTTTTATTGTTGAAGTTGCCTTCGGCATACATAAGCGGCGTAAGGGTTAAGCAAATAAGCCGGGAGCAGTGCACAGTTACCGTAAAGCACCGCTGGATGAATCAAAACCCGTTTAACAGTATGTATTTTGCCGTACAGGCCATGGCTGCCGAGCTAACCACCGGGGCAATGGTAATGCTGCACATAAAAGAAAGTGGTAAAAAAATATCGATGCTGGTAGCTAACAATAAGGGTACGTTTACCAAAAAAGCCCGCGGACGCATCACTTTTTTATGCACAGACGGGCACCTTATTAAAGAAGCAATAGACCGGGCAATAGCCACGGGTGAAGGGCAAACCTTCTGGATGAAATCTACAGCAACAGACGAAGCCGGAGATATTGTTAGCCAGATGGAATTTGAATGGAGTATTAAAGCAAAATAATACAACCCATAAGTATATAAAAAAACAAGGGCAGCAAGTTCCCCCTTTGCTGCCCTCTGTACTGACAAAAATTTGTGTATGTTACTTTCCCCCTTAAGAAAAGTATTGAAAATACCACCTGCTACTCAGTAACAGTACTTATTGCAGTATTGTTTTTTATATTAAGCACCTGACCCGGTTTAAGGCCGCTGCTAAGTTCATTTTTATTTATAGCCGTAATATCTTCTACTGTAGTATGATACTTTGTAGCTATGGTATTTAGCGTTTCGCCGCTTTCTACCTTATGTGCTATAGTACCGGTATCAATATCAGCTTTAGCTATCATACCTCCAGCATTATCAGATATATCACCCGGAAGTATCATAAGGTGCTGCCCGGTCATAAGACCTTTTTTAAGCACATCCTTGTTACCTTCAGTAATAGCAGCTACTGTAGTGTTGTATTTACGCGCCAGTGAAAACAGGGTTTCACCCGCAGCCACATCGTGGGTAATGTATTTTTCAGGATCTCCTACCCTTGGCTTAGTAGTAATATTAAGCACGGTTCCTGTCTCAAGCCCTGACGCAAGCTTATCTGCATTTTCATCTTGTATGCTCCTTACCGAAGTATTGTATCGGCGCGCCAGTGAATATAGTGTTTCTCCACTTTTTACAGTATGCTGAAAAGTTTGCAGCGAACTTGAAGAAACTATTATTGCTTTTGGTGCAACAGGTGCTACAGTTGGTGCCGGTGCCGGTGTTGTGGTAGCTACAGCCTCTTTCTTTTGAGGTGCTACATCACCGTACATTTCATCCGAGTAGCCTGTAAATTTTGCCTTAGCAGGTGTAGCGGTATTTTTTACCGGCTTTTCCTCACTGGCAAACTGCACTTGTCTGTGCATGGGTATCCTTAATATACCATTTGGTGTTAAACCATTTACGGCATCAGGGTTATAATCATAAATATCACGAGGGGTAATGCTATATTTTTTGGCAATCATTATTACCGTTTCACCAGTGTAAACCTGGTGCGTTTTGATGTTCTCTTGCTCTTTTGCCTGCCCTTCTCCCTGGGCAAAAGACATACCTGTTACGGCAAACATCAATGCGAGTGTTAGTAAAACCTTCTTCATACGCATAAAGGCTTTTAGTTAATCAAAATACTTCTAAGAAATTCAGGTCTCCGGATATAAAGGTAATGTAGATTAGGGGTTTCACCAACATTTTTATTAGGAAATATTAGGCAAATAGCCATATTTCCGATAAATAACCTATAAAAATCGACAAAATGCATTTTTATTTAAAATTTGAATAATATCAAGTTAAATAAAAGCGCCTGATTATAACAAATCAGGCGCTTTAAAGTTATTTATATAACAAATAATTATGTTATTCCCACTCTATGGTAGCTGGCGGTTTAGAGCTAATGTCGTAAACAACCCTGTTTACGCCTTTAACTTTATTTATTATTTCATTACTTATACTCATTAAAAATTCATAAGGTAAATGAACCCAGTCTGCCGTCATACCGTCGGTGCTTTCTACAGCGCGCAACGCTACCACCTTTTCATAAGTACGTTCGTCGCCCATAACACCTACACTGTTTACCGGTAGTAGTATGGCGCCAGCCTGCCAAACCTTATCATAAAGACCATGGTTTTTCAGCCCTTGTATAAATATGTAGTCTACCTCTTGCAGTATGCGTACTTTCTCCGGTGTTATATCGCCAAGGATACGGATAGAAAGTCCAGGACCCGGGAATGGGTGACGGCCCAGCAGCTCAGGATCTATACCCAGGGTACGGCCCACGCGGCGCACTTCGTCTTTAAACAACATACGAAGCGGCTCTACCACCTGAAGTTTCATAAAATCAGGAAGGCCACCCACATTGTGGTGCGACTTAATGGTAGCCGACGGCCCTTTTACAGAAACTGACTCAATTACGTCAGGGTAAATGGTACCCTGACCCAGCCACTTAACATCGGTAAGCAGGTGTGCCTCGTCATCAAATACTTCTATAAATACGCGGCCTATGGTTTTACGCTTGGTTTCAGGATCTTCTATACCGGCAAGCTGCGAAAGGAAACGCTCAGATGCATCAACACCCTTAACGTTTAGCCCCATGCCTTTATATTGATCCAGTACGTTTGCAAACTCGTCTTTACGCAGTAGTCCGTTGTTTACAAATATACAGTACAGGTTATCGCCTATTGCTTTGTTTAGTAATACTGCCGCTACGGTAGAGTCTACTCCACCCGAAAGGCCAAGTACTACTTTATCATTACCTATTTTAGTTTTTAGCTCGGCTACAATTTCCTCTACAAACGAGTTTGGTGTAAAGCTTTGCTCCACTCCTGCTATCTTCACCAGGAAGTTTTCCAGCATCTTGGTACCATCAGTACTATGGTATACCTCAGGGTGGTATTGTATGGCGTAAGTAGTTTCACCTTCTATACGGTAAGCAGCATTTGCCACATCTTTAGTACTGGCAAGCACCACACCGCCTTCAGGCAGTTTTTTTATGGTATCGCTGTGGCTCATCCATACCTGGCTGTTTTCAGAAACGCCTTCAAGGAACGGCTCACCTTCTTTAATATAGCTCAGGTTAGCACGGCCATACTCGCGTATGTTACTTGGGGCTACCTCACCACCGTTAAAGTGGGCCAGGTATTGTGCGCCATAGCATACGGCAAGCAATGGTTTTTTGCCACGTATTTCACTAAGGTCAGGATGTGGTGCATCTTCGGCGCGTACCGAAAACGGACTGCCCGATAGTATTACGGCCTTGTATGATGAAATATCGGCCGGAGGATTGTTGTAAGGGAAAATTTCGCAGAAGATGTTTAATTCGCGAACCCTGCGCGCAATAAGCTGTGTGTATTGCGAACCGAAATCTAAAATAAGTACGTTGTGTTGCATGCGCAAAAGTAAGGCAATATTTGAAATTTTAAAAATATTTTAGTGATTAGCTGTCAGCCATCGGCTTTCAACTTTTTTTAAACATACACAACAGGCTAATCGCTAACAACTAAAAGCTAAAAGCGCTACAAATTTCTATTAACAATATCATAATTAATATAATGTTAGGCAAACATCGCTGTACCTTTAATGTATAAATCCAACGGATTATGAAAAAGCTTTTTACCACCCTTATGCTGTTAGTGATGATTGTAGCTAATGCACAAGAAATACAAAAACCCGACTACAATAGTATAGAGCAGAACATACACGATAGTGCTTCAAAGTACTACTACCCTAAACTTTTTGGGCGTTATAAAAAAGCCGACACTACCCTAACATTAGAGGAGGCTCGCCACCTATACTACGGCAGTGCCTACATACAGGCTCCGGTTTCTACCGAGGAAGCTGTGGAAGCCTTGCAAAAGCTAAACGGTATACTTGCCAAATCCGCCCCTACCCAGGCCGACTGCCTTACAGCGCTGGAATATACTGATGTGATACTGGCTTACGAGCCCTTTAGCCTTACGGTAAAACAATACCGTATGGCATGCTATAGGCAACTGGGACGCTACGACGAAGCCATTTTAGAGCGTACCCAATGCGAAATAATAGCCGATGCTATACTCAGCAGTGGCGATGGCACCACTAAAGACCGCAGCATACACGTACTGGACACCGACAACGAAATGGAAGTACTAAGCCTTATGGGATTTAAACCTGCTGCCGGCGATTACGCTGTTACGGGCAACCATGACTATATTACACTTCAAGACAATGCGTACCGTCGTCCTGGCGTGTACTTTTATATAAATAATGCCCCGGTAGCGGTAAGCGGGCTTTAATTTGGATTGTTAGATTATTTAGATTGTTGGACTACTTAGACTACTTAGATTTCTGGATAGCTATAATGAATTCTAACCTTCTAACAATCCAAAAATCTAAAGATCCAATTACCACATTTGGCACAAAATTGGCTGTATCGGAAAAAAATGTAAATTCGCACAATGATGACAAGCGAAGCGATACTTACGGCACAGCAGCTGCTGGCCGAACCAAAAAAAATTGCCATAATACACCACCGCAACCCAGACGGCGACGCACTGGGTTCTGCTTTAGGACTTTACCATTTTTTACTACAACTGGGCCATAAACCTACCATAATAAGCCCTAACGACTATCCTGATTTCCTGGCATGGCTGCCGGGAGCCGAAACCGTGCATATTTTTGAACGCGATATACACAACGGCATAAAACTGCTGGACGAAGCCGAGCTGGTTTTTACACTCGACTTTAACCACCTGAGCCGTACCGGAGATACCATGGAACCCGCACTGCGCAGGGTACAGGCACCGTTTATAATGATAGACCACCACCAGAAGCCCGATGATTATGCCACGGTTACCTTTAGCGATACCAGCTATGGCAGTACCTGCGAAATGGTGTACCACTTTATAACACAGCTGGGCCACAAAGAACTACTGAACAAAACCATAGGTACCTGCCTGTATACCGGAATAGTAACCGATTCGGGGTCGTTCAGGTTTCATACCACTACCGGAACCACACACCGCATAGTAGCCGAGTTTATAGACCTGGGCGTAGACAACAGCGCCATACACAGCCTTTTGTTTGACAACAGCTCGCCAAGCAGGTTGAAAACCCTGGCAAAAGCACTGGAGAATATGGTAATTATGCCCGAACACAGCGCCAGCTATACGTACCTTACCCAGGAAGAGCTTACTACCGTAAACCACGTAAAAGGCGATACCGAAGGTGTGGTAAACTACGGCCTTAGCATTAAAGGCATTGTATTTACAGCCTTTTTTACCGAAAATAAAGATGAAGGCATCATAAAAATATCATTCCGATCAAAGGGTGATTTTGATGTAAACCAGTATGCCCGCGAACACTTTAGCGGCGGCGGACACATTAACGCGGCCGGAGGAAAAAGCACCGAGAGTATGGAGGCTACTATACAAAAATTTATTGCTACATTAGCGGACATTAAAATAGCATAACATGAAGAAGATTACAGGTATAGTACTTGCTATGGCAGCAATGGCTGTTACGGCCTGCTCACAGCAGCAGGCGCGCAGGCCGGTTTCGCACAGCGAAGGGTCGTTTATGGAGGAGAGCATAGAGCGCAATAAAAAACTGATAGCCAATGAGGAGCAGGAAATAGACTCTATTATAAAAAGTACACCAAGTGTAAAATATATAGCCTCGGCAAAAGGCTATTGGTATACTTATAACACCGAAGTGGTAGACGACACCATCAGCCCAAAACTTGGCGACATTGCCTATTTCGACTATGAAATAAAAGACATAAAAGGCAATGTAATATACAGCAAGGCCGAACTGCGCCCGCAGGTATACAAAGTAGACAAGCAGAATATAATGATGGGACTTCGCGATGGCATTAAGCTGATGAACACCGGCGAAACCGTAACGTTCTTATTCCCGTCGCATATGGGTTTTGGTTACCACGGCGATAACAACCGCATAGGCACAAACCAGTCTCTTATTTGTACAGTAACACTAAACGACATAAAAGCCGACACACAGGCAAAGCAGCATTAATTAACTATAAATGAAACCGATGACAAGTCTTTTTTTAAGCCTTATTGCTTTATTTTCTTCTTGCATGGGAGCTCCTTACAAATCAGAAGGACAACCCGTAGTACAACAAAAAATAGAACTTGATAAACTGGGCGATGGCCTATACGCAGAAATGGTAACCAGCAAAGGAACCATATTACTGCAACTGGAATACAAGAAAACCCCGCTTACCGTAGCAAACTTTGTATCGCTTGCCGAGGGTACTAACCCCCTTGTAGAAGAAAAATACAAGAAAGTGAAATTTTATGACGGACTGAAATTTCACCGTGTAATAAAAGACTTCATGATTCAGGGTGGCGACCCTGTAGGTAACGGTTCAGGTGGACCGGGTTATAAGTTTGCCGATGAAATAACCGATCTTAAACACACAGGCCCGGGCATACTTAGTATGGCCAATGCAGGCCCTGCTACTAACGGTAGCCAGTTTTTTATAACCCACAAAGCTACCCCGCACCTTGATGGTATTCACACTATTTTTGGCCACGTAATACAAGGACAGGAAGTAGTAAACGCCATAGAACAGGACGACGTAATAAAGACTGTAAAAATTATACGCGTAGGTAAAGAAGCTAAGAAATTTGACGCTCCTAAGGTATTTAAGGAACTGACAGAAAAAGCTATTGCCGAGCAAAAGAAAAAAGAAGAAGCACTGGCTAAAGCAAAAGCAGATAAAGTAGCTTACTTTGCAAAAATGAAGGCAGAAGGTACTAAAACCGAATCGGGATTAGTATACACCGTTATTAAAAAAGGCGCCGGCGCTAAACCTGCTGATGGTACTGAAGTACTTGTAGACTACTCTGGTTACCTTGAAAAAGATGCTTTCCTGTTTGATTCAAGCATTGCACAGGTAGCTAAGGATATGGGCAACTACATTCCGCAGAAAGATGCAGCCAAAGCATATGTGCCAATACCTTTTACTATTGGTACTAAAGACGGTATGATTCCCGGCTTCCTGGAAGGCCTTGCCAAAATGGCTCCCGGCGACGAGGTTATCATCTTTATCCCTTCGCACATCGGTTACGGCGAGCGCGGTAACCCAAGGGGTAAAATACCGGGTAATGCCGACCTTGTTTTCGAACTGAAAATGGCATCTAAATAGAACATTAGATTTTTAGACTGGTTGGATTTTTAGACAACCGTTTATCATAGATACAGAAAGCCTCCGCTGCAGCGGAGGCTTTTTCTTTTTAGCCACAATGATTATTGGAAAAATGGACTACTTTGATAGTTAGAATATTGGATTATTAGATTTGGGGCGATTCCTGCAAGGTCTTTAATACCTTGTAGGTGTTACAATTAAGTAAAATTAATGAAATCCCCTTGTGGTCACTAGCAACATCCTTCTCTACAAACACAACGCACTCAACCACCTTGTTCACAAATACCTTAGGGATAACTATATGGTCGATATTTTGTTCCAAAGCATTTGTTGGCACATACAAACCTAAACTGTCAAACAAAGCAGTAAGTACGTGTGTGGCAGCCGAATTAATGCAATATTGTTTTTCATTTTCCCTGAACGAAGTATTCAGGTCGCCCACAATAATAAGGTTTTGATTCTTATCGTAAATCCTTTGGCAATCGGTAATAAGATTATCCAGCTCAGTCTGGACATAAGGCTTTTTACGGAACTGCGTACCTACAATTGATGCGTAAATTACATTGCTTCCCGAATCCGTTTCAAATTCAAGCGCTAATGAAGTTCTATTGTCACGCACCTCAAATCGTTTAGTATAAGGATATTTAGAATAGATTACAGTACGGTAAGCTGTTTCACCTTCGAGATATTCGGTATAATTCAGTCCCTCGTATAGTGTATTCTCAGGAATCGGTTCGCAAAGACATTTGTAGGGATAGCCGGGCAGGTTAAGATCAATCCCTTCAGTAATTACCAGTATATCAAAATCAAAACCACTAAAAAACTGCTCTGTTTTATGGCGTTTCAGTTTCCTTGCCCAGTCGATATTTAATGTGGCTATTTTCATTAATGGTGGGTTTGTTCCGTTCAAAAATATAAGTATAAATATTAATCTTAGATTTTTTCGAGTGAAACAATTAAATTTAGCTTCAAAATTTTACAATCTTTAAAAATTTCCTAAATTGCATGCGTAAAATTGAATATAATTCAGGATGGAACCCGTAAAACCCTATATTCCTAAAAATAAAATACGCATAGTAACCGCAGCATCGCTGTTTGACGGCCATGATGCCGCCATAAACATTATGCGCCGCATCATACAATCTACCGGTGTGGAGGTAATCCACCTGGGGCACGACCGTAGTGTGGAAGAAGTAGTAAATACTGCCATACAGGAAGACGCCAATGCCATAGCCATGACCTCGTACCAGGGCGGCCACAACGAGTACTTTAAGTATATGTACGACCTGCTGAAGGAGAAAGGCGCAGGCCATATTAAAATATTCGGCGGCGGCGGAGGTGTTATCCTTCCGTCGGAAATCAGCGAGCTGCACGAGTACGGCATCACCCGTATCTACTCGCCTGATGACGGCCGCGAATTGGGCCTTCAGGGCATGATAAACGACCTTGTACAACGTTCGGATTATCCTATTGGCGAAAGCCTGAACGGCGAGGTGAAGCACCTTACCGAAAAAGAACCAACTGCTATAGCGCGTATCATTTCGGCAGCCGAGAACTTCCCTGAAGTAGCTGCTCCTACGCTGGAAACCATTCATAAAGAAAATGAGGGTGTTAACATCCCGGTGCTGGGTATAACCGGTACGGGTGGTGCGGGTAAATCATCGCTTGTAGATGAGCTGGTGCGCCGCTTCCTGATTGACTTCCCGGAGAAAACCATAGGGCTTATTTCGGTAGACCCGAGTAAGCGTAAAACGGGAGGTGCGCTGCTGGGCGACCGCATCCGTATGAATGCCATAAACAACCCAAGGGTGTATATGCGTTCGCTTGCCACAAGGCAGAGTAACCTTGCCCTTTCTAAATACGTAGCCGAAGCCATTCAGGTACTTAAGGCCGCTAAGTACGACCTGATTATCCTGGAGACTTCGGGTATTGGGCAAAGTGATACTGAGATACTGGACCACAGCGATGTGGCACTGTATGTAATGACACCTGAATTTGGTGCTGCTACACAGCTGGAAAAGATTGATATGCTAGACTTTGCCGATGTAGTAGCCATTAATAAATTCGACAAGCGCGGTGCCCTCGATGCGCTGCGTGATGTAAAGAAACAGTACCAGCGCAACCACAATCTGTGGGATGCCAAACCCGATGATTTGCCGGTATTCGGCACTATAGCTTCTCAGTTTAACGATCCGGGAATGAACACATTGTACCGTAAAATTATGGATACAATAGTTGAAAAGACCGGCGCAGAACTAAAGTCCGATTTTACGATAACACGTGAAATGAGCGAGAAGATTTTTGTAATCCCGCCGCACCGCACGCGTTACCTGAGCGAGATTGCCGAGAACAACCGTAAGTACGACCAAACCGTTGTAGCACAGCAGGATGTAGCCCAAAAACTATATGGAATTTACAAAACCATAGAGTCGGTTACCGGGGTAAAAGCACCGCTGACCAAGTTTGGTTTAGATACTGAATCGCTTGCTAACACTCAGGCTAACAGCGACTTTGTAAAGCTATTGGTAGGTGAGTTTGACCGTGTAAAAATGAACCTTGACCCGTACAACTGGGAAGTGATTTTTACATGGGATGAAAAAGTAAACAAATACAAGAATCCGGTGTATACCTTTAAGGTACGCGACAAGGAAATTAAGATACAAACACATTCTGAATCGCTGTCGCACAGCCAGATACCTAAAATTGCCCTACCGAAATACCAGGCTTGGGGCGATGTACTGCGCTGGTGCCTGCAGGAGAATGTACCGGGTGAATTCCCTTATACCTCAGGGCTTTATCCTTTTAAACGCGAAGGTGAAGACCCTACCCGTATGTTTGCCGGGGAGGGTGGCCCTGAGCGCACCAACAGACGTTTCCACTACGTGAGCCTTGGTATGCCGGCTAAGCGCTTATCTACTGCCTTTGACAGTGTTACGCTCTACGGAAACGACCCGGGGCACAGGCCTGACATCTACGGAAAGATAGGTAACGCGGGGGTTTCCATCTGCTGCCTTGACGATGCCAAGAAGCTATACAGCGGCTTTAATTTGGCACATGCCATGACATCGGTAAGTATGACCATAAACGGCCCCGCCCCTATGCTGCTGGGCTTCTTTATGAATGCCGCCATAGACCAGCAATGTGAGCTTTATATTAAAGCGAATGGTCTTGAAAATGAGGTAAATACTAAGATAGAAGCCATTTATAAAGCCAAAGGAACTGAGCGTCCACGTTATAACGGCGACCTGCCGCAGGGTAACGATGGCCTTGGCCTGATGCTGCTTGGCGTAACCGGTGACCAAGTGCTGCCAGCCGATGTATATAACGATATAAAAATCAAAACGTTAAGCCAGGTAAGGGGTACGGTTCAGGCGGATATTTTAAAGGAAGACCAGGCGCAGAATACTTGTATTTTCAGTACCGAATTTGCCCTGCGTTTAATGGGTGACGTACAGGAGTACTTTATACAGAAAAACGTAAGAAATTTCTACTCTGTTTCGATTTCAGGATACCACATTGCAGAGGCTGGTGCCAACCCTATTACGCAGTTAGCCTTTACGTTAGCTAACGGATTTACGTATGTGGAGTACTACCTGAGCCGAGGCATGGACATCAATGATTTCGGGCCAAACCTGTCGTTCTTCTTCAGTAACGGCATTGACCCTGAGTATGCCGTAATAGGCCGTGTGGCGCGTCGTATTTGGGCTAAAGCCTTGAAAAACAAGTATTCAGCTAACGAACGTGCCCAGATGCTGAAGTATCACATACAAACCTCAGGGCGTTCACTGCATGCGCAGGAAATTGATTTCAACGACATAAGAACCACGTTACAAGCACTTTACGCCATATACGACAACTGTAACTCACTGCATACAAACGCCTACGACGAGGCCATAACCACTCCAACGGAAGAAAGCGTACGTCGTGCCATGGCTATTCAGTTGATTATCAATAAGGAACTTGGTTTAGCTAAGAACGAAAACCCTATACAGGGCTCGTTTATTATAGAAGAACTTACCGATCTTGTAGAGGAAGCGGTACTTACTGAATTTGACCGTATTACAGAGCGTGGCGGGGTGCTTGGCGCTATGGAAACCATGTACCAACGCTCTAAAATTCAAGAGGAAAGCCTTTATTATGAGACACTTAAGCATACAGGCGAGTTCCCTATCATAGGGGTAAATACCTTCCTGAGTAGCAAGGGGTCGCCTACAGTGGTTCCGGCGGAGGTTATCCGCGCTACCGAGGAGGAAAAACAATTCCAGATTCACACGCTTGAAAACCTACATCAATCTAATTCACAGAAAGTTACAGAACAACTTTCGCTGATTCAGGAGGCTGCTATCCAAAACAAAAACATCTTCGAACAGCTTATGGAAGCCACCAAAGTATGCTCATTGGGGCAGCTTACGGCAGCCTTGTTTGAGGTAGGCGGACAGTACCGACGCAATATGTAATTTTTGGTTGATTTGTGGATTTACTTCGTCCGTTCGGTTTTTAAACCTCGGGTGTTAATTCGTTAATTTGACCTTTTACGCATAAAAATCAGTCCCGCTTCGGCGGGACTTTTTTTATATTTAAATTCTTACAGAAAACAGTAAACAAGCGTTTACACACCCGTTAACATAGTGCCAACAATGTATACACTTTGTATGCACTTTGCATACACTTTGTGTACACAAAGCGTACACAATTAGTCTACAGGGTAGCAACAGCAAAAACTCCTGCCTGGGCATGCTGATTTTGGGGTTACAATTTTAGGAATTGGCTCTCAAAAATTACTGAACGATTGCCTTCAGTACTCCTGTCCAAAAGGTGTTGTAATTTTGCGGTGTGAAGTTTTGCACCCAAGCGGTAAAAGTTCTCCGGGTTTTTCATATTTTTAGTCAACCAAAATCCATCCGCCATGAATGATGCTTTCTTACTTTTTGTTTTTGTAGTTTTCGCAGTGATTGTTTTCAAGGGTATCTTTGGGACAATAAATGAATCAGGGAATCCTGAAAGTCAATCATATAAAAATGACGGCGCTGCTACTGATACCAGCCAGCAGTTTTTCGACCCGCCCACCGATGATGCCCTGCTGCACCATCAGCACATGATACATAACCATGACAGCCACAGTAGCAGTCATCATGACAATCATCATAGCAGTCATCACGACAGCAGCCATAGCAGCCATCACGACAGCCATCATAGCGGCAGTGATTTTAGCGATACCGGCCACAGCCATTCGCACAGCGATTTTTAAAGAAAATACCTTCATAAAGTAATTGCGGCTACAAGCCTGTAACCGTATTTTCATTACCTTTATTACTAACTGTCAACCAATTGACATACAACCCAAACAGGGACACAACCAAACATTGCACTTTTTGTATAAAACAGGATGTTTATGAAGTGGTATAATAGTATAAAAAAAATACCCTCTCTCGGCTTCGTTAAGATCCCGAAACACTATCGCCGGCATAAGGAACCTCATCTTGGGCCGTTGTACGCGTTGGGATGCTTCATGTTGTTTCTCTATACAAACCAAAGCTTTGCGCAAAAAGACACCATAACCAATCCGTACTTTTATTCGTATGACGATAAGCTTTCGGTAGATACTTTTATACTGAGGACATCCAATGAATGGAGCATGCAGTTTGGCGACCGCGACGAGTCCATAAAGCTAAAGCCCAATAAAAAAACATCGTTAGGCATTGCCGCCCGCTACGATTTTATTTCGGTTGCGCTGAGTTATGCGTTCGATTTTTTTCCGGGGAATAAGGATAACGACACCTCAAAAACGTTTTGGTACAGTTTTGATTATTGCCGCGGCCAGTTTGTGCAGCACTTTGATTTTTACTACCAGAAAGGCTTTACCCTGCAAGACAAACAATTGCCCGAAGCCACCTACTACCCTGATTTTAAATCGACCAAGATAGGCGGCAGCACCCTGTACGTGTGGAACAAAAACTTCTCGTTCAGGACCACAGCCGTGCGCAGCGAAAAGCAGCTTATCAGTGCAGGGTCGTTTGTGTCGTCCGTTGGTTATTACTACACCTCGCTTAATGCAGAGGATGTGGAAGACCTTAGCTCTAAGGCTACTTTTTTTGATATGGCTTTTTCTCCCGGCTACTACTACAACTGGGTTATTGCAAAAAATTACATGATATCGGGCGGAGCCACCCTGGGCGCCGGGTTTACCGTTTCTGACTACAACGGCGAAACAAATACCAGCCTGCTTACCCAGGGCGCAGCGCGACTATCAGTGGGCTACAATGCCGAGAACGTGTATGCCGGAATAAACTCGCGTGTAAACCTGCTGAACCATATTTATAAGCAAAAAACCTTTGTAAACGATGAGCTTACCTATGTTTCGTTTTTTGTAGGCTATAGGTTTAATGCGCCCCATTTTGTAAAGAAAACCACTAAGGATATTAAAGACGCTACGGGGTTGTAGGTTGAGGGATGGTTTTCAAACTTTATGATTTACATTTTTTATTAACTCAAAGCTTATAAAAAAGAATTCTCCTATTTAAAAAGTTTCTTTGAAAGCATGTAAATTTCAATTCTAACAGGTAAGTAATTGGATTTTTTACTAATTTGCATTTAATTATTACCAGCCTATGCAATTAACATTAGAAGAACTTAAAGATACCTTAGTTTTTTTCAGCCCAGTGCAAAGTGAATTTTGGAAAGAAAATTCAATAGTAGCTTTGGAAAGCCAAAAACATAAAACGGGGTGTAATTTATCTTTACAAGGCGACGATGATAGAAATATTTTAATCGAATGGAGTTCTGATTTTAAAAGGGCAGGGTATACTGAAAAGAAAAAATATACAGAAAAAGGTGCTGAAGCAATATCTTTTCTATTAGCAACTAAACTTACAGAATATGATATTGTTGAGGAGTCTACAATTGGAACTGGTATAGATTATTGGTTAGGATTCACTGAAGGTCACGAACAATATGATGATCTAAATATCTATCATGCGCGTTTGGAAATCTCAGGAATTTTAAAAGAAACAAAGACTAATAATTTGGAAAAAAGAGTCAAGGAAAAAAAAGAACAAACAGACAGTGGAGATAGCGCTTTCAACCATTTGCCCGCTTACATTTCAATTATAGAGTTTTCAACACCTAAAGCCCATTTTTCTAAGAAATGAACTTACGAGAATTACATAGGGAGGCATTAACTAAGTTTAAAGAAGCTAACTTAGAAAAGAAAAATGGTAATAAAGGACTGTATAAACAGCTTATTGAGGAAGCTTTTGATTTAGAAAAAAAGGCAGCCGAACTTCTTATAGATGAAAAACAAATAGAACCGACAAGATCTGTATTGTTTAGAAGTGCTGCAAACTTAGCATTATTATGTAATCGTTTTGAAGAAGCTAAACGACTTGCCGAATTAGGGTTAGAAGGGTCACCTTTCATAGAGTTGAAAAACGAACTAGAAGAAATTATTCAGAAAACGTTACCAGTTGCTTTAATACATAAGCCAGCTGAATTATTATTTGACCTCTCTGAAAAAAATATTATACAACAAGTAGAAGAAAATGCATACTTAGCTTCTTTAAGGAAGAATGCTATACAAATAAAAGTTGAAGAAGAATCACCTAAATTCGGAGGAGCAATCGCTGTAGGTAGTGTTGTGAATTTCCTACAAAACCTTAACGAATCTTTTAAACATTTTGCGCAAGTCAACTTCATAAAGGCTTTACTCGACTCAAAACCCGATAGTGTTTATCAAGATAGTAAACAATTTAGTAAAAATGCTAAACTATTAGCGGTCGATTTGAACTTTCAAAGTTTTGGGATAAGCGTTGCTGCTGATGAAGGTATTATGGATAGCTATAAAGACCATAGTCAAGAATATAAGACTATGCGTAAACAACTTTTCACTGAATTTAAAGAAGATGTCTTAACGGCAGACTATAATGACTACGATTTTCAACAGAAAATTAAAAAAAAATACACAGAAGAGGAAAGGTTAAAAATTTACTCTCCGGTAGTGAATAGTATTTCAAATAAATCTTACAGAGTAGCAATTACAAATGAAGATTATAGTAAAAAAACGAATTCATTTAAACCTTTAAATGAATCTGCTAAGAAAATTTTTAAGCCTTCTTTAAGTAACAATGAGAAGAAAGAAGAAAATAATATTGAATACTTAAATGTCATTGTAGCAGTTGAAACAGGTAAAGCTTTAACAAAGAAAATCAACCTTGAAAACTCACTATTCGACTCAGCAAACACTCTTAAACTAAACAATGAAAAATTTACCGAATTAGGTTTCAAATATGAATTCCCTATTGATATAAATGTTAGCCTTTCATCTGTATCGGGAAAATCACTACTTGAAGCAGTCTATGACGGTATAACTTTTGAAATAATTGGAGATGCTAATAATTTGAGAGATTTATATGAAAAACTTATAAAAAAAGTAGCTGAATATATTGCAAATCGAGACAGCTAGAAGACTACTCTTTAAAAGACTTTTTTTCATAGTACAGTCTAAAAACTAATCTTACATCCTCTCACAATACCCCAGCAGGTAGTACAATATTAAAAAAGCGATAATGGTGCCTATACAGCCCCCTCCTATTTTCTTGGCACCCCAGCCTGCTATAAGGGCGCGAATCAGTTTATTCATGGTCGTAATTTTTTATGTTTGTAGTAAAATTAGCAAGCCTGTGGTATACGGCAACAGGGTTTAACGCAACTATAGCATTTGTAAGAAAATCCACTTAAAGGCGTTAACTTAATGCTGTGCTAATTGGCTTTTTGTTAGCAAAAACATTGGCTAACTTTAGGCTACACACAAAATGAAGAAAATGCTATGAAAAAGATTTACCTGCTTTTAGTACTCCTGCTGCTGGCACAAATGGCCGATGCACAGGTATACGGCTGCACCGATCCGCTTTCGGCTACCTATAACCCCGATGCTACCATAAACGACGGTTCGTGCACCTACCCTTCTACATCAGTTACCCCGGTAGCCAATGTTACCCTGCCCGGCACGGTCGACGAAACATCGGGCCTTGTATTATGGGACAGTTATATATACACCCACAACGACGATACCGATACCCACCTGTACCGCATAGACCCCACTAACGGCGAAATAACACAAACGCTTAATGTGGCAGGCAGCGTAAACCAGGACTGGGAAGACATAGACCAGGACGAGGCGTATGTTTACATAGGCGATTTTGGCAATAATGTAAATGGCAACCGCACCAACCTGCACATACTTAAAGTTGCCAAAGCGGGGCTGCTGGCGGGTGCACCCGTTATAGAAAGCATTAACTTCACCTATTCAGACCAGGCAAGCCTGGCAGCTACGGTTAACAACCATACCGATTTTGACTGCGAAGCCATGATTGTGGGTACTAATTACATTTACCTGTTTACAAAACAATGGGTGAGCAAAAAAACCAGCCTCTACCGCCTGCCCAAAACAGCAGGTAACCAAACGGCCCAACTCCTGGCTACCTATAACGTAAACGGACTTGTTACAGGGGCTACCTGGCTGCCACAAAAGCGCGTTATAGCGCTGTGCGGGTACAGCACTACCCTTTCGCCATTTATATACCTGCTGTACGATTTTCAGGGGGAGGATTTTTTTGGCGGAAACAAACGAAAGCTGAATGTTTCGGTTAATTTCCTGCAAACGGAGGGCATAACCACTAAAGACGGCGTAAATTACTACCTGAGCAACGAGCATTTTGAAAAACCGCCGTTTTTAAACAGTACAGCGCGGCTTTTTACCGTAAACCTTACCCCATACCTGCAAGGCTACCTTTCTACAGCGGCTATAGCCGAAGAAAACGGGTTGCTGCTGTACCCTAACCCGGCTAAAGCTACGGTAACACTGGAAGCCCCCGAAACCTTTAAGGGCAGCACCTACACTATTTTTGACGTGGCCGGCAAAGAGGTGGCCGACGGCGACATTACTGATGTAGCCACAAGCATTGATGTTTCTACCCTGAGCACAGGCATATACACCGTGCGTATAGAAGGCACTGCAAATGGTACTGTGCGCCTTATAAAGCAGTAGTTTTGCTATCTTTGTGCAAAACAAACGCTTTATGAAAATCAAATTAAAATCAGGTATAGACGGGCTACTGTTTGGCATGCGCGAAAAAGACGTTAAGGAGCTGTACGGCAACCCTTCGCGTTCTTATAAAGACGACGAAGACAACACCATATACCTGTACAACGATAAAAAACTGCGCCTTACCTTTTATGCCGATGAGGGTTTCAGGTTGGGCTACATCATAGCATCGCACCCCGATACCGAGCTTTCGGGTACAAAAATCATCGGGCAGGAATGGCCTGCACTGGAAGCCCAACTGCAACAAAACGGGCTAAAAGCCTTTGAACACGAAACCTTCGACTCGGTAGACAACTACTTTAATGAGGACAACTGGACTATTTTCCAGGTAGAGTTTGGCACAGTAGTACGCGTAGAAGTGGGCGCTATTATTAATGCCAAAGACGAATTTGACTGGAAATTTAAATAGAAAGCCGGATGGTTAGATTATTGGATTTTTGGACTTCTTAGATTTCTGGAAATCCAACAATCTAAAAATCTAAGTGGTCTAATAATCCTGAAAACTTACTACCTTTACAATATGAAAGTTACCTTCACTACAAAACAAGAAAGCAAAGCTGCCCAACAGGAAGCCTTTTTAAAGCTGTCCGGTGGCGAGCGATTTGCCAGTTTTGTAAGGCTTTCAAATACTATCCTTTCTACCTTTCCCAGTAACGCACCTGCTAACGACAAAGGAAACTTTGTCATCGATGCTTCAATGAAAAAGAAATGATTGCAGGTAACTGGGATAAGGAAATAGCACAGTTCATACTTCTTGCCAAAGAAGAAAATGTACGTATGCTTATGGTAGGCGGTGGTGCAGTAAACTTTCACGGCTATCAACGCCATTCGGCAGATGTAGACTTCTGGATAGAAACCACCGAAGAAAACTTTGCTAAATTGGTACGTGTATTTACTAAAATTGGGTACGAGATTGATGATTTCCCCGAGGCTGTAAAAAAACAGCAACAAAACATATCGGTAAAATTTTCACCTGAATCACTTTCACTTGAACTTATTACCAATTTTTCGGTAAACCGCCCTTTTGAAACAGCCTACAAAGAAAGTAGGAATGCAGCCCTGGCAGGAAACCCGGAAATTACATGGAAAGTACTATCTATTGACGACCTTATTACCAGCAAAATAAAGGCAGGAAGACCAAAAGACCTTTTAGACATACAGCAATTGAAACAGATAAATAAGTTAGACTAACTAATTTATCATCCCTCAATTCTATTTCCTGTTCACCATTTGCCTCCCCCCCCCATTTTTCTTGACATAGTTCAATGCACAGGCGTATTATATACCTGAAATTTGTCTTGCACAACTATAATACGCAACAACATGGACCGCAAAAGTTTTTTAAAGAAAGGCCTTATGGGTACCGGGATGTTTATAACATCGGCGGCCCTGGGCGATGCCATAACAAATGACATAGACGAACTGAAACCCCTGGAACCTATGGGGCATAACCACATTCCTAACCCCGAAACCACGCTTAACGATTACAGCGTACTGCACCGTGCCGAAACCCGGGGCCATGCAAACCACGGCTGGCTGGACACCCACCATACCTTTAGCTTTGCCAATTACCACAATGCCGACCGTATGCACTTTGGCGTACTGCGCGTACTGAACGACGACCGCGTAAGCGAAGGAATGGGTTTTGGTACCCATCCGCATGATAACATGGAGATCATTTCCATTCCGCTGGACGGGGATTTGGAACACAAAGACAGCATGGGTAACAAAGCCATTATAAAACACGGCGACATACAGGTAATGAGCGCCGGTACGGGCATTACCCACAGCGAATACAACAAGAATACCAATAAGCCTGTAAAATTCCTGCAGATATGGGTGTTCCCTAATAAAAAAGGCGTTACTCCACGCTACGACCAGATAACCCTTAACGTAGCAGACCGCCACAACAGGTTGCAACAAATACTGTCGCCAAACCCCGAAGATGCCGGTGTATGGATTCATCAGGACGCGTGGTTCCACCTGGGAAGGTTTGATAAAGATAAAGGCACTGACTATACCATACAGCGCAAGGGCAACGGTGTGTATGCGTTTGTTATTAAAGGAAGTTTTACACTGGGCAACGTTACCCTAAACGAGCGCGATGGCCTGGGTATATGGAACACTAACAGCATTAACCTTAAAGCAAACTCAGCCGATGCCGAGATACTGCTTATGGATGTGCCGATGGCTTTGTAAAAAAATTGATAAAAATGTTTTTCTTGTCCTAGTTCAATGCGGGGGCAGCGCAGAGTACCGAACTTTGCTTCATCAAAATTGATAAACAAATTATAACCATAAAAAATTTAAAATCATGTCTACAGTAAAATGGTCAATAGACCCAACCCACTCAGAAATAGCGTTTAAAGTAAAACACATGATGTTTACTAACGTAACCGGTAAATTCCAAAACTTTACCGCTGAGGCGACAACAGAAGGCGACAACTTTGAAAACGCTTCATTTGAATTCAGCGCTGATATCGATTCAGTTTCTACCGGTAACGCAGACCGCGACGGCCACCTGCTAAGCCCTGACTTCTTTGATGCTGCCAGCTTCCCGAAACTTACATTTAAATCTACTTCATTCGTTAAAAAAGACGAAGGTGATTATATCCTTACAGGCGACCTTACCATCCGCGACGTTACCGGTTCTGTAACCCTTGCTGTTGACTTTGGTGGTATTGCAAAAGACCCATGGGGTAATGTAAAAACAGGTTTTACCGCAGAAGGTAAACTAAACCGTAAAGACTTTGGCCTTACATGGAACGCAGCCCTTGAAACAGGCGGTGTACTGGTAAGCGAAGAAGTGAAACTGGTTATCGACGCTCAGTTTGTAAAACAGGCTTAATTTTTCTCAAGAGAGAACTATCTACTACCTAAATATTTTTTCACTCCCAAAGCCCCGTACGCAAGTATGGGGCTTTGTTTTTTTAGAAAGCTTCTGAGAGGCTGAGCTTCTAAGCTACTTAGCAGCTTCATCTGATAGCGCGGATCTGTGATCCGTGCCTTATATCTGTTAAAGTACAAAATAGCACGGATTGAAAATCCGCGCTATCGGGTTATATATCAGTACATATGTATTAAGCTTTGTTTTTTTAGATTACACACCCCTAACCCCTCTCAAGAGGGGAATAGCTTCACTCTTACTTGAAAACTACAACCTCGTTGAGTGAAGCTTAAAGAGAATGAATGGCAGCTCACCTCCTGAGTGGGACTGAGGGTGTGTCAATTCCGATAGTACGAATCTGTAATCAGTGCCATCGTGGTTAGAGATATTTATTTAGTTAACTACTTCGCTGCTTTCTTCACGCTCCTTTACGGCCTCATCTTTTTGGCGTTAAGCAAATCGTGAGGTTTGGCGTTAAAAACGATTTGCTGTTTGAGCGCAGCGAGTTCAAATCGTTTAGCCAAAGCGAATGATTTGTAGCCGAAAAAGATGCAGCCTTGATTTTTTGGTTCTTTTGTATCAAGACAAAAGAACAACTAAAACGAATTAACAAATAACCCGTGCCAAACTAATAATAACATAAATATGGATTGAAAATCCACGCTATCGGGGTCGCTTTTTGAGCTTGTTTAGCTTTCCAAAGGAAAGCCCTTGTGTTCATGCTGTGTATATTTCATTCGTTTGTGTGCTTTGTGAAAACTTTGTGAAACTTGTGGTAAAAATTTTCTCGCAAAGGCTCTAAGTCGCCAAGATGTGCCCACACAATAGCCAGAGGATGAGTACACGCGGCGGCGGGCAGGGTGGTTACTTTATCAGTCTATTTACAATAACCTCACAATCCGATTGCGTGGATTTGGTTCTTTTGTATCAAGACAAAAGAACAACTAAAAACGAATTAACAAATAACCGCATCACCAAATAACCAAAAAAATTTGCACATTAAAAAACACTTCGCTAATTTAGCATTCATGATTTCGATAGCACAAAATATAGTTAATAACAGCTGGTGGTGGCACTTTCACAACTCCGTGACGGTGGCCTAAACACGCATATACCTATATGACCTTATATAAACGGCTTGTCACATTTGGCAAGCCGTTTTTTTATACCCATAACTATGAAAATTTACACACAACAATACACCTTTAACGCCGACCTGTATACCCCCGTGGGGTTGTACCTGGGTCTGCGCAACCATTACCGCAAACCCTGCCTGCTGGAGGGTAACGACTACCATTCGCGTACCGACAGTACCTCTTTTGTAGGGCTTAATCCTATAGTTGAGATAACAGTGTTTAACGACCGAATTGTAAAGGATATAAACAACGCTACCTCAACCGAAGCTATAAGCAACCCAAAACAGGTTACGGCACAATTAAAAGGTATTTTAAACAGCTTTGAATTTGATGCCATTCATAACCACAACTCGTTTTTAAGCTACTTCAGTTTTGAGTACGCGCATTTTGAGGAGTCGGTTAGCGGGGCTAAATCATCTGCAAATACATTGCCTTTGGCACAGTTCATTTTGTTTGAATACCTCATCGTGCTCGATCATTTTCACGATACCGGAACTATTTTTCGCAATTCATTTTCGGAAGATGTATTACCCGACAGTGCTTTTGAAGCACTGCTGCGCAGGCAAACCTTCACCCTCCTACCCTTTGAAACCAAAGGCACAGAAACCAGTGTAGACACCGATGCCGATTTCCTTAACCTGGTAGAAAAAGCCAAAGAGCATATTTACCGTGGCGATGTGTTCCAATTGGTAGTGTCGCGCCCGTTTGAACAGCCATTTTTTGGTGATGACTTTCAGGTGTACCGCCAGTTGCGCAGGCTAAACCCATCGCCCTACCTTTTCTATGCCGATATGGAAAGTTACCGTCTTATGGGCAGCAGTCCCGAAACACAAATAGGACTGCAAAATGGCAATGCAGCCATACACCCCATAGCGGGTACCGTACGCAAAACAGGCAATGCCGCAGCCGACCAACTGAGCACCGAAGCCCTGCTAAACGACGAAAAAGAAAACGCAGAGCACACCATGCTGGTAGACCTTGCCCGTAACGACCTGAGCCGTTTTTGCGATAATGTACACATAGCATCGTATAAGGAAGTGCAGCATTTTTCGCACGTTATTCACCTGGTGAGCAAGGTAGCCGGGGAAATGCGCAGTGACGATGCTTCTCTTGATTTGTTTGCGGGTACGTTTCCGGCAGGAACGCTTTCGGGTACGCCCAAGCCTAAGGCATTGGAACTGATAAGCCGCTACGAAAGCACCCCGCGCGACTATTACGGCGGTGCCATTGGCTTCATCAACCCAAATGGAAATGTAAACCTTGCCATAGTTATCCGCAGTATTTTCAGCCAGAATAATACCCTGCATTATCGTGCCGGAGCCGGTGTGGTCATAGACAGCAAGCCCGAAAACGAACTACAGGAAGTAAACAACAAACTGGGCGCGGTACGCCGTGCTATAGTTGCAGCAAACAAACTTTAAATTTTAGACTTTACAACTTTCGACTATGAAAATCGGTATAATAGATAATTTCGACTCTTTTGTATACAACCTGGTGCGCTACGTGCGCGAAACCGACAATGTGGAGGTGGTTGTGCAACGCAACAATGAAGTAGACTACGACGAACTGGACACCTGCGATGCCCTACTATTGTCACCCGGCCCGGGTATTCCCAGTGAGGCAGGCGAACTGCTGAACGTGATTAAGCGCTATTCGGGCAAAAAGAAGATGCTGGGCGTGTGCCTGGGGCATCAGGCGATAGCCGAGGTTTTTGGCGGCGTGCTGGAACAATGCCCGGCACCGGTTCACGGCAAGGCTACAGACATGACCATTTTAACCGATGACCCTTTGTTTGCAAACCTGCCGCAAACCCTTGCCGTAGGAAGATACCACAGTTGGAAAATAACCCCGGCCGACAGCCCGTACCTAAAAGTAACAGCACAAACCGAAGACGGTACGGTAATGGCACTGCGCCACACATCGCACCCTACCTGCGGGGTACAGTTTCACCCGGAATCAGTACTTACACCACAAGGCAGGCAGATTATAGAAAACTGGATACATGAGGAATTTTAAATTACGAATTATAAATTTTGAATGAACTTCCACAGAGATACACGGAGGTACGGAGATACACAGAGATTTTTCCACTTAAACATACACTCAGAAATGACTCCGTGAAACTCTGTGACTCCTCTGTGAAACTCCGTGAAATAACTCACTATGAAAACGATACTCGAAAAAATAATACACCATAACCACCTTACCAAAGCCGAGGCGCACCAATGCATGCTGGCCATAGGCAATGGTGAGGTGAACGATGCCCAAACCGTAGCCTTAGTTACCGGCATACAAATGCGCGGCTTGCAGCTAAACGAACTCATGGGCTTCCGTGAAGCACTCTTAGAGCTTGCCCTGCCTATGAAGTTTAACGTAGGCGACAGCATAGACGTGTGCGGCACGGGCGGCGATGGTAAAAACACGTTTAACATTTCTACGGCTACGGCGTTTGTGTTGGCATCATTAGGCTACAAGGTCGTTAAGCACGGCAACTACGGCGTGAGTTCGCTTTGTGGGTCGAGTAACGTGCTGGAGGCATTGGGGTACACTTTTATAAACGACCGCGACAGCCTGCAACGTCAACTTGATGAGGCCAACATTTGTTTTATGCATGCGCCTATGTTCCACCCGGCACTAAAAGCGGTGGCCCCCTTGCGTAAGGCACTGGGCATTGCCACGTTCTTTAACAGCATGGGACCGTTGGTAAACCCTGCCCACCCCACGCACCAGCTTACGGGTACGTACAGTTTAGAGTTGGCACGTCAATACCAGCACACGCTGCGCAGCGAACGCAAGGAATTTACCGTACTGCACGGCATGGACGGTTTTGATGAGCTGACCTTCATCGGGGTAACCCGTATTTTAGGGCAGCAACGCGATGTGCTTTTGGGTAATAACCCGTTGGAAAAAACCATCTCACTACCTGAAATCAGCGGTGGCGAAACCGTGGAGGAAGCGGCAACGTTATTGGCTAATCTCCTTTCAGGGAAAGGCACCGAACCACAAAATATAGTACTGGCAGGCAACGTAGGGCTTGCGTTGCAAACCTTCCATCCGGAAATGGATTTTGAAACAGCGTTTGCCAAAGGATACGAAGCTGTGAAAAGCGGCCTTGCCATCCATCACTTAAAAAAGATAGCATCATGAACGTACTGCATAACATCATAGAAAACAAGCGTAAGGAAGTTGCCCTGCTGAAAGAGCAACGTACTTTGGAAAGTTTTAGTAAGAGTCCGTATTTTGAGCGTGAAACCCTTTCGCTTAAGGAGTTTATTATGGCTTCGGGGTTTGGAATTATCGCCGAAATTAAACGAAAATCACCCAGCGGTGGCGACATAAAAACCGATGTAAACATAACCGAACAGGCACATTTTTATGAGCAAAACGGCGCTTCTGGAATTTCGATACTAACCGATGAAGCCTATTTTGGCGGATGCATTAACGATGTTGTGGAAGCAAGGGAAGCGGTAAGTATTCCGCTGTTGCGCAAAGAGTTTATCATCGACGAAATTCAACTGTATGAAGCCAAGGCAGCCGGTGCCGATGCCATATTACTCATCGGCGCAGTACTGCAACCCGAAGAAGCAGAGTACTTGACAAAAGCAGCCCACAGCCTGGGATTAGAGGTATTGTACGAAGTGCATACCCGCGAAGAAGTTGCCTTTATTCCTGCCGAGGTAGACCTGGTTGCCGTAAACAACCGCGACCTAAAGGCACAGCAAACCACGTTACAACATTCGTTTGACCTGGCACCAATATTACCTGCAAACGTGCCGCTGATTTCAGCATCGGGGATTAAAACTTCTGAAGATATTGCCTTGCTAAAAGCTGCCGGATTTAACGGGGCGCTCATTGGCGAAAGTATACTAAGGGAAGGACATTTGGCACAACTTACCCAAAACCTGAAGCCATGATTGTTAAAGTCTGCGGGCTGACCGATAATGCCGAAAGCCGTGCCGTTGCTGAATTGGATGGTATAGATATGCTGGGGTTTATCTTTTACGAAGGTTCGTCGCGCTATACCGAAAGTACATTGGCAACAGCCAAAAAGAAAGTGGGCGTGTTTGTAAATGCAGCGTTGGAGTATGTAATTGAGAAAGCACAAACCCACGGGCTGAACGCAGTACAGCTTCACGGTAGCGAACCACCCGAGTATATAAAGCAACTGCCAAAAGGGATTGAAATCATAAAGGTATTTGGTATTGCTTCGGCGGAAGATCTGGAACAAACCAAAGCCTACGAAGGATTAGCTGATATGTTTTTGTTCGATACCAAAAGCCCGAAGCACGGCGGTACCGGCACGGCGTTTAACTGGCAGGTATTGGAAAACTACAAAGGCGAGACGCCCTTTTTGCTGAGTGGCGGTATAGGGCCGGAATCGGTGGAAGCCTTGAAAAATTTTAGCCACCCGAAACTTGCGGGTTACGACCTTAACAGCCGCTTTGAGTTGGCTCCCAAAATAAAAGACGCGACACTGATTGCTAATTTTTTAAACGAAATGAAACCATGAACACATCATATTTAGAAACCGATGCACTGGGCTTTTACGGCGAATTTGGCGGTGCCTACGTACCTGAACTCCTGCGTCCGAATGTGGAGGAACTGGAAGCAGCCTTTAACAGCTATTGCTTTACTGAAGCCTTTGAAACCGAATATACTAACCTGCTACGTGATTTTGTCGGCAGGCCCACGCCGTTGTATTACGCAGCACGCTTAAGCGATAAGTACGGCGCGCACATTTACCTGAAACGCGAAGACCTGTGCCATACGGGCGCACATAAGGTAAACAATACCGTGGGGCAAATCCTGTTGGCAAAACACATGGGTAAAACCGACATTATAGCCGAAACCGGTGCGGGTCAGCATGGCGTGGCTACGGCTACGGTGTGCGCACTTATGGGGCTGAACTGTATTGTGTACATGGGCGAAAAGGACATAGAACGCCAGGCACCAAACGTGCAGCGCATGAAAATGCTGGGTGCCGAAGTGCGCGCGGCGGTGTCGGGGAGCAAGACACTGAAAGATGCTACTAACGAAGCCATTCGCCATTGGATAAACCACCCCGATTCGTATTACCTCATCGGCAGCGTAGTGGGGCCGCACCCCTACCCTAAAATTGTTGCGTACTTCCAGTCTGTTATTTCTAAGGAAATTGAAAAACAGCTGTTGGAAAAAACGGGCAAATCGTCACCCGATAAAGTCGTTGCCTGTGTAGGTGGTGGCAGTAATGCCGCCGGGGCTTTTTACCAATTCTATGACAATAAAAACGTAGAACTTGTAGCGGTAGAAGCCGCAGGTTTCGGGGTAAATTCGGGTAAATCGGCAGCTACGAGTGTGCTGGGTACGCCGGGGGTTTTGCACGGTAGCCTTACGCTGTTAATGCAGGATGAAGACGGGCAGGTAACCGAACCACATTCTATTTCGGCGGGGCTTGATTATCCAGGTATTGGGCCATTGCACGCGCATACCATAGCTACAGGCAGGGCAAAAGCCATTGCCATAACGGACGAAGAAGCGCTCGAAGCAGCACTGGAACTCTCAAGGCTCGAAGGGATTATTCCGGCACTGGAAAGCGCGCACGCTTTATCTGCTTTGGGCAAAATGACGCTGCAAAAAGACGACGTGGTGGTGGTAAACCTCAGCGGCCGCGGCGACAAAGACATGAATACGTATATGGACAAATTCCCGAACCTATGAATCCGTTTAAGAAAGATAAAAAACAACTGAGCATATTTGTAACCGCCGGCTACCCGGAGTTGGACAGCCTGAAACCTCAACTACTGCAACTACAGGAGCTAGGCGTGGACTTTGCCGAAGTAGGTATCCCGTTCAGTGACCCCATGGCCGACGGCCCTGTAATTCAGGAAACGAGTACGATAGCCCTGCAAAACGGCATGAAACTGGAACTGTTGCTACAGCAACTTGAAGCCGCCAGGAGCGAAATAAACATACCGCTGGTGCTTATGGGCTACCTGAACCCGGTGCTGCAATTTGGGTTGGATCGCTTTTTAAGCCGATGCCAAAAGTTGGGTATTGCCTCGCTGATACTACCTGATTTATCGTTGGAACTGTACGAAGCCAAATACAAGGCTGCGTTTGAACAATACGGCGTACCGGTTACCTTCCTGATTACGCCACAAACTCCTGACGAGCGTGTGCAGCGCATAGCCAAAGCCTGTGCCGACAGTTTTGTATACCTGGTGGGGCAAAACAGCATTACCGGGCAGGGTTATAACATTAACGATGCGCTTACCGCCCGTTACAGCGCGCTGAAAGCGCTGTGTGGTGCTACTCCCCTTTTCATTGGCTTTGGTATAGACAGCAGAGAGAAAAAGGAAAAGGCTTTTGAAAGTGTAGATGGTGCTATAGTGGGTACGGCGTACTTAAAGGCGGTGAAAAATGGTAGGGAGAAGGAGTTTGTAAAGGGATTGTTGTAGATTTGGTTAAAACAGACACTATGGCTGATGATATGTACAGCATAAAAGTAACAAACAGGGAAAGCTTTGTAAAGTTCTTGGACCTGGTACTTTTGGATTTTTTACAAAACCCCGATGAGTGGGAAAACAAAACCCTCGCTGATTTTCTTGAATCAATGGGGCGTTACACCAATGACGTTCAGGGGTATTACAACAACATGAAAATGGATGTAAATGCCGACGTGCCCGCCTGGAGTACATTTGCAGATATTTTCAGAGGAGCCAAAGTGTATGAATAGTACTTATCCTAACCCATGGTATTTCACAAATAACGATGAAAACCTTACGTCTCCCGATGGCAAATTCAAGGTTGAATACAAGGACTTTGGCGAGATAGCCATGGGCGGTCCCATACGTGGAAGCTATCAGATAAGCCTAAACGGTAGGGCTTTAAAATTAGTTGAAAGCGGTGGCGGGCCTATCGTTTGGAATGATGCCAGCAATAAAATTGCCATACCTGTCTGGACAAAAAACAGAAAGCAAAAAATCGCTGTTTTTGATGTTCACTCCCAAACCTTAACCATGTATAGAAAAGAGTTTAGTGTTTTGCATCTATCTCAATTTAAAGGAAATACTATATACGGCATTAACAGCCCCGTATATAAGCCTGTAGCGGTACATTTTGAAATTGGAATTGAAAGCATCGAGAAAACTACGTGCCTATAAAGTATAGATTGCCGCACTCCGCTTTGCTACGTTCGCAATGACCAACCGGATTAGATGCGCTTTCTTTACGTCTGTCATCGCGAGGAACGAAGCGATCTATTGCAATAATAAAAGGATTCATCAGTTAGATTGCCGCACTCCGCTACGCTGCGTTCGCAATGACCGCCGGATTAGGTGCGCTTTCTTCACGTCTGTCATCGCGAGGAACGAAGCGATCTATTGCAATTGTAAAAGAAATCGGCAATAGATTACACTCCGCTGCGTTGCGTTCGCAATGACGGGCTTGAATAAAGAATCCGTTTATAATCACTCCGATTTAGGGTACGTAACCGGGCTGCACTGGGCAAACTTTACCGGTGCGGTAATAGGGAATTTATGGTCTTTAATGTACAGGTTCAGCAGGCGGTTAAACTCTTTTTCCTTTTCGGCAGGGAGATCGCGCAGGCGGTACAGGAAATAATCTATTTTACCGTTTGGCGCTATGTATATACGGTTCCAGCCACGGGTGGCATTGTCCCATTTAAAATTATTTTTTAGCAGGAAACTACCAAAATCAGTAAGGAATTTTATATAAGCTTCAGACAGTTGCTGCTGTTCGGTTTCTGTTTTAAAAACGGCTTTGTCAGGTTCGGCATGTACAGCGCTTTTATAAATACTATCAAGGTGTTCTACGGTAATGCCCTGCTCTTTTGCCTCAGGAATGGATAAGCCTTTTTGTGCGTTGACAGTTAACGCAGTAAACAACAGGAGTAAAAGGTATTTATGCATGGTTTTGAAATTGCAGGTACGGTTATTTTAAAAATCTTAGTGGAGCTTGTGGTGAAAAACACACCCCTAACCCCTCTCAAGAGGGGAATAGCTTCACTCAGCCATCAGCCGCCATCAAGCTTTCGACTTTTGACTTTTGACTTTTGACTTTTGACTTTATGACTAATCTTATCGCAATATAATAAAAAACGCCCGCTGTTCAGCGGGCGTTCTTGCAGATATGCTTTAAAAGAAATTACCTTGAATAGTTAGGCGCTTCTTTGGTAATAGTTACATTGTGAGGGTGGCTTTCGGCAATACCGCTTGAGGTAAGGCGTACAAACCTTGACGTTTCCTGTAGTGTTTTAATGTCTTTAGCACCACAGTAGCCCATACCGGCACGTAGCCCGCCCACAAACTGAAGCATGCTTTCAAACAGCTCGCCTTTGTACGGTACGCGGCCCACGATTCCTTCCGGAACCAGTTTTTTAATATCGTCTTCCACATCCTGGAAGTAACGGTCTTTACTGCCTTCCTGCATGGCCTCAACAGAACCCATACCACGGTACGACTTAAACTTACGTCCTTCAAAGATGATGGTTTCACCCGGAGATTCTTTAGTACCGGCAAGCAGCGACCCAAGCATTACACAGTCGGCTCCGGCAGCAAGCGCCTTAGGAATATCGCCTGTATAACGGATACCGCCATCGGCAATAACCGGAACACCACTGCCTTTTATGGCAGCAGCTACCTCAAGCACCGCACTAAACTGAGGGAAACCTACACCGGCTACCACACGCGTAGTACATATAGAACCCGGGCCTATACCTACTTTAACGGCATCGGCACCCGCAGCTACAAGGTACTGGGCAGCCTCGGCAGTAGCAATGTTACCCACCACTACATCAAGCTCAGGGAATTTGGCTTTTACTTCCTGAAGTACTTTTACCACACCTTGTGTATGTCCGTGTGCAGTGTCTATAACTACAGCGTCTACACCGGCAGCTACAAGCGCTTCGGCACGGGTTACAGCATCGGCAGTAACACCAAGGGCAGCAGCCACACGAAGGCGGCCAAATTTATCTTTATTGGCTACCGGTTTTTTGCTCACCTGGGTAATATCCCTAAAAGTGATAAGGCCCACAAGCTTGTTGTTTGCATCTACAACCGGTAGTTTTTCAATTTTATGGTTCTGAAGGATTTCCTCAGCTACATCAAGGGTAGTACCCTCTGGTGCAGTAACCAGGTTTTCAGACGTCATTACCTCAGTAATAGGCCTGGCGAAGTTTTTCTCAAAACGAAGGTCGCGATTGGTAACAATACCTTTTAGCGTACCGTTTTCGTCTACTACAGGAATACCGCCTATACCGTACTCACGCATGGCAGCTTTAGCATCCTTAACCGTAGCAGTAAGTGCCAGCGTAACCGGATCTATGATTAGTCCGCTCTCAGCCCTTTTTACTTTACGTACGTGGGCGGCCTGCTGCTCTACGGTCATGTTCTTGTGCAGTACACCTATACCCCCTTCGCGTGCCATGGCAATAGCCATATCGCTTTCGGTTACGGTGTCCATAGCGGCAGATACCACAGGCGTGTTAAGTACTATGTTTCGGCTAAATTTTGATTGTATGCTTACTTCGCGCGGTAAAACTTCAGAGTAGTTAGGAACAAGTAAAACGTCGTCATACGTTAACCCTTCTCCCATGATCTTAGTTGTGTGTGCTTTCATGTTGCAATTTGTAGTTAAATTGCGTGCAAATATAACACTTTTTTAAGGAATAAAAAAATCAGCGGCTTATAGATTTTTGTTATTTAAACGATAAGTTTACTTTATTGTTTAAACCCTTTATTATAATAATGTCAACTCCTGATAATCCTTCAAGATTTAATACTGTAGTTCTCCCCGTGCTTAAGATAACACTGGGCAGCTTATTATTTTTTGACGGAATCTACTATATACTGTTTATAAGGAACAACCCTGAATGGTTTTCTACAACATCCCATAAAGTGTTACCCGCCTTATATGCCTTGCCTGTAATTATCTTTTTAGTAATATGGTATAAGAAGCGCTACAGGTTATCTAAATCCTCTAACCGCCGTACGTATTTAGGCATGCATTTACTAAGCATGCTGCTCGGGTATATAATCATTGCCTTGGGATTTCACATTTCTATTCCGTTTTTGGAAAAAGCTTTTACAGGGTTAAAAAAAGTAAACACCATAAATGAAATTCCCGCTACAGGCAATACAAGTAGCTTTTATTACATAAACAATTATAGTGTAGACACAGTAAACACTGTAGTACAAACATGGTTTACCAGAAAAAGCCGGAAAAACGGAAGCCATTATTACATATTGCATGCCGATTTTTGTGCACCGGTAAAAGCAAAAACAGATAGTCGCAAGAGCTTAATCTGCCTATACATAAAAAGCTATTGGAAAACACTTAACCAAAATAATATAAACCCGGATTTTTACCTGAAAATATACGAGAGCGGTTGCCGGAAAGACTTTTACGCAACCTGTACCCGCGACCATATCAGGTATTTTGAAAAAATCCCCTCCGAATGGGCATCTCCGGATATACTTAAAGCCGTTAAAGCCAAAATTCCTGATAACAGAAAAACAACTTACATAGCATTAAAACCCCACTATAACTATTTTAGTAATGATTTTAGGTATAGCTTTCTAATCCTTATTGCATATCTTATTTTCCAGTCAATTATGTGTTGGTTACTTACTTTGCAAATAGATCCTAAAGAATAGTTTAGTTTGTCAATGATACTCCAAAAAAACCTTGCTTGCCTCGTTATAGGCACTCTCAAAACTAAGCGAATTCAAGCCATGGTCAGCTTTTGCAGCGGTAAGGTACGACAATAGTTTTTCGGTAGGCATATTCCCTGTAAGCGCATCGGCAGCCATGGGGCAACCGCCAAAGCCCTGTATGGCACCGTCGAACCTGCGGCAACCGGCTTTGTAGGCAGCATCAACCTTTTCGTGCCACTTATCGGGTGTGGTATGCAGGTGCGCGCCAAATTCAATATCAGGGAACGCAGGTATCAGGTTACGGAAAAGGTAGTCAATAACATCGGGTGTAGAACTTCCCACAGTGTCGCTTAGCGAAAGTATCTTCACGCCCATATCAGCCAGCTTTTGTGTCCACTCCCCCACTATCTCCACATTCCAGGGGTCGCCATACGGGTTACCAAACCCCATACTCAGGTAGGCCACCACTTCTTTATCGGCAGCGTGGGCTATGTCCAGTATTTCCTGTAGGACAACAATGCTTTGCGCAATGGTTTTGTGGGTATTACGCATCTGGAAGTTTTCAGAAATAGAAAACGGGAAACCAAGGTACTGTATTTCCTTGTGTTGTGCTGCGGCCTCTGCCCCTATCGTATTGGCTATAATGGCCAGTAGCTTGCTGTTTGTAGCAGACAGGTCTAAGCCGGCAAGCACTTCGGCGGTATCCTGCATTTGAGGAATGGCCTTTGGCGATACAAAGCTTCCAAAATCAATAGAATCAAAGCCCACACGCAGCAGGCTTTGTATGTAGTTTATTTTTAGCTTAGTAGGGATAAACGGTTTTATTCCCTGCATGGCATCGCGCGGACATTCTATTATTTTTACTGTTTCCATTCTTTAGAGCTTCTGAGCCACTTAGCCGCTGAGCCACTTAGCTTTTTAGAAAGTTTTCTAACGTGTAAAATAGCATTATTTAGGTTGCTGAACTGTACAATGACTTTCAAAGCTCAGAAGCTTAGAAGCTCAGCGGCTAAGCAGCTATAAATCTAAAATCCTCTCATTAATATCCTTAATAAGCTGCGGGCCTTCATATATAAAACCGGTATAGAGCTGTACCAGGCTGGCACCGGCTTCCAGTTTTTCTATGGCGTCATCGGCGGTATGTATGCCACCTACACCTATTATAGGGAATGCCTTACCGCTTTTTTCCGAAAGGAAACGGATTACCTCGGTACTGCGCTTGGTTAGCGGCTTACCACTAAGTCCGCCCATTTCGTTTTTATCTTCAGACAGCAGCCCTTCGCGGCTTATGGTAGTATTGGTAGCAATAACACCGGCTATTTTGGTGTCTTTTACTATATCTATAATGTCAAGCAGCTGCCCGTCTGTTAAGTCCGGCGCTATTTTTAGCAGTATCGGTTTTTGTTTCGGTTTGGCAGCATTCTTATCCATCAGTGCCGAAAGCAGCTTGGTAAGCGGCTCCTTATCCTGAAGTTCGCGCAGGTTTGGCGTATTGGGCGAACTCACGTTCACCACAAAATAGTCAACATAATCGTATAGTGCCTCAAAGCAGATAATATAGTCGTTTACCGCTTCCTCATTTGGCGTTACCTTGTTTTTTCCTATGTTACCGCCTATAAGCACGTGGCCTTTTCCGGCAGGATTTTTTTTCAGTCGTTCTACAGCGGCCTGTACACCACCGTTATTAAAACCCATACGGTTAATAAGTGCGCTGTCCTGGCGCAGGCGGAACAGCCTTTTCTTAGGGTTTCCGTCCTGTGCTTTTGGCGTAAGGGTGCCTATCTCTATAAAGCCAAAGCCCATATTACCCAATTCCTTAAAGGCTATGGCATCTTTATCAAGCCCGGCGGCAAGCCCTACCGGGTTTTTAAACTTCAGCCCGAAAACCTCGCGCTCCAGCCTGGGGTCATCTATGGTAAATGCCGAACGGATGATGGCCGGGATACCGGGTATGCTGTTTAAAAATCGGATGGATGAAAAGGTGAAATGGTGTATCTTCTCCGGATCAAACCTGAAAAGCAAAGGCCTTATAAGCGACTTATACATTGATTATTGTTTGTGTTGTTCCTGCAAAAATATGAATTTCAAAATAATTGGCTTTTATTTTATCATAAGACTATAAAATATTCACAACATTTGTGCATTTTGGTATAAAGCTTAATCCTTTTGTCGGTAAAGTATATTTATAAGAGGAATATTATATATAGTGCATTTTACTAATTTATTTTTAAAATGCTTGCATAGCATTTTTCACTGTACTAAATTTAAGTATGTAAACTATGCGCTTATGGAACCTACAGAAACAGGAAAAACCAAAAATGCAGGCTACCAGATGGGGGTACGGTACACCTACCCCGTTTCGCTGCACCAGGCATGGAATTTTATGTTTTCGGCCAAGGGGGCTGCCGTATGGCTTGGCCATGACAGCCAACCCATTTGGAGCAGGGAACGTGCGTTTAAAACCAAAAAAGGCACCGAGATAAACGTTAAGGTGTTTAACGAGCTTTCGCACGTGCGCATGCTTTACAAAATGAAAAAGTGGGAACAGCCCACCACCCTGCAACTGCGCTTTATACCATCTAAAACAGGTACCACGCTCAGCTTCCACCAGGAAAAACTGACCGATGCAGCCCAGCGCGAGGAAATGCTGGCACACTGGCACAAAGTTGCAGAAAAACTCAAAACCCACCTTATACCCCTGCATGGAAGTTACTAACGCTTTTTATAACACGGTTTTAAAATACAGCAACAATCCGGCTACAGCCCAAAGTTTTTTGGTAGAAATAGAAAAAGCTTACAGCAAAAGCAGCCGCCACTACCACAACCTTACCCACCTGCAAAACCTGTACAGCGAACTGTTGCCGGTAAAAGACACCATAGCCGACTGGGATACCCTGCTGTTTGCCATTATATACCACGATGCGGTATACAGCGCATCTAAAAAAGACAACGAGGAAAAAAGCGCCCACATGGCTGCCGAAAGGCTGCAAACCATTGGTTATCCTGAAGACAAGATTGCACTGTGCCACGAAATGATACTGGCTACAAAACAGCATTCACTATCCGGCAATAATGACATTAACCTGTTTACCGATGCCGACCTGAGCATACTGGGTAAACCCTGGCCCGAATATGAAGCTTACTGCAAAAACGTGCGGAAAGAGTACCGCATTTACCCCGATCTACTATACAAACCCGGACGCAAAAAAGCATTAAATCATTTTTTGGAAATGCATACTATTTTTAAGACAAATCCTTTTAAAAATAAATATGAAGAGATAGCCCGGCAAAACATTTATCAAGAAATTATGTTTCTTTAAACATTCTTTGTAAAATGTGTTCAGTAACTTTGGCCTCACAACCGTGGCCAAATCCGTTATAACACAAAAAAATGCATAAAACTACACAAGAAGTTAATAAATCTGATTTACTGGAAGCCGCGTTTAACGCAGCCGACAACAGATGTGTAATATTTACTGCTGTTAGGGAAAAAGGTGTTGTAACTGATTTTGAGTTTACAATTTTAAGCCCTGCCACAATAAAATTAATGGGCAAAGACATTACCGGGCAGCGAATAAGTGAACTGGCACAAGACTACAGAGACTTACTCCCCGAAATGATTAAAGTGCTAAACACCGGTATAACGCACGAATGGGAACGTTGTGTAGATTATCTTACCGAAGAACCGGCCTGGTTTAAAGTAACAGACAGCAAGGCATCTGACGATGTACTTGTACGACAATGGGAAGATATAACGGTAAAGAAAAATGAAGAAAAATACTTACAGGAAGAAATAGCCCGAAAAGCAGAAGAAAAATACCTTTCTTTATTTAATGCCACCGAGCAGGGATTTTGCATTATCGAAATGGTATTTGATGAAAATCAAAATCCGTCAGATTATATTTTCTTAGACTACAACCCTGCATTTGAAAAGCAAACAGGCCTTAAAAATGCAAAGGGTATTTCCATGAAAACCTTAGCTCCTAACCATGAGCAGCATTGGTTTGACATTTATGGTAATGTGGCCCGGACAGGAAAACCTATAAACTTTGAACAAACATCTTCAGAACTGCTGGATGGTGGCTGGTATGAGGTTTCGGCATTTCCGCTTACAGGCGAAAAAGACAATCGTGTAGGTATAATTTTTAACGATGTAACCACACGAAAAAAAGCAGAAAAACAGCTTGAAGAATTTAACAAAGCTTTAGAGGAGGAAGTAAAAGACCGCACCGCCCGCCTGGATGAAACTAATTACCTGCTCGAACTAAAAAACAACGAACTGGCTGAAACGAATAAAGAACTGGAATCGTTTACCTATATAGCCAGTCATGACCTTCAGGAACCATTACGTAAGCTGCAAACTTTTGTAAATCTGCTCGAAGAGCGCATACACAACCCGGAACAAGCAGCACTGTATCTAAAAAGGATTTATACTTCGGCAGGCCGGATGAGTAATCTTATAAATGATATATTGCAATATAGTCGTTTATCGGCAAGAGTGACTTTTGCACCGGTGCATCTTAACGAAGTTATTGCAACTGTTATCAGTGATTTAGAACTGGATGCCCCCGAAAAAGAAATAAGCCTTACCATAGAAGATTTACCCGAAATAGAAGGCGTTAAGGTACAGCTACAGCAACTGTTCAGTAATCTTTTAAGCAACTCTGTAAAATACTGCGATAAGAAACCTAAAATACACATTAGCAGCAAACACATTACCGAAAACAACCGGGATAAAGTACAAATACGCATACAAGATAACGGTATAGGCTTTGACAATAAATTTGCCTCTCAGATATTTGATCTTTTTAAAAGGCTGCATGGAAAATCCGAATACGAAGGCACCGGCATTGGTTTAAGTATCTGTAAAAAAATTGCAGAACGACACAGTGGTAATATAAGCGCTGAAGCATTACCGCAAGGTGGCGCACTTTTTATTGTAACCCTCCCTCTGAAACAAATCGTTTAAATGCAAAATTGTTGTAAATTTGTAGGTATTAACACCAGCAAATGATGCAACATATTATTGATCGTTTTATAAGCTACGTTACCGTAGATACCGAATCGGATCCAAATTCAGACACAACTCCTAGTACAGCCAAACAATGGGACCTGGCCAATAAACTGGTAGACGAACTGAAAGCCATAGGCCTGGAAGACGTTACCATAGACGAAAATGCCTACATTATGGCTACACTTCCGTCTAATGTAGAGCACAATGTGCCCGTTATAGGCTTTGTATCGCATTTTGATACTACCCCTGATTTTACCGGCGCTAACGTAAACCCACAAATTGTACCTAACTACGATGGCGGCGATATAGTACTGAACGCCGAGCAAAACATAGTGCTTTCGCCAAAATACTTTAAAGACCTGCTGCAATATAAAGGGCAAACCATAATAACTACCGATGGTACTACCCTACTGGGCGCCGACGACAAGGCGGGTATCACTGAGATTGTTACGGCTATGGAATACCTTGTGCAGCACCCTGAAATTAAGCACGGAAAAATTCGTGTGGGCTTTACCCCTGATGAGGAAATAGGCCGCGGCGCACACAAGTTTGACGTGGCAAAGTTTGGTGCCGACTGGGCGTATACCATGGACGGCAGCCAGATAGGCGAACTGGAATACGAAAACTTTAACGCTGCCGGCGCTAAGGTTATCTTTAAAGGTAAAAGCGTGCACCCGGGCTATGCTAAAGGCAAAATGATAAACTCTATGCTTATAGCAAACACCTTTATATCTACGCTACCAAAAGAAGAAGTGCCCGAAAAAACAAAGGGTTACGAAGGCTTTTTCCACGTTACGGGGCTTAGCGGCAGTATAGAAGAAACTACGGTGCAGCTTATCATTCGCGACCACGATGCCAAGCTGTTTAAAAAGCGTAAAAAGATGCTTAAAAATATTGTGGACAAGATTAACCGCAAGTTTAAAAAGCAATTTGGCGGAAACATTGCCGAACTACAGATAAAAGACCAGTACTTTAACATGCGCGAAAAGGTGGAGCCGGTATTCCACATTGTGAAGATAGCCGAGAAAGCCATGAAGAAGGTGGGCATTAAGCCCATCATTAAACCAATACGCGGCGGAACCGATGGTAGCCAGCTGTCGTACATGGGGCTGCCGTGTCCTAACATTTTTGCCGGTGGGCACAACTTCCACGGTAAATATGAGTACGTACCGGTAGAAAGCATGGTAAAAGCAGTTGAAGTTATTGTAAAAATTGCCGAGCTTACCGCTAAAGGCGAAAAATAATGGACGAAAAACCAAAACGTACCTGGGATAAATCATCAAAATGGCCTGAGGAGATGCATCTCCTTAAGGCCATTATTGCTAAAACCCCTCTTGTAGAAACTACAAAATGGGGCGGCCCGGTGTATACCCACAATGGTAAAAACGTTTTGGGTGTAGGTGGTTTTACTAATTATGTTGCCCTTTGGTTCTTTAAAGGCGTGTTCCTTAAAGACGAAGCAGGCGTACTGGTAAATGCCAACGAAGAGAATACCAAAGGCCTGCGCCAATGGAGGTTTAGCAGCATGGACCGGATAGATGAAAAGCTGCTGCTGTACTATATAAACGAAGCCATAGCGGTGGAAGAACAAGGCCTGGCCATTACCCCTACAAAAAAGGAAACGGTAATACCCGAATACCTGCAACAACAACTGGATGCAGACAACAGCCTTAAAACTGCATTTGAAGGGTTTACCCCTTTTAAGCAGCGTGAGTTTTGCGATTACATAGCCGAAGCGAAACAGGATAAGACCAAACAGGCTCGCTTTGAAAAAATACAGCCCATGATACTGGAAGGCCGCGGCCTTAACGACCGTTACCGGAAATAACCCCTACTATTTTTACAGCACAGCTATTACCCCTTATTATGTCCCGGGGCATAATTGCGCGCGCTTTTGTCGCCATTAACTTTTTTGGCCTTTCCCGGCGGAAGCGGTTTTGCCGACGAAGCACTACCCCTTGACGAGTGTACTACCGTACAGGCGGTAAAAGATACTGTAAAACAAACCGTTAGCGCCACTGCTATTATATTCCTGAATTTCATTCCGTATAACTTTAAATCCCGGGGCAAGTTACGCCCGCTTTTTGCAAAGTTAATGTTAACCACAGGCAGTTTTAGGAACGATTTAACAAGTGTTGCAGGGTTGGTTGATGGTTGTTGGTTGCTGGTTGTTAGTTGTTAGTTGTTGGTTGATAGCGCGGATTTACAATCTAACAAACGAATAAACATAACTGCCCAGCAAAATTGCTGTTACCATTATCTTTATGATTAACCTGTCTTGCTTTAGCATTTTTAATAACAATACTATATGCAACAGCCCTAAGATGGTATAAATAGCTATGTAAATATTTTCATATTTTTCATATTGTTCCTCGCTACCGGCTCCTGAACCAAATAGCAAAAAGTGGTTTAGTACCAAAAGAAATATTAGCAACGCCGGCACAAACAGGCTTACTATAACTAAGAATATTTTAAAGATGGTTTGCATGGGGAGGTGGTTATGCTCTTATGATTGATAGCACGGATTTGTAATCCGTACTTATTTTGTTATTAGTTTGGCACGGATTGCAAATCCGCGCCGTCGGGTATCAACATCTTTGCCTGATTCAAACTCCTTCAGAATCTTGGCAATCTGCGTAGGTGTGAATTTACTGGTCTTCATAATTACAGTTTTAAAGTTAATAAAAAATTCTACTTTTAAACTGTACTATTTTTGGGGGAGCTTACAACAGGAATTCAGGCAAATCATCTACGGTTACTATCTCCGAAAGGCGGGGATAGTACCTTCTGTTTATGATTGGAGTGGTTGGCATATAATGTTTTATGTTTTAAGTAGAAAAATTAAACTATATCATCATTTGGCAGCATCGGATCAAAACTGTGATAATAAGGATGGTCATTCCAAACAAAAATATCTGCATACGGATCCAACAAAAAATCATTCAAAGAAAAATCCTCATCATCAATATATATTTCGCTAACACTGTTATCTTGATAATAGAAAACGGTTAAATAAGGATATTTATAATTTGAACGCTGATATATATTAATATCTCCATAAAAGTTTTTTCTTTTATCGGTTATCTGATTCGTGTCAATGTTAACCTTACAAAAAGATAGCAATAAGTTGTCACTGTTAAGAACTAATTTACCCTTTTCATTTAATAATCCATATTCATAAAAAAGGTACTCCCAAAAAATGTCTCCATTACTATTAGATTGCTTGTTGTAATAGAAATGCCAGTCACGGGCCAAAGGTAAATGTTGATCAATTACAGTTTGTAAATCTTCATCATTTGACAAATAATATTCGCCGCTTACAACATAAGTCTCGGAAGTTTTCCGTGAAACTTGCAGTCGTTCTACAAGTTTTAATTCTGAATTCACATAAGTCTCTTTATTATAAGATTTTAACAACATAATTTGCTGTAGACTTATTTGTTCTGAATCGTTATTGGTATATTTAATAACTGTACTCATATTAATTTAATAATTGAAATTTAGAAAAGGTTCAATATCGTAAGCACCATTTTCACGTATAATCCCTAAGATGGTATAAATAGCTATGTAAATATTTACATATTTTTCATATTGCCCCTCGCTACCAGCTCCTGAACCAAATAGCAAAAAGTGGTTTAATACCAAAAGAAACACCAGCAACGCCGGTACAAACAGGCTTACTATCACTAAGAATATTTTAAAGATGGTTTGCATTGGGTGGTGGTTATGCTCTTATGGTTGCTAGCCGTCAACTCAACTTTTCGGGTAGGCAGCAAAGGATTGATACATAGTTGCAGATTCCTGCCACTTTTTAAGATTGAAAACTTCCGAGTACAGCACGTTTCCATCGTTACCAATACTTTTAAAGCGTATTTCCTTACCGTTTTTATTTACCGTAAAAACTTCATATTTGGCGTGTTCCTTTAAGCTGTCGGGCGTCATCAAAATAGTATCGGTATACACCTTGTCTTTTTCCCTTACGGGAATTTTCCTGTAAAAATCACCATCGCTAAGACAGGCGGTTAACTTTGGCGAACCTGTGCCGCAGTAAGCACTTGCATAGTCAGGATGTTTATTATAGGTGTCATGTACAATATCATAGGGCATTAACTTTGAATGCAGTATGACCATACAATCATTCATGTATTGTTTAATAATGATTTCTTTTAACCACTCTCGGGTAGCGCCTACTGCCACGACACTTTTTTGAATTTCCACTTTACCGATATACCGATTCGGATTTTCAAGATAGCAATCAAATTTAATCGTTGGCTTAATATTCTTATAAATGGGTAAATATGACAGTATACCAAAAGACCTTTCGGTTTCCTTTATTATTATCCTGTGTTTACCATTTTCGTTTATTACTGTGTCGTTTCCATTCAGTATAAAAACACATGTATAATTTTTTGCACCACTTAACCTACCGTCTACAATATCGGTATTAGAACCCCAATCCGTAGTAGTAACTTCGCCTTTACTCACGGGGCTTAGGTTATCATAAAAGACCAGTACAAAAATTACAATAAGTATTGTCAGCAAAGGTTTGCTCTTTTTCATGAGTCGTTATTTGTTGGTTATATAGTTTGGCTCCCAAATATACCAAAAGAAACACCAGCAACGCCGGTACAAACAGGCTTACTATAACTATGAATATTTTAAAGATGGTTTGCATTGGGTGGTGGTTATGCTCTTATGGTTGATAGCACGAATTTTTAATAACTTTCTTTTAGTTTCTCCATTAGTAGATTAAAGAAAGATATAAATTGCTCCTCATTTATATTTTTATAATTATACTTAAGGTTAGGTAGCATATAATAAAACATCTTTGTGTAACGGTTAATCATTTGCTCTTTTATCAGATTAAAATCATTAACGTCAGAACGAGATAAATTAAACAATAACATTTCAGTTTCATCATAAGCATCTTTCCAGTCTTTATGAGTAACATAATATCCATAATTAGGATTGATGAGATGATGAATACCATCCCATTCTGGATTATCAGTGAAAGCTTTAAATAGTAATGGAAATATTGATGTACGTTTTATATCTTCAATGTTAAGGCCAGCAGTGATTCCATTGGTAATGTGTATATTGTAAATGTGTTGGTAATTTGAAATAACTTTACGCCTTGTTATTTTATATGGTATTTCTGCTGACTTTACCTTCTCTTTTAGTGATTGTTCAAGTTGCTTAAATGCAGATTTCCAATCACGTGATGTTTTTGCGATTTTTTTCCACTCAATAACACTATATGGAAATTCATCTACAAAACATTCTGAGTAAAATTCTCCTGTATAAAACTCAAAACGTGTTGATGAAAGTATATTAATATAAATTTTACTGCCAATATTCTCATTTAAATAACCACTTGATATTATATCTGCCTTAAGATGGATCTCAGTATATGAGTCTTCGTCGGGGTTATAATCGTCTCTTATGGATAAAACGAAATGACCGGTATCAATTTCCTTCGCATCTTCAAGATAATATGGTTTATAATTTTCTTCCTTCATTTTGATTAATTGGTTAAAACAAATATACCAAAAAAACACCCCCATTCCTATAAGCGTCCATCATCTATTATCTTACGTCTATCAGTCTTCTTCAAAATCCCCCATTCCCTAACTTCCTCCCCTTTAATTGTGATATTGCTTCATTTTTAAGATTTACAGCATACATATTAGCACATAAAATTTATATTTACAGAAATATGTTGAAATCTAAATCTTGTTATCTTGAAAAAAATTACCCTTTTATCCTGCCTGCTTTTCGGGGGCAGCCTCTGTGCGCAGATTGTAAACCAGCAGCCGTACATCCTTACCATTGCCCAGCTTAAGGAATGGACACAGGATGGCGCTACCGCCTCAGCCGACCTGGTGTGCACTGTGCCCCTTGCCAGCCGTTTTACAAATACCGAAACACAGTTTAACCCCAACCGCAGTAACAGCATGCAAATTGCCTACCTGCCCGACGGTATGAACAACTTTGGTAACTACTATGGCGAGCAAAGCCAGTTTAACCTGTACAACTTTACCCACTGGGCGTATATAGACAAGTTTGTTTGGTTTGGCGGTACCTCGTCTCAAACCGTACAGGTGCCTTCATCGCCCTGGGCCAATGCCGCCCACCGTAACGGCGTAAAAATATTTGGCGATATATTCTTTTCGCCTACAGCTTACGGAGGCTCTACCGCCACCCTGCAAAGCTTTTTAGAGCAGGACACCGATGGCAACTTCATCGTGCTGCCAAAGCTGATAGACATTATGCAGTACTATAACTTCGACGGTTGGTTCATCAACCAGGAAACTGCTACAAACTCCACCGTAGCGGGTTTAATGCGCAGTTTTGTACAGCAGCTTACCGCCGCTGCCGAGGCCGAAGGAAAAGAAGTAATGTGGTACGATGCCATGACCACCACCGGATCTGTAGGTTGGCAAAACAGGCTGAACACCAGCAACAGCCCCTTTGTACAGGCTAACGACGACGGCGACAGCAGCAACGGCTACGAAACCCGTGTAAGCAGCAGCATCTTTATCAACTTCTTTTGGTCGGGGTCTACCTATCCGTCGGCTTCACGTACCCGTGCCGGGGTTATTGGCCGTTCGGAATTTGACGTGTTTACCGGCGCCGATATTTGGCCGGGGCGCAACCAGGGTAACTTCTCCACAAACGGAAACTCATTCATGGGCTATCTGCACGAAAATGCCTCTACCCCGTACACCTCGCTGGGGCTGTTTGCCACTAACTGCGTGTACAACAGTTCGGCGTTTACCAATTTCAACAACGACCCTACAGATGTTGACTCATTTTACAGCGCCGAAAACCACATGTTTGCCGGTTACGACCGCAACCCTGCCATAGAAGACGCCACTAACTTTAAGGGCTTTGGCAACTGGGTTCCGGCAACGTCGGTTATTACAACACTGCCGTTTGAAACCAGCTTTTGTACCGGGCACGGAACCCAGAAATTTGAGGAGGGCGTACAATCGTCAGGCGCGGCGTGGCACAACGTAGAAAAGCAGGACATACTGCCTACCTGGGAATGGGCGTTTTCTGAAAACGATGCTCTTACAGCAAAATGGGATTTTAACGATGCCTACAACATGGGCAACTCTATAAAAGTAACCGGCGCACTTACTGCCGGAAACGACATAGACCTTTCATTGTACAAAACAAAACTTACCGTAGCAGCCGGTACGGGTATAGACATAGCCCTAAAGGGCAACGTTAACCCAAGCCTGTGGCTAACCTTTGCCGACAGCCCTGCGCAGCGCATTGTGTTCCCGCTGGCCGATGCTACAGGCTCGGGCTGGGAGAAACAAACGGTGGTACTGCCTGCTGCCTATACCGGTAAGGAAATAGCGGTTATAGGGCTGCGTTTTTCATCGGATGCAGGTGTAGATGACTATGTGCTGAATGTAGGCTCGCTTAAGGTATACCAGGACGATGCATTGTTGGCATCAGAATACTACACCATGGCAGAGCAAATTGCGGTAAGCTACCCGCAGCAGGACAAAACCGTGTTGTTTAACATCAACCTGGCGTATGCTAACCAGGTGGCCTATACCGTGTACGACCTGCAGGGCAAGGCCATACGAAACAGCACCATAAAGCTAAACGGCACTACCGAATATGCCTTTAATACCTCGGGCATCAGCTCAGGTATTTATATTGTGAAGTTTGCCGCAGACAACGGTGTAACCGAAACCAAAAAAATTATAGTGAGGTAAAAGGTGTTGTTTATAAATCATGATTTAAAAAAATAAGAAAATAATACACTGTTTAAAATATTTTCTTATATTAGCATTATAATCAATTAACTAAAAATCATGAAAAAATTATTTATCGCCGCCGGGTGCGCTTTACTATTAACTGCATGTGCAAAAAATGCAGAACAGGTTGATGTTGTAAAAGCAAAGTTGAAAGAATGGAAAATGTCTGATGAAGAAATAAAAACGTACGAGTTTAAAACTTCTGAAGTATTAGACAAAGATTTTTACAGCATACTGTCTAAAGAGTATTCTGAAAAATATTACGAATCTAAAGACACTGACCTTGAAAGCGCTAAATATTATATTGAAGAATCGGGTAAGTATGTAGACCTTGCAGGTAAGGCATCAGATAAAAAATGTTTTATCGTTAAAGCCTATGTAGTAACGGCCGGTGATACCATACACGACAAAATATTTTATATCGACGATAAAAATGCTATTGTTGATTTAAACAACCTGAAATAATAGCAGGATAGAAATACAGAGCCGCCTTCATTGGGCGGTTTTTTTATTAAAAATATCCCCAAGAGTATACTTGCATGTTTTTTAATTCTAAATAACCCAGGTAGATTATATTTGCCACACAACCAGTATTCGTCATTTTATGATAGCGCAGCAATTTCAGGAGTTGGCTAACCAACACGATACACAATATTATATAAAGGAACTTAAAGTAAGCGGAACCGTAGGTTCTAAGCTTCCGGTAGCGATATATACTTTACATATTCATCACCGTGATATTCCAATAAATATAAAGTTTGAATTTGGGAACCACAACTTGGCAGAATTTGATTTTGAATTACCCCACTCTGCAACACGGCCGGACTTTGTAATTGAAGCACGCGATGTTTTTGAACGCTTGTTCAGTTTTAATAAAAACCGCTGGAAAATAAACTGTGAGCATGGTGTGTTTAAATCTTCACTTTTGAATTTGGTTGAAAGGTCTACACTTAATGAACTGGCTAAGCAAGAAGCCTTTGAACCAAAGATAACAGGAAAAAAAACTCCGGACAGTTACACCGTCAAAGTAGTCTATTACTTAGGTTTTAACAACAAAGAGCAATCCTTAAAAGTTGTAACCAACTTTTGTACCAGCCTGATTGATTTTATAATAGACAGCAAGCTTTAGTACACGCGTGTGGTTAAAAGCGCGGATTTGTAATCACAAGTGTTCGAAATCTTAATTTTGTCTGTTAGTAAACCCCAGAGGGGTGGCATATCTATAGTAATGAATGCACAAGAGTGAGCAGAGCTCCGGAGGAGCGGCATATTAATACGGTTATATGCCGTTCCTCCGGAACTCCCCCGCTTCCCATGCCGCTATTTTGCTATAGACATACCGCTCCTCCGGAGCTGATGAAATGTTTCGAGCACTTATAATTTGTAATCCGTATTTATTTTATAGTTTAGTTTAGCACGGATTGCAAATCCGCGACATCGGGTTTTAGTTGAGCACGGATTGAAAATCCGCGCTATCGGTTTATAACTACTCAAATTCGCTCGGTAGATAAGCACCTACTTGTTCTTTTAGGTCTCTTAAGTTTATGTCTACGGACCATTGCTTAGGATGGGGGTGGGGATAAAACAACAAATTAACTTCATTCTTATTGAATGCTAACTTATGTAAGATATTAAAAGTTTTATAATCTTCCGATGCTTGTACATAGAGACGCTTTATCTGTTCCTGAGAGTTCTTAATACGCGAGTTATTTAGTTCATAGACATATGTATAATGTTCAATATTTGAACTAATAGCTGAGCTATTAAAAAATCTAGTTATTTGTACCCATTTTTTATATGGAGTCGTATAGACTATATCAAATCCTGAAAACCTATTATTCCGAATATCAGAAAGTATGGCTTTAGGTATGTCCAAATTATCTATTACATTATCCTGATAAATTGCATCGATATGTAATCCCTGTAGCGAATTAACATTATTAAAATCTCCTTTGCTAAAATCTATCTTGATATTTACCTCAGATAATCGATAGTCCCCTTTATGAATCAACATGAATTTCTTGTTAACAATAACCATATAGCAATAACTATCCCCACCGGTCAAGTTTCCAATAAAATTATTTTGCTGATCAATTATTTCTTCTTTTGCTTGAATTGTTTTCTTGAGGTTTTTTAATGTCTGTCTATAAACTTCCCTGACATCCTCTGCAGTTTCCTTGTTTAATTGGTAATTTTCTACAATTTTATCATTGACCTTTTCTAAATTAGAAATTGTAGTATCACCCGTTTTTTTAAGTTGTTGTGTAGTATTTTGTAAACTTTCAGTACTTTCTTTTAATTTCTCCGTGTTACATTTTATTTTGTTCTTTGTTTCCTCGTCTGATTGAGAATTAATAAAAGCAAGTATTGCAACACCTATTGTAAATAAAAGTATAATAAGATTCGGATTCATAAATTTTCTCATATATGGCTGGTTCATTTAAAGATAAATATAAATAAAAAATAGTATTTGTAGATCATAAAAAAACGCCCCCATTCCTGGAGGCGTCTATCATCTATTATCTTAGGTCTTCTGTCTTTTCCGAATTAACGAATCAACAAATCCACTAATTAACGTTGTTCTATCCACTCACGCGCGTTAACAAACGCTTCGTGCCAAGGCGTAACCTCGTCCTGGCGCCCTTCCGGGTAGTACGCCCAGTTCCACTGGAACATAGAACGCTCTATGTGCGGCATCATAACCAGGTGGCGGCCATCGTTGCTTGCCATCATGGCTACGTTGTACGCCGAACCGTTAGGGTTAGCCGGGTAACCTTCGTGTGCGTACTTGGCTACCACATTGTACTGGTCTTCGCTATACGGCAGGCTGAATTTACCCTCACCGTGGCTAATCCATACACCCAGGGTGCTGCCCGCAAGCGTGCTAAGCATTACCGAAGTGTTTTCCTGTACCGTAACCGATGTAAAGCCGCTTTCGTGCTTGTGGCTGTCGTTATGCAGCATTTTCGGTTTGTTTTCGTGGTCAGGGTTTATAAGGCCCAGCTCTACAAACAGCTGGCAACCGTTACATATACCTACCGATAGGGTATCTTCACGCTTAAAGAAGTTTTCCAGCGCCGTACGGGCTTTTTCGTTGTACAAAAATGCACCCGCCCAGCCCTTAGCCGAACCCAGTACATCTGAGTTAGAGAAACCACCCACAGCACCTATAAACTGTATGTCCTCAAGCGTCTCACGACCTGATATAAGGTCGGTCATGTGAACGTCTTTTACGTCAAAACCTGCAAGGTACATGGCGTTTGCCATTTCGCGCTCAGAGTTACTACCCTTTTCACGGATAATGGCTGCTTTTGGCCTTGGCTTGCTGGCATCAATGGCTACTTTCTTACCGGTAAACTGCGCCGGGAAGTTATAGCTAAGCGGTTGAACTTTATAGTTGTTGTAACGCTCGGTAGCTTTATCGTTAGCTGTTTGTTTTTTGTCCAGCAGGTACGATGTTTTGTACCATGTATCGCGGGTTTCGGCAATGTTAAAGGTAAGTTCGGCAGCACCGTTTTTCACGGTTACCACAGCGCCTTCCTTCACTTCACCTATCTTGGTAAAGTTAACGCCGTTAGCGGCAAGTTGCGCCTCTATAGAAGCATCTGCCTGTAGCACAAGACCAATGTTTTCAGAGAATAGTACCTTAACGGTATCAGCCTCCTCAAGGTTGGTAAGGTCGTAAGCAGCGCCAAGGTTTACTTCGGCAAAGCTCATTTCAAGCAGGGTGGTAATAAGGCCACCGCTGCCTATATCGTGACCGGCTGCAATTTTGCCGTCTTTTATTAAATCCTGAATAGTATTGAAAGCCGACTTAAAGTTGGCAGCATCAGTAATGGTAGGTACTTCGTTACCTACTTTGTTTAGTATCTGTGCAAAAGAAGATCCGCCCAGTTTAAAGCTGTCGTTGCTCAGGTTGATGTAGTAAATACTGCCACCGTTGCGTTTTAGTACCGGCTCTACCACTTTGGTAATATCGTTACAGTTACCCGCAGCCGAGATGATTACCGTACCCGGCGCAATAACGTCTCCGTCAGGGTATTTCTGCTTCATAGAAAGCGAGTCCTTACCCGTAGGGATGTTGATGCCAAGTTCGATAGCAAATTCTGAACAGGCTTCTACAGCTTCGTATAGCCTTGCATCTTCACCTTCGTTTTTACATGCCCACATCCAGTTTGCCGAAAGCGATACGCTTTTAAGGCCGTCTTTTAGCGGAGCAAAAACAATGTTACTAAGCGATTCTGCAATAGCAGTGCGGCTTGCCGCAGCAGGGTCTACCAGTGCCGATACCGGCGAGTGGCCTATGGTAGTAGCAATACCTTCTTTTCCGGCAAAATCCAGCGCCATAACACCCACGTTGTTCAGCGGAAGTTGGATTGGCCCTGCACATTGCTGCTTGGCTACGCGTCCGCCCACACAACGGTCTACCTTATTGGTAAGCCAGTCTTTACAAGCCACAGCCTCAAGCTGAAGCAACTGGTTAAGGTAAGTGTGTATGTTTTCCTGGGTATATTCAAGGCCACTGTAGTTAGCAGCAACCGTTTTATCAGTCATTATGGTTTTTGGCGATGAGCCAAACATATCTTCAAGGGCAAAATCCATCGGCTTGGCACCTGTGGTAGCACTCTTAAAGGTAAAGCGGTGGTCGCCTGTTACATCACCTACGGTATACATAGGAGAGCGCTCACGGTCGGCAATGCGCTGTAGGGTTTCAATATCTTCTTTGCCAATAACAAGCCCCATACGCTCCTGGCTTTCGTTACCAATGATTTCTTTGGCAGAAAGTGTAGGGTCGCCCACAGGCAGTTTATCAAGGTCGATAAGTCCGCCGGTTTCCTCCACAAGCTCAGAAAGACAGTTCAGGTGTCCGCCCGCACCGTGGTCGTGGATAGACACTATAGGGTTGGTATCGCTTTCTACCAAACCACGAACGGCATTGGCAGCACGTTTTTGCATTTCAGGGTTACTACGTTGCACGGCATTCAGCTCAATACCCGATGCAAACGCACCCGTATCGGCAGATGATACCGCAGCACCACCCATACCTATGCGGTAGTTTTCGCCACCAAGGATAACTACTTTATCACCTTCCTGTGGTTTTTGTTTTTTGCTCTGGCTTTCCTTACCGTAACCGATACCGCCTGCAAGCATAATCACTTTGTCAAAACCAAGTTTGCGGGCATCTTCTTCGTGTTCGAATGTAAGTACCGAACCCGTAATTAGCGGCTGCCCGAATTTGTTACCAAAATCAGATGCACCGTTAGATGCTTTTATAAGGATGTCCATTGGGGTTTGGTACAGCCATTTGCGCTCGGCCATGCCGTTTTCCCAAGGGCGTGTCTCTTCAAGACGAGAGTAAGCAGTCATGTACACTGCTGTACCCGCAAGTGGCAGTGAACCCTGTCCACCCGCAAGCCTGTCGCGAATCTCTCCACCGCTACCTGTAGCAGCACCGTTAAACGGCTCTACCGTAGTAGGGAAGTTGTGCGTTTCGGCCTTTACCGAGATAACCGAATCAAATTCCTTGATTTCGTAGAAATCAGGTTTGTCAGCACTCTTAGGGGCAAACTGCTGCACGCGTGGGCCTTTTATAAACGCTACGTTGTCTTTGTATGCCGAAACAATATCGTTAGGGTTTTCCTGACTTGTTTTTTTAATCAGCTTGAAAAGTGATGAAGGTTTCTCCTCGCCGTCAATCACAAACGTACCGTTAAATATCTTGTGGCGGCAGTGCTCTGAGTTTACCTGGCTAAAGCCGAAAACCTCGCTGTCTGTCAGTTTCCTGCCCAGTTTTGTGGCAAGGTTGTTCAGGTACTCTACCTCCTCGCTGCTAAGCGAAAGGCCTTCTTTTTCGTTGTATGCCGCTATGTCGTCTATCTCCAGGATAGGCTCCGGCTGTATGTTAATGGTGTAAATGTCCTGCCCAAGGCCGTTGTACTTTTGCGAAAGCATCGGGTCAAACTTGGCGTCGGCCTCATCTACCTTAAAAAATTCTTCAATACGTATAATGCCTTCAATACCCATGTTTTGGGTAATCTCCACAGCATTAGTACTCCACGGAGTGATCATTGTGGCGCGCGGCCCAACAAAAAAATCCGTAAGTACGGATTTCTCTATTTTATGTGCGTCGCCAAAAAGCCAGTTAAGTTTTGAAATGTCCTCAGCCGAAAGTTCGTTTTGCGCCTGTACCGCAAACACTGTATTGGTCTGGTTTCCGAAGAAATGGATCATAGAGTAGTGTGTTGTTGTTTAAAGGCGCAAAATTAAGGAATTATTTGTTTCTGCGAAAGTTGATTTGTGGATGTTATACTCTTTTTTAATTGAATAACATTCTATGTAATATTATTTACATTTACATTCGAGAAATTTGTTTCATTTCCTTCCTTTCTAAAATATAGATTATCATTAATGTACATTTCAACATCTTTTGAGCATAAAATTCCTTTCTTCATTAGTTCAGCCGCCATATCGGCAATTTCTAAACTTGCTTTTAGATTTGATAGTCTAGAAGCTTCATTTTCTAATCTGGCTTTTTCTAATTCATAGCTTGTTTTCAATTGATATTGTTCATTAGTTAATTTTTGTGTTTTATCTCTTTTTAGAATCTCTACTTCTTCTTGTAGTTTTTCAATTTCCTTTCTTTCTTTTTCGAGATTTGAAAGTTTTGAATCAATATAGTATGCAATTGTTGCGTCTTTTCCTTTCTTAAGTAGGTCTATTGTTTGTTCTTTTGTTTTTTCATCTTTTAACCACAATTTCAATTTACTTATAATGCTTCCTTTTGACAGATCTTCTATTTCAAAAGTCAGTCCATCAATTCTCTTAAAAGCAGATAAAATATAATATAAAGATAACGAGAAGTCTTCAGATACTACTCTCTTAACATTTTTGTAGTAAATGATTTGCAATGAAATATAAAATATAGATTCTTCTACAAAAAAACTGAATGTATTATCATTCCATATTATTCTTTTTGCAACATACCCATTACAGTAAATGAGTATTCCATTATAATCCTCTTTTATATAGACCACTCCACTTAACTCATTCTTCTCTATACCCATCCTTCGTCCAATAGATTCCTCAAACTGCTTAATACTCTTGTATTCTTTAGGAGGGTTTAATTCAAATTCATAATAAGGATCAATCTTCGACTCAAAATCTGAAAGTGAAATTATATTATTGAAGTTTTCAAGGTGTTCTTTAGTGGATTTTACTTTCAATGTATTATTAGATAAGTATATTAAGAATTCAATATACTTTCTGAAAGAGAAATAAAGCACATCGTTATCAAATTTTCTTATGCGGAATGAATCATAAAACTTACTAAGTGTTAAATTTAGATATATATAAAATGTGTTTTCCCAAAATTTATCTTCGATAAACAGTTTTTCCTGCAGTATGTTCTCTAGAGAGTTTAATCGCTCTTGTAATTCCTCAAGATTTATAATAATTGATTTACCATTTAAAATTTCTTCGGTAATAAGTTCTTTAAAATCCTCGAATATATTTTCTTCTTTAGAAAAAAAATTTGCTGTCATGGTTGAGTTTTAATAATAAATCTAAAATAATCTTTATTTTTTAATTATATATATTACCGACTAAAATACTCTCATCAACAATTTAAACACCTAACAAACACATTTATAGAGTTCAAGGAAAACTATAATAAGTACAGCCACGAAAAAATTAAAAATCTAACATCTTAAGGATTTGGCACATAAAAAGCATCCTACCACATACATTTATTTTTGATACCTTAGTACAAACCTTAGTGTCAAAACCTATGATAACCCAAACCCCTCGCCTGCTGCTGCGCAACCTTACCGAAACCGACGCACAACACTTTTACGAACTGAACCTGGACCCAGATGTGCTGCAATACACCGGCGACAGCGTATTTGAAAGCGTAGAAGCCGCCCGCGTATTTTTAACCAATTACCAAAACGTATACAAAAAATACGGTTTTGGCCGCTGGGCGGTCATCCGGAAAGAAGACAACGCGTTCCTGGGCTGGTGCGGACTCAAGTACTCTGAAGATACAAAGGAGCACGATTTAGGTTTCCGGTTCTTTAAAAAATACTGGGGAAACGGCTATGCCACCGAAGCGGCACTGGCATCGGTACAATGGGGTTTTACACAGCCCGCCATTACCGAAATTGTGGGCCGCGCCATGGAGGCAAACAGCGCCAGCATCCGCGTACTGGAAAAATGCGGCATGAAGCTGCGCAACTTCTTCGATTTTGAAGGCGAAGACGGCGTAGTGTACAGCATTAACCGCTAAGCACATTAATTACCCTAATTTTATTAATTTCGCTCCCGTATTCTATCGTGCAGACACATCTTGGCGACTTAGCGGCTTTGTGAGAAATTTTTCACCACAAGGTTCACAAAGTGACTTGTTGCACACAATAACTCGAATTACCAAATTACCGAATCACCGCATAACCCATAAGCCATAAGCCACATGCACCCCACTCCCCCACAGGAACCGCTTTATTCTATACCGCTGCGCTACCGCCGGCTGGAGAACCTGCATATTGTTTTTTGGTTACTGAAAGACCTGTGCTGGGTAATGCTCTGGAAACCCCTGGGTCTAATTATGATAGTCCCCACCATAGCCGCCGCGCTGATTATTACCTGGCAAACCCGCCACATTGTTAGCGAACTGCTACACAACGTAGCCGTGGCGTTTTGGATTATGGCCAACTTTTACTGGATGCTTACCGAGTTTTTTAGTAAAGACGACAGCCTGCGCTACTATGCCGTTATCCCCTTTTCGCTGGGTATAGTGGTAATAGCGTATTATTACATTGGCGTTGTTTTTAACCGTATAAAGGACAAAGGCACCGCCAAAGGTTAATTTTTAACAGTTGAAATGAAAATTTCAAAAAAATTATGCGTGCATAATTTTATTATCCTAATTTTAAGCCTGAATAATTTTTTTTTCATAATTTGCAGTAGATATACTGACAACGACAAACTTATATGAACGCAGTAACACGCCTGTTTGATTTCCCATACTACCAGCTTGAAAAATACAACCTTAGCGAAGCGCTTGTAACCAAGTACAACGATAAATGGGTAGCCACCTCTACGCAGGAATATATAGACAAAGCCAATGCTTTTAGCCGTGGGCTGCTGCGCATGGGCATAAAAAAGGACGATAAAATAGCCGTAATAGCGCACAACAACCGCACCGAGTGGAACATAACCGATATAGGCATACTGCAAACCGGCGCACAAAACGTACCGGTATACCCTACCATAGCCGAAGAGGATTTTGAGTATATACTAAACCATTCGGGGGCGCAGTACTGCATTGTTTCAAACGAGGACTTGTTCCAGAAAATCAGTTCGGTTAAAAGTAAAGTGCCGTCGTTAAAGGAAATCTACTCATTTGAGCAGGTAAACGGCTGCAAAAACTGGGAAGAAATACTGGAACTGGGCAAAGACACCTCTAACCAGGGCGAAGTAGACGCTATAAAAAACAGCATATCTACCGATGACCTTGCTACCATAATATACACATCGGGTACTACCGGAAGGCCAAAGGGTGTAATGCTTTCGCACAAAAACATTGTAAGCAATGTACTGATGAGCGAGGAGCGCGTACCGTTTGAAAAAGGCAAAAGCCGTTCGCTGAGCTTCCTGCCCGTATGCCACATTTACGAACGTATGATACTGTACATTTACCAGTACGTAGGTGTATCTATATACTTTGCCGAAAGCATAGAAAAAGTAAGTGCCAACATAAAAGAATGCCAGCCCGACGTAATTACTGCCGTACCAAGGCTGCTGGAAAAAGTATACGACGCCATTATAGCCAAAGGCAGCGAGCTTACAGGCATTAAGCGCAAGCTGTTCTTCTGGGCGGTAGACGTAGGCCATGCCTATGAACCGTATGGAGCTAACGGCGCCTGGTACGAGTTTAAACTAAAAATAGCCCGTAAGCTTATTTTTAGCAAATGGAAAGCCGGTCTTGGCGGTCGCCTGGGGCTTATGGTAAGCGGTAGTGCTGCCATACAACCACGGTTGGCCCGCGTGTTTGCTGCTGCCGAAATTCCGGTTATGGAGGGTTACGGCCTTACCGAAACCTCTCCGGTTATTGCAGTAAACGATATGCGAAACCGTGGCTTTAAAATAGGCACGGTGGGCAAACCACTTATAGGCGTGGAGGTAAAAATAGCCGAAGACGGTGAAATACTTACCAAAAGCGACAGCGTAATGATGGGCTACTACAACGACCCTGAAAAAACCGCCGAAGCCATTACCGATGGGTACTTCCATACGGGGGATATAGGCGAGATAGACAGCGAAGGCTTCCTGAAGATAACCGACAGGAAAAAGGAAATGTTTAAAACATCGGGTGGTAAGTATGTGGCACCGCAGCTTATAGAAAACGCCATGAAGCAAAGCCGCTTTATAGAGCAGATTATGGTTATAGGCGAAGGCGAAAAAATGCCTGCTGCCTTTATTCAGCCTGATTTTGCATTTACAAAACAATGGGCTGCCCGCCATGGTCTTAAACTGGAAAGCAATGCCGACATAGCCAACAGTAAGGAGGTACACGACCGCCTGCAGGAGGAAATAGAGGCCATAAACAAAAAATTTGGCCACTGGGAGCAGGTGAAAAAATTTGAGATAACCCCAGAAGTTTGGAGCGTAGAGGGCGGCGAAATGACCCCTACCCTGAAACTGAAACGAAAGCAGATTAAAGAAAAATATAAAACCCTGTATGATAAGATATACGGCGGGGACAGATAGATTTTCTTTTGGATTATTGGATTTTTAGACAATTAGAATCTTAGATTTCCGGAGAATCTTAATATACAGACATACCGTTTAAACAGACATAAAAAACGAAGCCTTATAAGGGCTTCGGTTTTTTTATCTGTTTAATATTCTATTTCAATATAATAACCATTATCTATACACCATCAATCAAAACAAATCCGGAAAATGCCTTTTATCGGTCTTTACTATATTCCTCTACGCTCCACTCATCATTTTCAGGGCTCATAAGCCTTTCTATAGCTACTGGCTTGCCTAATTTATAATATTCGATATTTTCTACTCCCCCCCTTAAGGCCCATTTGTTAGTGTTTCTATCAATATTGAATAAAGCTACAATTTTTAAATTATCATCAATTTTAGAAATAAACAAACAACTTGATATTGATTTGACCTTGACTGTAACAGGATTTGCTACAGAAACATAACAAGCCCATACTTTTCCATATGTGGGATGGTTATATTCTGATATTTTGTATAGATGACGTTTACATATTTGGGGTAATAAATCCATATTGTCTAAAAACACCTTGCTATGTTGTTTAAACATAGACGATAACCCAAAGCCAATTTCACTATCCACCTTATCATTAATAGTTAATAAATTGAGTTCTTTTAACGAGTTAAGGTAATTTTCAACATTATCTATTTTTCTGTATTCTGTATGTGCAATACTTTCGACTGAAAAAAAATGTTCTAAAAACTTTATAATCTCTTCCATTATTTTTAATTAAACGTTTGTTATTTCCATATTTTAAAAACCTGAAAATCTATGAATTATAATCCGCCAGGCTTGTTTCTTCTTCCGGTGCATGGTATTTTTCAACCTCTATAAGCTGGCCAGAGGTTAATACCTGTCCGGCTTCTAAATCATGGGCATGCTCCCATTTGAAAGTTCTTAAATTGTACCTGATGTAATAGATTATTTTAAGCCCTTCATCAGTATTGGCAATGTAAAAAATTCTTGCGTAATCTAAAGGACTCCCAGTATCCTCCGTATAACTCACATAACAGGCATACAAATCATCACCTACTACAATTCGCTTTAAGACATCTCCTAATATAGGGTTTTGATAGTGCTTGATTTGAAATAAGGTTCGGGGAACAGCATCTAATGAATTTTTTTCAAACGCTTTTATTTGCTCTGCCGTAAAATATTGAAGGTTTTCTGCGGCAATCCCTCTTATAAACAAATTACGTGATTCGATTGAATGATAAAATGTAAGTGCTCTGCTTTTCAACACATCAAATTCCTCATCGGTTACGGAAGATATATATTCATTACGGTTGCAATCATATTCACTTTCTATAAATGCTGTTATAAATTCTTTGACAACTTTAATTTCCATAATAATTTATTTTGTTGTTGGTTAGTAATATACATCCCTTTTTACGTAAGTAAAAAATAAAACCCGGAAAACCGGGCTTGTATATTTACATCAACTTTATTTTATCTACAAACGTAAAGTCGCTCACTACTTTATTATAATAATCCTGTTTACCTACAGTGCTTACACCACCTTTAATAACATCAGTATGCCAGGATTCATTCTTGCCATAGCCATACACAACCTGAGCTGTTTTGTGTACAAATTCGGTTTCGCCCGCGGCCTCTAGGGCATCAAGGGCATAGTACAGCGCGGTAAAGCCTGTATATTTTGTTTCTGCAAGCACGCCTACATATTTCTTTAAAGCTGCAACATTATTGGCATCATCCGGGTTGTTTTTCACCGCGCCTATAAGGTCTTTCTTAACCAGTATGGCGTAAGCCAACTGCTGCTTAGCCGTAGCAGACAATGACGGCTTGTAAAGTCCGTCAAAATACTCCCAACCCACTTTTGTATCGTCCTGCTTTCCCGAAATATTATGCTCCAGGTCGAATCCCGCCTGGGCATCCTCATTAGCTACCTCAACATACATCAGTTGGGTTTTATACTCCTGTGCCTGTATTTCCTTATGCCCCGAAAACAGCTTGTTCCCGGATGCATAAGAAACAACTATTACCCCGCCGGCTAACAATGCCGTAAGCACGCCTAATTTTATGGTATTCTTTTTCATATAGATATAACGAATGTGATGGTTACAATACAACTATGCCTTAAACAAAAAGCCCAAGACTAAAAAACGTAAAAAACTGTGAATAATAAAGATGTGCGCCGCAGCATAAAATACCTGCGTGGTTGTTGGTTACAAGTCTATCTTTACTCTTACAAATGTATAATTTAATACCGAAAACAAAAGAAAAAAATTTGCATAAAAACAGTATATTAGCAAGCATTAAAACCACCTAAAATGCACAAAAAACTACTTGCACTGCTGCTGTTTGTAACAGCGGTTTCTTTTGCCCAAACCACCATTAAAGGCACCCTTAAAGACATTAGTACCAACCAGCCCATAGAACTGGCTACCATTTCGGCAGACGGCACCAATATTGTTACCGTAAGCAACAGCGAGGGAACTTTCCGTATTACGGTACCACAGAGCGTTACCCAGGTTACCATAAGCCACCTGTCGTACCGCGATTACACCATTAAAAAAGAACAGTTCGGCCAGGAAGATATTTTCCTGGAACCATCGGGCATAGAGCTGGAAGAAGTAGTGGTAAGCAATCTTACCCCTCAGCAAATGCTGAAACAGGTAGTAGATAAAACCAAGAAACGCCTGGAAAAATCACTGCTGCTTAACACCTATTACCGCGAGTTTATAAAGGTAGACGGCACCTACACCAAGTTTTCGGACGGGCTACTGGACTTTAACGTAAAAAACAAATCGGGCAAGGCTGATGTTTATGTAAAGCAAAGCCGCGCCGTACGCCTGGCCGATGCTAAAAGTAATACCCCCGAAAGTACTGAGGCTATAGATGCATTAACCATGTTTGAGGTAGATGAATCTATAGCAGACGGGTACAACCTGAAAATGGCAAAAAGAATTTTGGCAAGTCCTGTTTACACCTTTGAGATAAAAACAAGAACCGGCAATGACGGCAAGAGCATTAACATTGTAAAAATTATCCCAAATCCTGATTACGAAGGCCTATTATACGAAGGAACCATAATATACGACACCGCTACCGAACTGATACTGGATGTGGATGTAAAAACAGCCGAATCGCATAAGAAATATGCTAAGGAAATAAACATCAAACTTTTCAGCCTGAAGTTTACGGTATACGACCACCAGAAAAAGACTTCCTTTAAGCTCGATGGTGACAAATATATTATGACGTACAACAGGCATTTGTTTGATGTAAAAATAACCTTCCGCGATGATATAGACAACACCTTCCTGTTTATGAGCGACAACCTGGTTATGGACTACAAAGAAGGCGAATTTGATTTTGACCGCAGCAAGCGCTTTAAAGAGAAAAGCCTGTTTAAAGCCGGTACAAACTACACCGAAGAGTTTTGGAAAACCGCCAATGCCATACCACTAACCACCGAAGAAGAATCGGTAATAAAAAACCTGGAAACCGTAAAATAACACGGCCTACCCACCAATGAACGAAAAACACATAAAACACATTAGTAAATTCCTGAGTCTTATACTGCGCCATGCCCCCGAAACCATAGGCATTACCCTCGATGAAAACGGCTGGACGGATGTAGATACGCTACTGGCACAAATGAACCTTAAAGGTGAAGCCATAAACCGGGAAATCCTCAACGTTGTAGTAGACACCAATAACAAAAAACGTTTTGCCTTTAATGAAGACGGAAGTAAAATCAGGGCAAGCCAGGGGCACTCGGTAGACATAGACCCGGGCTACGTTCCACAACAACCTCCGGAATTACTGTACCACGGCACAGCGCTTAAGCACAAAGACAGCATTTTAGAAAAAGGCATCCTGAAACAAAACCGTACCCACGTACACCTTAGCGCCACAACAGACACGGCACACAATGTAGGCAGCCGCCACGGCAAACCGTATATATTTGAAGTAAAAGCGGGGGAAATGCACCGCAATGGTTACAATTTCTTCATATCCGAGAATGGTGTTTGGCTTACCGATGAAGTTCCGGCAGAGTTTTTAGTAAAATAATAACATAAAAACAGACATATCACCCCACGCGGGTGATTTTTCTTTTACTGCCAAATCTAAAAAATCCTTATATTTACTAAGGCATGCATAGCATTATGTATAATTTTAAGCCGATAATTTTTAAGGACAGATAAAAATATTTTTAATTTAATATGCGTGCATAATATTTTTTTGTATATTTGAAACACAAGTTCTATGAAAGATAAAACTATTGACTATACGCTAAGGGCTACCTGGCAGGCTGTATCAAGGATGTATAATGAAGAGGCTTCTAAGTACGGTGCCACCATGTCGGTAGGGTTTGCCCTGCTGAGCATTGATAAGGAAAACGGTATACCCAGCACTGCACTGGGGCCACAAATGGGCATGGAGCCTACCAGCCTTACCCGTACCCTAAAAAGTATGGAAGACAAAGGGCTGATAGTACGCAAGAAAAACCCGGTAGACGGACGCGGTGTACTGATACACCTTACCAAACAGGGTAAGGAAAAACGCGACCTTAGTAAACAGGTGGTGCTTACGTTTAACGACGTGATAAAGCAGCACATACCACAGGACAAACTGGATGCCTTTATGGAAGTGGCCGAAAAGATAAACGAGCTGATAGCCGAGCGCCAGATTTTTGCCTCTGAAGAAAAAAAATAAGCATTGCCGAATGGCAAGCAAACAACTATAAACTATAAACCACAAACTTCGAATTATAAAGAATGAAACGCACTATTAAAAAGGCAGCCGTAATAGGCTCCGGCGTTATGGGTAGCGCTATTGCGGCCCATTTTGCCAATATAGGTGTAGAAGTGCTGCTGCTGGATATCCCGCCGAAGGAACTTACCGAAGCAGAGCAAAAGAAAGGCCTTAGCCTTACTGACAAAGCCGTAAGGAACCGTATAGTGAACGACCATTTGGCCAATTCACTAAAAAGCAAGCCCTCTCCTATTTACCACCAAAAATTTGCCAGTCGTATATCTACCGGAAACACCGAAGACGATATGCACAAACTTGCCGAAGTTGACTGGATTATTGAGGTAGTAGTTGAAAGGCTTGACATTAAGCAAAAGGTATTTGAACAAGTTGAAAAATACCGCAAACCGGGTACCCTGATTACCTCTAACACATCGGGTATTCCTATACAATTTATGAGCGAGGGTCGCAGCGAGGATTTCCAGAAACACTTCTGCGGTACACACTTCTTTAACCCTCCGCGCTATCTTAAGTTATTCGAAATCATTCCGGGCCCTAAAACCGACCCTGAGGCACTTGCCTTCCTAAACAATTATGGCGAGCAATACCTGGGCAAAACATCGGTAGTGGCAAAAGATACTCCTGCCTTCATTGGCAACCGTATAGGTATTTACGGTATTATGAGCCTGTTCCACCAGGTTAAGGAAATGGGACTTACCATAGAGGAAGTAGATAAGCTTACCGGCCCTGTTATTGGCAGGCCGAAAAGTGCAACCTTCCGTACCGTAGACGTGGTGGGGCTTGACACCCTGGTACACGTAGCCAATGGTTTATACGAAAACTGTCCTAATGATGAACAGCACGAACTGTTTAAACTGCCGGGTTTCATCAGTACGATGATGGAAAACAAATGGCTGGGCAGCAAAAGCGGACAGGGTTTTTACAAAAAAGTAGACAAAGACATACTGGCACTCGACCTGGATACACTGGAATACCGCGCACAGAAAAAAGCATCGTTTGCTACCCTTGAGCTAACCAAGACCATAGACAAGCCTATAGACAGGTTTAAAGTACTGGTAGGCGGAAAAGACAAGGCTGGTGAATTTTACCGTAAAAACTTTGCGGGAACCTTTGCTTATGTAAGCCATCGTGTACCCGAAATTACAGACGACCTGTATAAAATAGACGACGCCATGAAAGCCGGTTTCGGTTGGGAAAACGGCCCGTTTGAAATATGGGATGCCGTAGGTGTACAAAAAGGGCTTGAGCTTATTAAAGCCGAAGGTCTTGAAGCCGCTGCGTGGGTAAACGATATGCTTGCAGCAGGTATAAACAGCTTCTATACTATTAAAGACGGTGCTACCTATTACTACGACATTGCATCTAAATCGCACAAAAAAGTGCCGGGACAAGATGCGTTTATCATACTTAACAACATTCGCGAAAGCAAAAAAGTGTGGAGCAACAGTGAGGCCATTATCCAGGATCTGGGCGATGGCATCCTTAACCTGGAGTTCCAGAGCAAGATGAATACCATAGGCGGAGGTGTACTTCAGGGCATCAACAAAGCCATAGACCTTGCCGAAAAAGAATACGACGGCCTTGTTATAGGTAACCAGGCGGCCAACTTCTCGGTGGGTGCTAACCTTGCCATGATTTTTATGATGGCGGTAGAACAGGAATACGATGAGCTGAATATGGCCATTAAACTATTCCAGGACACCATGATGCGTGTGCGCTACTCATCTATACCGGTAGTAGTGGCTCCTCATGGCATGACCCTTGGTGGCGGTTGCGAAATGAGTCTGCATGCCGATAAAGTTGTGGCTGCTGCCGAAACTTATATTGGCCTTGTAGAATTTGGCGTGGGCGTTATTCCGGGCGGTGGTGGCTCTAAAGAAATGGCGCTGCGTGCATCGGATCTTTGGCACAAAGACGACGTGGAACTGAATGTACTGCGCGAGCACTTCCTTACCATAGGTACCGCTAAAGTATCAACCTCTGCTTACGAAGCATACGATCTGGGTATCCTACAAAAAGGCAAAGACGTTGTGGTGGTAAACAAAGACCGCCAGATAGCCGAAGCCAAGAAATACGCCAAGATTATGGCCGAAGCGGGCTACACTGCCCCTATCCGCCGTAAGGACGTAAAAGTACTGGGCAAACAGGCACTGGGTATGTTCCTTGTGGGTACTGATAGTATGGCTGCCGGTAACTACATAAGCGAGCACGATAAGAAAATTGCCAACAAACTGGCCTATGTTATGGCAGGTGGCGATTTAAGCGAAGCTACCCTTGTGAGTGAGCAATATCTGCTAGACCTAGAAAGAGAGGCATTCTTATCTCTATGCGGAGAAAGGAAAACACTTGAAAGGATTCAATTTATGTTAACCAAGGGTAAACCGCTACGTAACTAATTTATTTTGAATGTTGAATTATAACTCGAGTCCAAAGGCGAACTGAACGAAGTTAATTTTAAATGACTCGGAGTCAGGTTCAACATAATTCAAAATGTAAAATTCAAAATTTAGAATAATGACCAAGACCGCATATATAGTAAAAGCCTATCGCACGGCGGTAGGAAAGGCTCCCAAGGGAGTTTTTAGGTTCAAGCGTCCCGACGAGCTGGCCGCCGAAACCATACAGCACATGATGAAAGAGCTGCCTGATTTCGACAAAAGCCGTATAGACGACGTGATTGTGGGCAATGCCATGCCGGAGGCTGAACAGGGGCTTAACTTTGGGCGTTTCATCTCGCTTATAGGGTTAGATACTGTTGATGTTCCGGGGGTTACCGTAAATCGCTACTGTGCTTCGGGGCTGGAAACCATAGCTATGGCTACTGCCAAAATACAAAACGGTATGGCCGAGTGTATTATAGCAGGTGGGGCTGAAAGTATGAGCTACATTCCTATGGGTGGTTACAAGCCCGTGCCGGATTACAGTATTGCAAAACAAGGCCATGAAGACTATTACTGGGGTATGGGACTTACCGCCGAGGCTGTTGCAAAACAGTTTGGCGTAAGCCGTGAAGACCAGGACGTGTTTGGGTACCAGTCGCACCAAAAAGCGCTGAAAGCCCAGGCTGAAGGTAAATTTGACAAGCAGATAGTGCCTATTACCGTAGAGCAGGTTTATGTAGATGCTAACGGTAAAAAGGCTACCAAATCATACACCGTAACCAAAGACGAAGGCCCACGCGCCGATACCTCAGTAGAAGCATTAGGCCGACTAAAACCGGTTTTTGCAGCCGATGGTAGCGTTACCGCCGGTACATCATCTCAAATGAGTGATGGTGCTGCCTTTGTACTGATTATGAGCGAAGACATGGTTAAGGAACTCAACCTTGAGCCTATAGCCCGCCTGGTAAGCTATGCCGCTGCAGGTGTAGAACCAAGGATTATGGGTATCGGCCCGGTTAAGGCTATTCCAAAAGCAGTGAAACTTGCCGGACTTACCCAAAACGACATCGAACTTATAGAGCTTAACGAAGCCTTTGCTGCTCAGTCGCTTGCTGTAATCCGTGAGCTTGGATTAAACCCTGATATCATCAACGTAAACGGCGGTGCAATTGCATTGGGTCACCCGCTGGGTTGTACCGGTGCTAAGCTATCGGTTCAGTTGTTTGACGAGGCCAAACGCCGTGGCAATAAGTACGGTATGGTAACCATGTGTGTGGGTACCGGACAGGGCGCTGCGGGGGTGTTTGAGATACTGTAAAAAGACCTTAAGATAATAGATGAGAGATAATAGACTGAGATAGGCGACAATAGATGAGTGACTTTAAAAGACACAATTTCAAGAAGATGAAAATCTGGCAGTCTGCAATGGAAATTGCAAGATTAATCCTTGATGTTACTGATACGTTTCCTCCTCACGAAAAGTTTGGACTAAAAAACCAAATGGATCGTAGTGCTATATCCATACCATCAAATATTGCTGAAGGTTCGAGCCGTACAAATAAATCGTTCAGGCATTTTATAGATATCGCATTAGGTTCATCATTTGAACTGCAAACGCAACTCTTGCTTGCTAATCACAGGCAATATATTTCGGAAGAAGTAACACAAACCATTGAAAATAAAATAGAAGAATTTCAACGGATGACGATGAGTTTCCAAAATACTCTTGGTACCGAGTAGGCGTCTTTCATCTATCATCTATTATCTTAAAATCTATGGAAACAACAGATAAACCAATTGCTCGCGGCGGACAGTTCCTGGTAAAGGAAACAGCCAGCGAAGACATATTTACTCCGGAGGATTTTTCGGAGGAACAATTAATGATGCGCGACTCGGTTAAGGAGTTCATAGACCGCGAAATATGGCCGAATAAAGACCGTTTCGAGAAGAAAGACTATGCCTTTACTGAAGAAAGTATGCGCAAAGCCGGGGAGCTTGGCTTCCTTGGAGTAGCCGTACCTGAAGCGTATGGCGGACTGGGTATGGGCTTTGTAAGCACTATGCTTACTTGTGACTATATTAGTGGCGCAACAGGTTCGTTTTCAACAGCTTTTGGTGCACACACCGGTATTGGCACCATGCCTATAACCCTATACGGAACTGAAGAACAAAAACTTAAATATGTACCTAAACTTGCCAGTGGCGAGTGGTTTGGTTCATACTGCCTTACCGAGCCGGGCGCAGGTTCTGATGCTAACTCGGGTAAAACCAAGGCGGTACTGAGTGCCGATGGTACACATTACCTGATAACAGGCCAGAAAATGTGGATTTCAAACGCTGGTTTCTGTAATGTAATGATTGTATTTGCCCGTATTGAAGACGATAAGAACATTACCGGTTTTATTGTAGAATACGACCCTGCAAACGGTATTGTACTGGGCGAGGAAGAACATAAACTGGGCATCCGCGCCTCCTCTACCCGTCAGGTATTTTTTAATGAGACCAAGGTTCCGGTAGATAATATGCTGAGTGAGCGTGGCAATGGTTTTAAAATAGCCATGAATGCCCTGAACGTAGGACGTATCAAACTTGCGGCTGCCTGCCTTGATGCACAGCGTCGTACGATTTCTGGGGCGGTCAAATATGCCAATGAGCGTGTACAGTTCAAAACCCCGATAGCCAACTTTGGTGCTATTCGTGCCAAGATAGCCGAGATGGCAACCAGCTGTTATGCAGGCGAAAGCGCTTCGTACCGTGCTGCAAAAAACATTGAAGACCGTATCAACACCCGTGTAGCAAATGGCGAAACCCACCAGGATGCCGAGCTGAAAGGCGTTGAGGAATTTGCCATAGAATGCTCTATCCTTAAAGTAGCGGTGAGCGAAGACGTACAGAACTGTACCGACGAAGGAATCCAGATATTTGGAGGTATGGGCTTTAGTGAAGACACCCCAATGGAAAGTGCCTGGAGAGATGCCCGCATAGCCCGTATCTATGAAGGAACCAATGAGATAAACCGCATGTTATCAGTAGGTATGCTGATTAAAAAAGCGATGAAAGGCCATGTGGATTTACTAGGACCAGCGATGAAAGTTGCCGAGGAATTAATGGGTATACCGTCTTTTGATACGCCCGATTACAGCGAGCTTTTCGCTGAAGAAAAGGAAATCATTGGCAAACTGAAAAAAGCATTCCTTATGGTAGCCGGTAGCGCTGTACAAAAGTATGGCCCTGCGCTTGATGAACATCAGCAACTGCTTATGGCAGCATCGGACATATTGATAGAAATTTACATGGCAGAATCAGCCATCCTGAGAACCGAAAAACTGGCCAAAGCCAAAGGTGCTGAGAACGTTAAGGAGCAGATAGCCATGGCGCAGTTGTACCTGTATCATGCTGTGGATCTGGTAAATACAAAAGGTAAAGAAGGCATTGCATCATTTGCCGAAGGCGACGAACAACGCATGATGCTTATGGGGCTTAAGCGTTTTACAAAATACACTAACCTACCAAATGTGGTAGCGCTACGTGAGGCTATTGCTGCTAAAATTATAGCAGAAAACGCATATCCGTTTTAATATATTCTAGTTTTTAAGTTGATCAGAAAAGCCGTGCGGTATACCGGGCGGTTTTTCTTGGTATTTGATTTTACTGGGAAATACAATTTGTATATTAGACAAAGAAATTAACAATCATTCTTTTGTTCTAAGACCAACCTGAAGAAGCTATCTTATATGAAAAACATAACCCAAGAACTCCTGGATTTTTCTCTTTTTATGGATGCTAATTTCGAATTAGCAAAAAGAGTATACAATTTAGATTCGAAAGAAACTTCCCAGGAAGACATTATGAAATCTTCATTCAGGCAAAATCTAATAATCTAAAATTCTAACAATCCAAAATAATACAAATCCGCCCTGATACTTTCGGGGCGGATTTTTCGTTTTTTAAGTACCTTTATACCCCTAACCAACTCTTTATGAAGAAACTTATTCTGATACTACTATTTACATCATCGCTTTTTGCACAAAGTCCGTTTTCGGCGCTAATACCCGAAGGAAGATACACGATGTCTATTACACCATCAGATAGAATATGGATGGCCGGAATATCAGGAGAAGTATTTTACAGTGATGCTCCTTATACACTTTGGCATAGATTACCCATAATAAATCCAGATGACGAAGGGTTTAGCAAAGGCACTTTTGAGAACATTTCGTTTTTTAATGATGAAATAGGATTCATATCAGGATTTATTTTTGGTGAAAACGGTAACGAGGATTTTATTTTCCGTACTGAAGATGCGGGAAAAAGCTGGCAAAAAGTTTATTTCGGTAGAAATAGCTGGATTAATGATCTTAGCATTACAACTGATGGCAAAGCCTGGATGACGGGTTCATCAGGATTGATTTATTACAGTGATGATTTTGGTAAAACGTGGAATGAGTTTAGCAACCCCGATGAAGAAAGTGAACGTCTTTCGGCTATTTATTTTAATAAAGATGGTATGCATGGACTTGCCGGTGCCTTAGACCATAACAAACTGTATTATACACAGGATAACTGTAAAACATGGAAACAGTTACCTACACCTTTTACTCAAAAAAAGTACAGCTCCTACAGAATAAACGACAGGCATACCATTGAAAAAATTAGAACATTTGGCAATGGAAAGTTTTATATTCTTGAACAGCAAGGCCGTATTTTTTATTCTGCTTCACAAAATATAGATTGGAAAGAATTACCCGAAGTAACTAATTATGAAGTTACAGACCAAGAAGGCATCGCCCTTAAGTATAAAGACGGAACTTTTGAATGCTTCAACAAAGACTTTGAAAGCACCTGGAAAAACAGTGAAGAGAAGATTCCATACATGAGAAATATAATATTTTCAAAAAACACAATATATGGCAAAACTCAAGATGAAATATACAAAATAAACAAAGATAACACTATACATAATGAACTACTTACAGACGACATCGGTATTGAGAAGCCATATGTAAAAATAAACTTTAAAGGTAAAGAATATGGAAATTACTATCATTACATCATTTCATATGATAGCGTAAAAGAAAAATGGTACAGATTTTTAAAAACGCCTTTTTACATTAACGGATTAACAATTAATAACAACAAATTGCTGGTTAGTTGTTTTCGTCTTCATAAAAATGTTTATGCAGATATAGATTCTAAGGAAATTACCCCTTATATAGCACCGGAGAATATTATTTCCCCCTCCGCTTCTGTAATATCAATAGAGTTTGAATCAGGGAGTCGCGGTTGCTTCCATAACGGAAAGACTTCGGTTATTTATAATCATGAAAGTGAATTGTATATAAGAAAATCAGAAAATAAAAACCTGAAATTACCAGAAACAATCAATAAAACCGAAATAGAGGAATTGGTAAAACAAATCAACAGTTCGCAACACAGAGAAATTTTAATTAATGATTTTGGTTTTACAGAAAAAGACATTCAGGAATTTATAAAGTTTATAAACAAATCTGAACGCGAAATAAAAAAGGGAAAATATCAATATGACAATTACAAGCCCATGAAATTTGATGCTGGGTTTTCGGATTTTGAATATTACAGAAAAAAAGCACTGCTAATAAACTCAGTATCCGAAGAAATAATAAAAAAGGCTTTTACCGAACCTGAAAGTATTAGCAGTACAACTGTGGATTGGAATAAAATAACATTGAAATTAAGTAATGGCAGTACGATTATACTCACAAACGATGACTATGCACCTAAATATCTCTCTACCCCTTGGGAAATAAATGTTGATGGAGCTTTATTAAGTGTAAATTCGGTTAAAATAGGAAATATTATTAATCAAATAACCAAAGGAAAATTTCTTTCTAAAGAACAGACAAGTAAAACATATGCACTTTTTACAATCATTGATTATATGTATCGTGAGAGTCTGGAAAAAGAAATATTAAAATAATTTTCGGGGCGGATTTTTTTATATTTACCAAAAACTAACTATTATGAGTAAAATCAGCCCAAAAGCTATAAACTGTCCTTTTTGTAACGAAAGCCAGGTAGCCAATATCTACGATTCAGTAAATGTAACCATAGACCCATCGCTTAAGCAGAAAGTGCTTAATGGTACACTAAACGATAAAAACTGCGATAGCTGTGGCAAAGCCATAAACATTATAAGCGGACTGTTGTACCATGACATGACCCAAAAGTTAATGATATCACTCAATACTTCCGATGAACCGGGAATTACATTTGACAATAAGAATCCATTTTTAAAAATGGAAGGCTACATTGTTAGGGAAGTAAAAGAATACTATGACCTGATTGAAAAAATTACCATTTTTGATAACGGCCTGAATGACGAGGTACTTGCGGCACTTGCCGAAGGCTTCAGTTCGTCTTTAAACGAAATTGTAAAGGATGCCAAGCTCTACGTGTTTTTTGACAGGATAGAAAAAAGCCTGTTTAAAAAGAAGATTGTTTTTAAATGCTTTACCCACCCTTCTCAAATGATGGAACTAAAACAACCCATAAGCAAACTGGACAAAGCACAGCAAAGCTTGTTGTTCAACATGGATGTGCTTAGAAACTAATTCAATCAATTACAATAGCATTTTCAAAAATAACCGTCACAAACCATGAAACCATTGCGTATTTTTACCCTGCTGCTCATAGCGTTTACTTCTTTTTCATTTACTGCTTCTTCCGGTTTGCCCGAAGATTTTAAAAAGTTGCTTGACAGGAACAAGATGAGCTATATACCAGCAGAAGGTTATGCAGAAGTACCGGTAATTGCTAACGACCAAATGGAATATGAATATGCCGTAAAGCACAAAACCGTAGCACTGGAAGTACGCTACGCAATTCGCCCAATGGATAACGAAATTACCGAATACAAAAAGTGGCTGAAAAACAAGCCGAAAGGCTCTACAATGATAAACCCGGACAACCTTTATGAAGCGCTATTTCAAACAACGCTTTTAAACATTTCGGGCGGCAACCTTCCTGAAATCGGGCCCTTTCCTCCGGCAGCCGTAAAGTCTGAGTTTAACGCCGATTGGGGTGCATCTTCCATAACTACGGCACACGGTGGTTTTGCCGGAAAATACAAATACTGTTTTGCCATAGCACTAAACAAAAAAGGCGTGGGCAATGCTTATATTTTCTTCATGGCAAATGATCAGCAATTAATCACAGATCATTTTGAGGAAGCATTCCATTCCTTGAAATTCAAATAGACCTTGAAAAGAAATGTAATACAATTAGCATTACATTTATACCGGTTTAAAGTTCTTACGTAACTTTATGCAGCAATTAACCATCACATTATGCTTGTAGACAAAATTCCGCCACTGCGGTACATATTCGGGAATATAAAATACGAAATGCTAAGCGTGCTTGTAGTAGGTGTAATAATACACTACGCTGCCGAAATTTTGGCGGTACACCTCCCCGAAATGCCGCTTACCATACCGGCATTTATAGGTACAGCCATATCGGTACTGTTATCGTTCCGTATGAGCCAAAGTTACGACCGCTGGTGGGAAGCCCGTAAAATATGGGGTGCCATAGTAAACGATTCGCGCAGCTTTGTACTGCAACTACAGGCTTTTATAAAGAACCCCGAACTTGAGCCCCAGATAAAAACCATGGCGTACAGGCAAATAGCCTGGAACTACGTTTTGGGCCGCTCGTTAAGGGGGCAGCCATCACTGGAAGGTTGCGAAAAACTGTTAAGCCATACAGACATTGAAAACCTGAAAAAACACAACAACAAAGTACTGGGCATATTACAGCAAAATGTACTACAGGTAAGCGAACTGCACAAACAAGGCGTAATTTCAGACTTTACCCATGTGCAATTCAACAATATTTTTATCCGCTTTTCAGACAACATGGGTATGGCCGAACGCATAAAGAATACCGTTTTCCCTACTACATACCGCATATTTCTGCACTTTGCCATTTACCTGTTTGTTATTACACTTTCAATAGCACTTAACAATGTAAAAATACTGTTTGAATTACCGTTGTTACTACTTATAAGTATGGTGTTCTTCCTGCTGGAAAAAGCTGCAGATGACTTGCAGGATCCGTTTAGCAACAGGCCAAGCGATACTAACGTTACTACCATAGCCCGCAATATAGAAATAAACATCCGCCAGCTACTGGGCGAAGAAGATGTACCGCAACCTATAGAAAAGGATAGTTTTTATAGTTTGTAACACTGAAGATGTATTAAACAAAACATCAACAAAAAATAGTACCTTTGCCCCTCAATTTTTTTTAAAATGAGATTACACAGGAATTTATGCTTTACGGTGATTGACTCACTGGGCTATATTTTTAATGACGGAGAGTATGCTGACAAGGTAGTAGCACGCGCACTTAAAAAAGACAAGCGCTGGGGCAGCCACGACCGCAAGTTTGTGGCCGAAACCATTTACGAAATTGTACGCTGGAAACGCCTTTATGCCGAAATAGCCGAAGTAAAAGAACCGTATGACCGTGATAACCTGTGGCGCATTTTTGCCGTATGGGCAGTATTGCGCGGCATTACCCTACCCGACTGGAAGTATTTTGAAGAAACTCCGCTGCGCCGTATTAAAGGTAAATTTGACGAGCTGAGCAAAATACGTAAGTTCCGTGAAGCCATACCGGACTGGATGGACGAGCTGGGTGTAGCCGAACTTGGCGAAGCAAAATGGAGCAAGGAAATTGCCGCACAAAATGAGCAGGCCCAGGTAATACTACGTGTAAATACACTTAAAACTACCAAAGAGAAACTGCAAAGCATACTGCGCGAAAGCAATATAGAAACCGAAACCCTCAAAGATTACCCGTTTGCGCTAATACTTAAAGAGCGTGCTAACGTATTCCTTACCGATGCTTTTAAGGAAGGATTGTTTGAGGTGCAGGATGCATCGTCGCAGCTTGTGGCACCGTTCCTGGATGTAAAACCGGGCATGCGCGTGGTAGATACCTGCGCTGGTGCAGGCGGAAAAACCCTGCACATGGCGGCTCTTATGGAAAACAAAGGCCAGCTTATAGCCATGGACATCTACGAAAGCAAACTGAAACAGCTTAAAATACGTGCCAAACGCGACAGCGCCTTTAACATAGAATACCGTGTTATAGAAAACACCAAGGTAATAAAAAAACTACACGAAAAGGCCGACCGCGTACTTATTGATGCGCCTTGTAGCGGCCTGGGTGTACTAAAACGTAACCCGGACAGCAAGTGGAAACTGGAGCCTGAATTTGTAGACAACATTCGTAAAATACAGGCCGAAGTACTGGAAAACTACAGTAAAATAGTAAAACCGGGCGGCAAGCTGGTGTATGCTACCTGTAGTGTATTGCCAAGTGAAAACGAGCAACAGGTAAAACGCTTTTTAGCAGAAACCGAAATAGGAAAAGAGTTCACTTTTGTACAGGACAGAAAAATCCTTGCATCAGAAAGTGGTTTTGACGGGTTTTACATGGCCCTGATGGAACGCAAAAAATAACTTTAGTCCATATTAGATGTTAAATTTAAGCCAACATTAATGTATTTGTAACTACATTTGTTGGCTTAAATTTTTGGAATGAAAAACATTATTACTTTTTTATCTGTATTTGCTTCGTTAGGCAGCTTTGCCCAGGCACCTGCAGGTTATTACGACAATGCAACCGGAACCGGTTATACACTTAAAACCCAACTTCATGATATTATAAAAGATCATACCGATCAGGGTTATTCTGGGTTGTATACCACATTTGAACTTTCTGATAAAGACCTATATTACGAGAACAACGGTTCTATCCTGGACATTTACTCAGAAAACCCAAATGGCCCCGATGCTTACGAATACTACTACGGCTCAGCACAACAGGATGATGGCAGCGGCGGTACATCGGAAGGGCAAAAATTCAACCGCGAGCACATTATACCACAATCGTATTTCAGCTCTCAGTTACCTATGTATGCCGATGCGCACTACATACTGCCTACAGATAAGTACGTAAACGCACAGCGCGGAAACTATCCTTTTGGAGTAGTAGGTACGGCTAACCAAACGTATACTAACGGTTCTAAACGCGGAAGCAACCTTAACTCAGGGTATTCTGCCGGATATACCGGTGTTGTTTTTGAGCCAATAGACGAGTTTAAAGGCGATGTGGCACGTATGTTCTTTTACTTTGTTACCCGCTACGAAGGGCAACTAAACGGTTTTTATACCGCAGTAAACGAATCGTCTACACAATCTAAAGCGATGTTTGACGGCACTGAAAACCATTCATTTTCGGCTACTTTCCTTAGCATACTGCTTACCTGGAATGCACAGGATCCTGTAAGCCAGCGCGAAATAGACCGTAATAACGCTATTTTCACCCGCCAGGATAACCGTAACCCGTTTATAGACCACCCGGAATATGCCACAACAATATGGGGTACAGTAGCAGCTGTAGACCAAGCAATTAACAACATTGTTACCGTATATCCTAACCCGGCTGTAAACCACGAGGTAAACATTTACAGCAATAACAGTTTAGATAACATACAGGTAATTAACCTAAATGGTCAGCTGGTACAGCAAATAAACAAGCCACAGGCAGTTAATAACACTTACACTGTAAAAGACCTTCCTAGTGGTTTCTACATCTTAAAAGCTACTTCAGGCAACCAGACTTCAGCTAAAAAAGTTGTAGTAAACTAAACCTGAAAAAATATTATTTGAGAGCCTCCCTTTGCGGAGGCTTTTTTGTGTCTGTGAGTGAAATATTTGGTTACATTTGAATATACCTAAAGTATTCCATCATGGAAAACCAAAAACTATCAATAAACGGTGATGATTTCGAGGACATCCTTATAAGGACTGAAAACTCGTTCGGAATAACATTTAATGAAGATGATTTTTATACAGGGATGACCTTTGATGATTTTTGCAAATGCATTGAATCTAAAATCGATGGAGAGAACACGGGTGGATGCACGTCTCAACAGGCATTTTACAAAGTAAAAGAAGCCCTGATTACACTGAACATTTCTGATAAACAAAGTATAAAACCCAATACTCCGATAGCTGACGTATTAGGACAGAACAGAAAACAGTCTGCAAACTACTTGAATTCACAATTGGGCATCAAACTCGACTTATTTGAAATACCCGGTTATATAGCTGCTCCTTTCGGAATAATTTGTCTTATCTCTTTTATAGCCATGTTCTTCAAATGGGAATTTGCGTCGGGATTTGGCATATCAATAGCCACTCTTTATGTTGCTTCAAAACTAACCACGAATCTTCGATATAAAACAGTTTCAGAACTGGTAAATCATTTGGTTATTCACAACTATAAAGATGTAAGACGTAACAAAGACTCCTACAACAAAAATGAAATTGAAACACTCATAAAACAGTTGTTTTTAAACATCTGCGCTCTTGAGGAAGATGAATTATCTCCAAAAACAATACTATTATAACCTCCCCTTCACCTCATTAGCATCAATACCATCGTGTGATTCGTTGTACACAGCGGTTCCGTTTTTAATAACCAATACCTGAGGGCTTTGGTGCATTACATTAAAACGGCTGGCTATTTCGTTGCTTATATCGCGGTGGTTTAATAAGTCCAGAAAATAAGGTTTTGCCTGCTCCTCCCCTATACTGTATTTATTTTCAAAACCCTTAAGCGCCATACGGCTAATACCGCAGCGGGTACTGTGTTTAAAGATGATAACGGGCGTATCGGCAGACTCCGCTACAATATCGTCCAGCTGTGTTATTTCTGTTAAATCGTTCCACTTAACCGCCGAAGTGTTTGTATCTTTATTGTCAGAATTACCGAACATACCACCAAATAAACCCATATTTTTGAAAATTTACGACATTTTGACCGATTAAGCTATCAACTTCATATCAAAAACAGTCTTTTTGTCAGATTATACGTATTGGAACATAAATTGTCTTACAGTTACCAAATTTAAGGAAATACGATATGAACTTTGCTAATTATACTATAAAATCGCAAGAGGCCATACAAAGGGCACAACAGCTTGCCCAGGGCCTTGGTCATCAACAGATAGAAAACGAACACATTGTTAAAGCTATCCTGGAGGTTGACGAAAACGTGACCCCGTTTTTGCTTAAAAAGCTAAACGTAAACGTGGGGCTGTTCGGGCAAATACTGGACAGTACCCTGAACAGTTTCCCGAAAGTACAGGGCGGTGAAATGGGAATTTCCCGCGAGGCCAGCACTGCGCTTAACGAGGCAAGTAATATTGCCCGTAAAATGAATGACGAGTACGTAAGCATAGAACACTTACTGCTTGCCATATTTGGTACAAAAAGTAAGGTAGCCCAGATTTTAAAAGACCAGGGTGTTACCGAAAAAGGCCTTAGGAGCGCCATAGACGAACTGCGTAAAGGCGAAAGGGTAACCAGTGCAAGCGCTGAGGAAACCTATAACTCGCTTAACAAGTACGCCAAAAACCTGAACCAGTTGGCCAATGACGGTAAGCTGGACCCGGTAATAGGCCGTGATGAAGAAATTCGTCGTGTACTGCAAATCCTTAGCCGCCGTACCAAAAACAACCCGATGCTTGTGGGTGAACCGGGTGTGGGTAAAACCGCCATTGCCGAAGGTTTGGCACACCGTATTATTCAGGGTGACGTACCCGAAAACCTTAAAAACAAGGTGGTGTACTCACTGGATATGGGTGCGCTGATAGCCGGTGCCAAGTACAAAGGTGAGTTTGAAGAAAGGCTGAAATCAGTAGTGAAAGAAGTAACTTCTGCCGAGGGCGATATTGTACTGTTTATAGACGAAATACACACCCTTGTAGGTGCAGGCGGTGGCGACGGCGCCATGGACGCGGCCAACATACTAAAACCTGCCCTTGCCCGTGGTGAGCTGCGTGCTATAGGTGCAACAACACTGGACGAGTACCAGAAATACTTTGAAAAGGATAAAGCTCTTGAAAGGCGTTTCCAAAAGGTAATGGTAGATGAGCCGGATACCGAAAGTGCTATTTCGATTCTGCGTGGTATTAAAGAAAAATACGAGGCACACCACCAGGTACGTATTAAAGACGACGCTATTATAGCCGCTGTAGAGCTTTCGCAAAGGTATATAACCAACCGTTTCCTACCCGATAAGGCGATTGACCTTATGGATGAGGCCGCGAGTAAACTCCGTATGGAAATTAACTCGAAGCCAGAGGAACTGGATGTGCTGGATCGTAAAATAATGCAGCTTGAAATTGAGATTGAAGCCATTAAACGTGAAAACGACGAGCCTAAACTAAAAGCATTAGGACTTGAATTGGCTAATCTTAAAGAAGAGCGCAACGAGATATTTGCCCGCTGGAAAAGCGAAAAAGATGTGGTAGACAGCATACAGGCTACAAAAACCGATATAGAAAACTATAAGCTGGAAGCCGAAAAAGCAGAACGCGAAGGTAATTACGGTAAAGTGGCTGAGCTGCGCTACGGTAAAATAAAGGAGTCTGAAGAAAAGCTGAACGATTTACAGCAACAACTTCAGGAAACACAAAAAGGTCAAAGCCTTATTAAAGAGGAAGTAACCCACGAAGACATAGCGGAAGTAGTAGCAAAATGGACCGGTATACCGGTAACCAAAATGCTACAAAGCGAGCGTGAAAAACTCCTTAACCTGGAAGCCGAACTGCACAAACGCGTGGTGGGTCAGGAAGAAGCTATAGAAGCTGTGAGTGATGCCGTGCGTCGTAGCCGTGCCGGGTTACAGGATCAGAGGAAACCTATAGGCTCGTTCCTGTTCCTGGGTACTACAGGTGTGGGTAAAACAGAGCTTGCCAAAGCCCTTGCCGGTTACCTGTTTGACGATGAAAACGCCATGACCCGTATAGACATGAGCGAATACCAGGAACGCCACAGCGTAAGCCGACTTGTAGGAGCGCCTCCGGGATATGTGGGTTATGATGAAGGAGGCCAGCTTACCGAAGCCGTGCGCCGTAAACCATACAGTGTAATTCTGCTTGATGAGATTGAGAAAGCCCACCCTGATACCTTTAACATACTGTTACAGGTACTGGATGAAGGTCGACTAACGGATAACAAAGGACGTTTGGCCGACTTTAAAAACTCAATTATTATTATGACGAGTAATATGGGCAGCCATATTATCCAAGAGAAATTTGAAGCCGTAAAGGACATAGATACCGCTATAGAAGCCGCTAAGGTAGAAGTACTTGGTCTGCTGAAACAAACCGTAAGGCCGGAGTTCATCAACCGTATAGACGACATTGTAATGTTTACGCCGCTTAGCGCAGACAACATACGTGAGATTGTAGGTTTGCAGCTTAAGAGTGTTACCAAGCTGCTTGCTCAGCAAAACATTACTCTGGATGCTACTCCTGAGGCGATTGATTACCTGGCCAAAAAAGGTTACGATGCCGATTTTGGTGCGCGCCCGGTAAAACGTGTAATACAAAAAGAGGTAATGAACCAGCTAAGTAAAGAAATACTTAGCGGTAAGGTTACTACAGACAGTATTATACTACTGGATAGCTTTGACGGACAACTGGTGTTCCGCAACCAAAGCGATTTGGTACACAACAACTGAACAGATTTTTTAGATAGTAAAGAAGCCATCCTGTAAAGGATGGCTTTTTGTTTTTAAAAAATATGTAGGTGTGTGCTATCTGGCACTCTTGTACTGATAATACTGGCGTATGGTCATTACATCTTTATCGTTTTGCCTGCGCTTTATTGAAAAATATACGCCTGCCGCAACAGCCACTATGGTTATAGGTATAAGCACAAAAAGGGTATCTATAAGCACTACGCTAATGGTAGCGTTGTCATAATCAAAGCTGTCGGCTACAAAATAACCGGCAAGGGCTACTGCAACAATGGTAAGTAAGATGTAAAAGAGTTTCATAATGCTTTGAATTTGAAGTTTGCAACTATTTTCAGGATCAAATTTCCAAAAACAAAACATTCAAAACCAGAACTTTATAACCGCTATAACATTTAATTATCGTTTATTTATAAGCCAAAATCTTACAGAACAGTATTAACAAAAAAATAAGCGTTAAGGTTTTAACAAACTGTGATTTAAACTGTAAAATTCCTATGAACTTTGGGATAGAAACACTAAAAAAAACACAGCTATGAACTTAAAACGCATCTTTGGGACACTGCTTACCATACTGGGAATCATAGGGCTTATTTACGCTGCATACATATTTATAAACAGCTCTACAGGAGAGCAAAGCATAAAAACACTGGTTATCTACGGGGTGTTGGGACTTATCTTTTTTGGGTCGGGAATAGGCCTTATAAAACGCACACGCGACGAAAGCAACCCATAAAAAGCAAGCAGATTAAGTAAACGGCGGGGTTAACTTGTTTTGGTATGAAAACAGCACCAGCCCTACTTTCGATTTGATTTTAAATTTCTCAAACAGCGCACTACGGTACGACTCCACTGATTTTACCGAAACACACATTATATCGGCCATTTGGTCATAGGTAAGTTCGCGCTCATCGCACACAAGCTCTAGAAACTCAAGCTCGCGGCGGGTTATGCCGGGCAACGGCCTGTCTTGTAAGCCATGAGCAGCAGTATCAAACCGTTTTACCCTACGCAGTATTTCCACTACATTAGCGTAACCTGTAGCCGCTATACTGTCTATGGCATATTTAAGATCTTGGGCAGCACAGTTTTTATGAAGAAAACCACGGGCTCCGTAGTAAAAAGCTTCGTCTATTATACTGTCTTCCAGGTGCTGGGTTAGCAGCAGTACTCGGTGTGTCTTTGGTTCAGTATCAGTAGCATCCTCGCTACGCCTTTCCAGTTCTTTTAGCAGATCAGTACCGCTAAGATCGGGCATGGAATAATCTACGATTAAAACATCGGGGGGGGTGGTAGTATGGTCGTTTAAAAAAGACATAGCGCCGTCGTACTCAGATACAACCGAATAGTTACCTAATTTCTCTATAAGCTCTCTAAGACCCGTCCTTACAAGTTGGTGATCGTCAACGAGGCCAATTGTAATTTTATGCATAGTGTTATTTTTGGGACAATATCACTTCGGTACCCTTACCCGGTGCTGAGTTTAAGGCAAAATCCAGGCCTACTATATCAGCCCGGTTTTTCAGGTTGTGTAAGCCAAGCCCCTCTTCTTTGTTTACGGCTCTCACATCAAAACCTTTTCCGTTATCAGCTACGGTAAGCTCAAAAGGGTTTGCAATAAGGTGTATGCTTATTTCGGTAGCCTGGGCATGCTTTAAAATATTATTAATTAATTCCTGAAAAATTCTGTAAATAACTATTTGGCTGCCGGAATCAATCCCTTTTGGTTCGTCTCCTTCAAATTTAAACAAAATTTTTATTCTTCCCAAGTGTTGTAGCCTTGAAACTTCGGCAGAAATTGCTTTTACAACATTTTGCTGCACCAAAAGCTGGCCGCTAAGTGAGTGGCTTGCCCTGCGAATAGATTGAGAAAGCGCCGAAACAGCCGTAGACACGGGCTCCATTGTTTCTGAGAGTTGAGGGCTGTCCAGTTTTAAATTTTCTACTAAAAAATTAATGTAGGTAAGCTGCTGGCCGGCATCGTCATGGAGTTCCTGCGAAATATTATTAAACACCTGCTCCTGGGTTTCCAGTATGGTTTCGGTAAGTGTCTTTTGAAACTGCAGATCTTTTTCATAAATAAGCCGGGTATAATTTCTTATCTTATTTATATATAATTTTATCAGTAATGCACAAAACAACACTATGACGCTAACAAACGCTATGGTAATAAGTATCCCTATAACAAGATTATCTATCATTTTTTGAATTGTTTTTCTTTAAAAAAGTAAATGTTTATTATAGAATAAGATATTAGGTTAGGAAAATTTACGGCAATCTCATATAAACTTGTATCACCTATTATCTTAGTTTCAGATAATGTAGTATCATTAAAAGTAAACATAATACTCACTCCCATAAAAAAGAGTATCGGACTAAACAGAAGCAAACTTTCATTTTTTTGAAAAAAGGCAAAATCTTCGTTGTTAAGCTTTGTAATGTATTCTTTTATAAACATGGATATATAAAGAGCAGCACCAAGTAAAAAACTAAAAGTATTAAAATCTGTATATCCTTCCCAAAAAAGTGTGTCAAGTATGCATAGAACAAAATAAGCCCATACAATGTACAAAAACTTAGTACCCTTATTAAAAGTTTTACCCAGTATTAAGAGCCAAACTGTATTATGAATAGTAGTGCTGGGCGCATAAATCCACCCCACTGCAACTAAAAATGCATTAGCATATATTAATGCAATTTCCGAAATAAAAAATGTAAACAATAATATTAGCAGCCAGTTATGTATGTTCTTTTTATAGTTAGCACATATAAAACCAGTAATTACACTAAAAAAAATGTAATATTCTACAAACCCCACTTCAGCTATAAACTTATAAAACATATTCAGCCTTTAATACAGGCTGAATATACTATTTTTTACTTTAACAGATGTTCTTCAGGGTTAAGGTTTCGGGTTTGTCTTTGAAAAATTATAATAGCCTATAAAATTTCCGTTATCTGTTACCTTAAAGAAAATGTCGTTTCCTGTAGCAAAATTACCTTTAGCAAAAGAAAAAACCGTATTAGTACCCGAAAGCGAGTTATTACTCATAATAGCCCTTATAAACGGAATAGAAAAGAGGGTTTCAAGGGTCATATCTGTAGTTTTTGTAAAGCGCAAAGTAGTGCTATCATAATACACCCTAAGGTATTCATTATAATGGTCTGAATATGAAAGCGAAATACTTGACAAATCAGTTTGCAATGCCGAAAAAGTAACATTAGTATACAAACCTGAAGAAACCGCAGAAGCCACCGTATATTCGGCACTGCCGGATGATATAACATGCGCCTTTTCTATGCTTTCATACATAGCAGGGAAATTTATATACATGTAGTTAGCTTTAAGCCATGCAAATATGGTAGCAGAATCAGTAGAAATCCTTAAAACATCTACATGAATTTCTGTTGCATTTGAAGACACAATGATTGAGGCATTTGTAGCTGCCCAGCCTGTAGGTACAGCGCTCGCGGTGATGATAAAAATAAAAGTTGGCATAAATAATTGGTTTTAAATTTTTAACAAATGTTTCACCTCAAATATGCAACAACAAACTCAAAAAATTAATAGGTAAAACCCTAGTTTTCCGCATAGATATTTACATTATATTTAGCCAAAAATCTAAATAACAAATAATTACACCTTTTAAAAGCAGCTTAACACAGCCTGAATACCTAAGACCGAAAAAATGCGTAAATTTGCACCTCAATTTTATAATAAACCAAAATGGGTAAAGTAAAAGTAGGACTGGTACAGATGAGCTGTGTAAAAGAAAAACAGCCAAACCTGGACAAAGCCATACGCGAAATACGCAACGCTGCTGCACAGGGCGCACAAATTGTTTGCCTTCAGGAGCTTTTCACTTCGCTTTATTTTTGCGATGTGGAAGATTATGAAAACTTTAAGCTGGCCGAAGCCATACCGGGCCCGAGTACTGATGTACTGAGCGCTGTAGCAAAAGAGCTTAACGTGGTTATTATAGCATCGCTTTTTGAAAAGCGCACCGAAGGATTGTACCACAACACCACCGCGGTTATAGATGCAGACGGTACTTACCTGGGTAAATACCGCAAAATGCACATACCGGATGACCCTGCTTTTTACGAAAAATTCTATTTTACCCCCGGCGACCTGGGCTATAAAGTATTCCAGACGAAGTATGCCAAAATAGGTATCCTTATCTGCTGGGACCAGTGGTACCCGGAAGCAAGCCGTATTACTGCACTTATGGGTGCCGAAATTATGTTTTACCCTACCGCTATCGGGTGGGCTACAGACCAGGACGAAGCTACCAATAAAGAGCAGTATGATGCATGGCAAACCATACAGCGCAGCCATGCTGTAGCAAACGGTGTACACGTGGTAAGTGTAAACCGCGTAGGTTTTGAGCAGGATGGCGCCATGAAATTTTGGGGTGGCAGCTTTGTAGCTAACCCACAAGGCACATTAATGTACCTGGCAGACCACGAAAACGAAATAACAACTGTTGTAGAGGTAGACACCAAACTTACAGACCATTACCGCACACACTGGCCGTTTTTAAGGGACAGAAGGATTGATAGCTACCAGCCTATTACCAAGAGATACCTTGATGGCGAATAGTAAAAAAGGTGACATTTAACGTTTTTATGTGAAATTAACATAATTAAAGCGTTTTTTTTAGTAATGTTGTAGTGTCAAAACCAATACACACACATGGAAATTACGCACTTTAAATTTGAGCGCCTACAGGTGTGGAATCAGGCCATGGATTATGGTGAACGCATTCATCAAATATCCGTAGATTTTCCACCTAATGAGCTGTACAGCCTGCAAACACACATTACAAAAGCTGCAGACAAAATTGCCTTCCACATTTCGGAAGGAATGGCCGAAGAAACTAACGACGATTTCAGGAAATACCTTGGTAATTCTATGAGATCAATTTCAGAGGTAGTATGCTGCCTGCACAAGGCGCAACGGCGAAATTATATATCACAGGAAATCTTCAGTGAACTGTATACAGAGTCTTATTTATTACTAAACCACACTAAGGCCCTGAAAAAATCACTGAAGTCAAATAGAAATTAATGGCAATACAAACAGGACAAACTCCTAAAGCATTAGGGTTTCATTTCCCGGCAGAATTTGCACCCCAGCGTGCGCTATGGCTATCTTGGCCACATAAAGAAGAATCTTGGCCAGGTAAGCTGCACACCATTTATAAACCGTATTGTGAGTTTATACTACAGGTAAGCCGCCACCAAAAAGTATGTATTAACGTAGCTAATGAAGCTATGAAACAGTTTGCCCAGAACGAACTGAATACCTACATGCCACTGGTGCCGGGTGCTAAGCTGAGTGAAGTTACTTTTTACTTCCACCCTACAAACGATGCCTGGTGCCGCGACCACGGCCCTGCCTTTGTAGTAAACCGTACAACCGGAGAAAAAGCTGTTGTAGACTGGGGGTATAATGCGTGGGGAGGAAAATACCCTCCGTTTGACTTGGATGATGTAATACCTACCCGTATAGGTGAAGCATTAGGACTAAAAGTTTTTAATGCCGATATTGTTATGGAAGGTGGCAGCGTGGAGTTTAACGGTAAAGGTACTCTACTTACCACAACGGCCTGTTTGCTTAATGAAAACCGTAACCCACACCTTAACCAAAGCCAGATAGAGGAATATCTTACCGAATATTACGGTGTAGAGCACATACTGTGGCTGGGCGACGGTATTGTAGGCGATGATACCGATGGGCACATAGATGATATTACCCGTTTTGTAAATGAAGATACTGTGGTTACCGTAGTTGAAGAAGATAAAAACGACGACAACTACCACCTGCTACAGGAAAACCTTGATTTACTAAAAACCATGCGCCTGCAAGACGGCAAGCAGCTTAATATTATAGAGCTGCCAATGCCTAAGGCGGTTATATGGGAAGACCAAAGGCTACCGGCATCATACGCTAACTTTTATATAGCTAACGAAAGCGTGATTGTACCTACGTTTCGTGATGATGCTAACGATAAAAAAGCACTGGATATATTAACCGATTGCTTTAAAGGCCGCGAGGTTATAGGCATAGACAGCACCGACCTTATATGGGGACTGGGCAGCTTCCATTGCCTTAGCCAGCAGGAACCTTTGTAGATTTCAGAATTAAGATTTTAGATTTCAGATTGAACCACACTGTGTTTAGTGCATAAGTGGAATCTGAAATCTAAAATCATAAATTACTATTTGCAGATTCCGAATTAAACCACACTCAGATATTACACATGAGTGGAATCTGAAATCTTAATTCTGAAATCGTAAATTACTACTGTACGCTTTTTATCCTGCTTACAATTTCTTCTTTTGGCACTACGCCTGCCTGTTTCCACAGTATTTTGCCTTCTTTAAACAGCATTAGCGTAGGTACTCCGCGCAACTGAAACTGCGGACTGGCCATAAGCTCCTGGTTTTTATCTACATCTATTTTTATTATAGTAACGCTGTCACCCAGGGTTTCTTTTACCTCGGTAAGTATAGGCGACATCATTTTGCACGGGCCACACCAGGTAGCAAAAAAATCTACAAGTACGGGCTTGGCACCATTTATAAGGGTTTGAAATCGTTCCATGTCATAGTGTTTTTTCTAAAATTACTGAAAAACTAAAGCCCCGCCAAACGAATTAACAGGGCTTTACAAAAAAGAATAATGTGGTATGAGTTTATTATAATAATGTACTCGGACAAACGTATTCTGTCCTCTCTACATTGGTTTTACTTATCTCTGTATATCCGCCTGTAACATCGGCAAAGCCACCATACCCCAGCTGCCTTAATATAGAAGCGGCTATCATACTGCGGTAACCACCGGCACAGTGTAGTATAAATTTCTTGTCTTTAGGAAACAAAGCCAAATGCTCATAAATCGTTTTAAGCGGTACATTGGTCACCCCTACCACGTGTTCGGCATTAAACTCACTTTCTTTTCGCACATCAAAAACAGGAACTCCCGCATTGTAATACTCCTCAAAATCAGCAGCAGAAATACGTACCACCGTGTCAAACGGCTTATTAGCAGCTACCCATGCGGCATATCCGCCCTGCAGGTAACCTATGGTATGGTCATACCCCACACGACTAAGGCGTATCATGGCTTCTTCTTCCTGGCCAGGCTCGGCTACTAACAATATCTTTTGGTTAATATCCATTACCAGCTCCCCTACCCAGGTAGCAAAACTTCCGTTTAGCCCCACGTTTATGCTGTTAGGTATAAATCCTTTTGCAAACACCTCGGGGTTACGCACATCCAGTATCAATGCCCCTGTAATGTTAGCCGTAACTTCAAACTCCACCGGATTTAGCGGACGCATGGCTCTTTTTAAAACATTATCAAGGCTTTCATAGCCCTTCATATTCATTACCACATTCTTCGGAAAGTAGCCCGGAGGAGCCGTAAGTCCGTTTAGTACTTCATTTACAAACTCATCTTCGGTCATATCGGCTCGCAGCGCATAGTTTGTTTTCTTCTGGTTACCCAACGTATCTGTGGTTTCCTTACTCATTTTTTTGCCACAGGCGCTTCCTGCACCGTGATTAGGATACACTATTAAATCATCTGGTAGCGGCATAATCTTGTCCCTAAGCGAACGGAACAAATGACGTGCAAGCTTTTCCTGCGTCAGCTCAAAAACCACATGACGTGCCAAATCAGGCCTGCCTACATCGCCTATAAAAAGTGTATCGCCGGTTATAATACCGTGCCCCTTACCCGTTTCATCAATAAGCAGGTAGGTGGTGCTTTCCATATTATGCCCGGGGGTATGCAAAGCTTTTACAGTATAGTTACCTACAGCAAACTCCTGCCCGTCTTCGGCTATAACAGCATCATAATCCGGACGTGCATTGGGGCCGAAAACAATCTGCGCACCGGTTTTGGCACTCAGGTCGAGGTGTCCGCTTACAAAGTCGGCATGAAAATGGGTTTCAAAAACATACTTAATCTTGGCACCATCCTTAGCCGCACGGTTAAGATACGGTTGCACCTCCCGAAGCGGGTCGAATATGGCCGCCTCACCGTTATTTTCTATGTAATACGCCGCATGCGCCAGGCAGCCTGTATATATTTGTTCTATCTTCATGGTATTACAGTTTTAATACCCTAAAAGTAAATCAGCTATGCCATGCAAACTATGATATTTATCATACTCATCAGTTTAACAGCTGTTTGGCTATAAGTGCTAATTATGCGTTAATCTGTAGCATACCATTATTATTTATTAGAATTCTTCCTACATTTATCAAAATTGAAAACCAATACAATGAAGAAGATATTTTTAATGGCCGTACTGTGTATTACGGCAGCACACTTTACTTCGTGCAAGAAAAAAGACGCAGCCGATGTGGAAACGCATGAGCACGATGAAAAAATGATAGCGCTGGATACCAATGGCTTTTCTGCTTTTTATGAGCGCTACCCGGACTATACACCTTATAAAAAACAAATAAGCGAACTCTATAAAAAACACCCGCATTACATTTGGCACGAAAAACGTGGGCTTATAGAATTTGCCGAGGTACTGTACAACCGTGTAAACCAGCTTGACGATGAGGGCTTACCCAGCAAAATACCTTATAAATCTACCCTCGACGATTTATTCCAGGATTCGGGGCGTGGTGAACGCCCGAATGTACAGTCGGAACTACTGATTTCTGCCATGTACTTTTATTGGGCAGATAAAACCCTTGAAGGATTGCCAACTGAGCAAAGGCAACAAACAGGCTGGTTCCTTCCGCGCCAGCATACTGATTATGTAGCTTATCTGGATACGCTGATGCAGGAGCCGCAAAAAATTAAGGGTGATAAAAAAGAGCTGTTCAGCCAGTACTATAACCTGAAAAAAGGCCTGCAAAAATACCGCGAAATAGAGAAAAAAGGCGGCTGGCCTGCCATAACCCTGCCCGAAGGCACAAAAGAGCTTAAAGAAGGCGATAGCGGTGATGCCGTAGCCCAACTGCGTACCCGCCTGGCGGCTGAAGGTTACCTGGGTAAAGACAACAAGAGCGCTACATTTGATAAAGAGCTTAACGATGCTGTAAATGCTTACGAGCAAAGCCATTTCCGTACGTATGCTAATAAAGTAACAGAATCGATAATAAAGGAATTAAACATACCGGTAACCGAGCGTATAAAAACCATAGCCGTAAACATGGAGCGCTGCCGCTGGGTACCTACCAGTATAGATACACAAAAGGAATACATAGCGGTAAACATACCATCGTACAGGTTGCGCTATGTTATAGACGGCAAACCGGAGCTGATTTCTAATGTAGTAGTGGGCAAGGATGCAAACCGCACCGTAATATTTAGCGGTAACATGAGCTACCTTGTATTTAGCCCGTACTGGAATGTGCCGCCAAGCATAGCCGAAAAAGAGATATACCCAAGCATAGCCAAAGACCCGAATTATCTTGCCAAACACAATATGGAATATTATAACGGTAAGCACATACGCCAAAAACCGGGTGGCAATAACTCGCTTGGTTTAGTAAAGTTTATGTTCCCGAATACGAATAACATTTACCTGCACGACACCCCTGCCAAGAGCCTGTTTACCGAAAACGACCGCGCCTTTAGCCACGGTTGTGTACGTGTGCAAAAAGCCCGCGAGCTGGCCATAATGATTACCAAAAAAGACGGTGGCTGGAACGAGGCCAAAGTAGACAAGGCCATGAATGCCGGTAAAGAGAACAGCTACGTACTGAAGAAAAAGATACCGGTATACCTAACCTACTTTACTGCCTGGGCCGATGAAAAAGGGAATGTTGCCTTTTTTGACGATGTTTACCAGAGAGACGAAAGCCTTGCTACACTAATGTACACCAAATAAAAACTCTACCCTAACCTAAATACAAAAGCCCGTAACCTTTTAGTTGGTTACGGGCTTTTAATGTATCATTTGGCTTAAAAACCTTTTATAGCTTCATTATAGTCAAATCCCTGGAGGTACGAAATTTTCCATTTACCGCCTTCTTTCACGACCCTGAATGTATAACTAAATTCTCTCCAACTTGGGTCATCGCCGGGATGGGTTTCAAATTGCCAGTACAATTCACCTCTGTCAGCATACAAGATGACTACTTCTGTTTTAACTTTGTTCCAGTCTCGGTGATCCTGGCAGTCGCACCAAGGATTCACTTCACTGTAAATATTAAAAGGTGGGTATTCACGCGAATCCCATGGCCCATATTCATTAGCTTTCACTTTTTTGTCAATCGTTTTTGCAATTTTGTCGCAATTGTCAATAAACTCTTTGGCAAAAAAGCCTGTATCTTTTACTAATTCAAGGTTCTTTTGCAGCTGCTCAAAATCAACACCGCTGTAAATACTGTCTCCTTCTTTTAGTACACCGGGCAATAAATGCGGGGCTTTCCCATCTGCCCATACCAATGTTTTACGGATAAGCTGGGTAATTTCTTCCTTATCTTTGTCTTCTTCATGTGCAACCGGAGTTGCAGGTTTAGCTACAATTGAGTCGGTTGTAGTAGTATCAGCATTGGTTTCTTCCTTTTTACAGGCAGTAAAAAACGATGCCAGCAATAATGTGGCAAGGATGGTTTGTTTCATAAAATGGTTTATAATTGGTATAAAATGCTTACTGCTCTTCCAGCACTACATCTATGGGTTTGTTCATTTTTCGCCCAAACTTTATGGCTGCCTGCTGGCTCTCGTTACTACACAACACGTACATATTGTAGGCATATAGCGGCAGTATAATGGTTTTAAACTGCCCGCCGTTTTCCTTACCGTCTACATCTTCTATCTTAAAGCTAAAACGGTCTGCCGGAAAGGTGTTGGCTATAGACAATATATAATTATCCTTAGCATACGGAAAAAACCAGCGCTCGTTGCCCGTAAGCTTAGTACCTTCGGGCAAGGCCTTATTATCATCGCCTATAGGGTAGTTTTGTTTAAAACGCATGGGTTCATTGGCGCGGCTCCAGCTGTATACGTTGCCCACATTTATTACCTCGCGCCCCAGGCTGTCTACCACGGTTATCTTCAGGTTTTTTATGTTCTCTTTTTTACCGTCTTCGTGCACATCAAGCACCAGGTAAGAAGTAAAATCGTAACCGCAGTGCATGGTAACCTGCTGGGCTTTGGCCGAAAGGCTTATAAAAGCTAATAGAATAACAATATATCGCATGGTGCAAATGTACGTATTTTGGGTATTTGCCGCACAGGCATTAAAAAACCCGCACATATTTTATAACACTGAACAATAAAACAGTTATATCGTAAATTAGCGAGGGTTTATTGTGATTTTTTCAATAATTTAGCGTCCGGAAATTTTATTCTCTAAAAAATGAAAAATACCGCGCTTACGCACATACACGAACAACTGGGTGCCAAGATGGTGCCGTTTGCAGGCTACAACATGCCTGTACAATATGAAGGGGTAAATGCAGAACACGAAACCGTGAGGAACGGCGTAGGCGTTTTTGACGTTTCGCACATGGGAGAGTTCTTCCTGAAAGGGCCAAACGCTCTTGCCCTGATACAAAAAGTTACCAGTAACGATGCTGCTACCCTTACTATAGGCCGCGCACAGTACTCTTGCCTGCCAAACAACGAGGGTGGTATAGTAGACGACCTTATTGTATACCGCCTGGGTGAAGAAGAATACCTGCTTGTGGTAAATGCCAGCAACATAGATAAAGACTGGGCATGGATATCTCAGCACAACGACCTGGGTGTAGATATGACCAATGCCAGCGAAGACTATTCGCTACTGGCCATACAGGGACCTAAGGCTGTAGAGGCTATGCAGGCACTTACATCTATAGACCTTGCCGCTATAAAATACTACCACTTTGAGGTGGCCGATTTTGCTGGTGTAGATAATGTTATCATTTCGGCTACAGGATATACCGGTAGTGGTGGTTTTGAAATCTACGCTAAGAATAGCGATATAGAAACCATATGGAACAAGGTATTTGAAGCAGGTGCCGGTTTTGGCATTAAGCCCATAGGCCTTGCTGCCCGCGATACCCTGCGCCTGGAAATGGGCTTCTGCCTGTACGGTAACGATATTAACGATACCACATCGCCAATAGAAGCCGGACTGGGCTGGATAACTAAATTCACTAAAGAATTTACAAACAGCGAAGCGCTTAAAAAACAAAAAGAAGAAGGTGCAAGCCGTAAGCTGATAGGTTTTGAACTTACAGACCGTGGTATTCCGCGTCACGACTATGAAATAGTAAACGCCGCAGGCGAAGTTATAGGTGTGGTAACATCGGGTACACAATCGCCATCGCTGGGTAAAGGTATTGGTCTTGGTTATGTAACCACCGAGTTTGCCCCGGAAGGCAGCGAAATATTCATCCGCATCCGTAAAAACGATGTGGCTGCAAAAGTGGTAAAACTACCGTTTTACAAAAAATAAGCATACAATTTATACAAGCTATAAGCCGTTTTCTATTAAAGGAAACGGCTTTTTTAGTTAAAGGCTATTTTACTCCCGCTTATTTTTCATTAAATTTGAGATATATCACCTTAGCTATGAAACTATATTTCCACGTAATGCTGCTTATTACAGCTGTAATGAGCGCCCAGGACAACAGGAATGCCTGCCGCGTTTTTGCACGCATAAATACCCTTATGCAGGAAAAACACTATAGCCCAAAGCCACTGGACGATAGCCTTTCGGTGTATGTATTTAATACGGTTATAGACCAGCTTGATGATAACCACATCCTGTTTACTGAAGACGAATACAATAGTTTACTGGTGCATAAAACCAGTATAGACGATTATATAAAGCAGCAAAAGTGTTCGTTTTTTGACGGTTTTATAAACACCTACCGTACTGCATTGCTGCGCAATAAAAAATACATAGAGGAAATTGCAGCCGAAAAGCTTACATACAATACAACCGATACCATTTTCTATTCTAAAAAGGTATATCCGTTTGTAAAAGACCCGCAACGCATAAAACGCTACCTGCGCAAAAAAATAACCTACGACATACTGGAAGATATATCTGAGCTGAGTAAAAACAAAGACTCGCTTGCAAAGCAATTGCCTAAGCTTTTTGAAGCCACAAAACAAAAGGTGCTGGAAACCTACCTGTGCCGTGCCGACAACCTGCTGTCGCCACCCGAAGGTTTCGAAAACAGTATGTACAACCGTTTTTATAGTGTGTTTTGCTCGTATTTCGATCCGCATTCCACTTACTTTAACTACAACGAAAGGGCTTCGTTTGTATCTACCATAAGTACCCAAAGCTATACCCTGGGCCTGTATGTAAGCCAAACCGAAAATGAAGAAATGGTTGTAGACGAAGTGGTACCTGGTGGGCCTGCCTTTAATACCAATAAAATAGAAAAAGGCGACAGGATTATAAAGCTTGCCTCTAACAATAATGAATACGTAGTATCGTGCGCCTCTATGGATGCCATAAACAATATAGTAAGCAGCGATTCATATAAAAATGTAGACCTTACCCTGCGCAAAAAAGACGGCACTTTGTATACCGTTACCCTCCGTAAGGAGATAATGAAGGACGATGAAAACCTGGTGTACAGTTACGTACTAGGTAAGGGTAATGAAAAGTACGGCTACATAAAAATACCCAGTTTTTATACAAACTACGATAATTCTGACGGTAATGGCTGTGCCGCTGATGTAGCTACAGAAGTACTGAAACTTACAAAACAAGACATTAAGGGCATTATTATAGACCTGCAGTACAATGGTGGCGGCTCTATGGATGAGGTTATACAGCTTTGTGGTATGTTTATTAACTACGGCCCTGTGGCAGTACTTACAGACCGCCAGATGAAATACAACACCCTACGCGACTACAACCGTGGCATGGTTTACGATGGCCCACTTGTGGTACTGGTTAACGCCTTTAGCGCATCGGCAAGCGAGTTCTTTGCAGGCGTTATTCAGGATTATAACCGGGGCATTATAGCAGGCAGCCCCACACACGGAAAAGCCTCTATGCAAAACATAATACCTGTAGAAGAAAACGATAATAACGATTTTATAAAAATAACCGTAGACCGTTTTTACCGGGTAAGCGGCAAGAGCAGCCAGTACACCGGCATACTGCCCGATGTAGAACTGCCCATGCTCTTCAGCCCCATACTGCCCCGTGAAAAGGGAATGGCAAATGCCCTGAAAAATGATTCAATAGATGTGCACCTCCGCTATACCAAACTGCCGGAACAACCGCTTAACGAAGCCATTTTCAGGAGTAAGGAACGTGTAGTAAAAAATACATCGTTTACTACAATTTCAAATCTTAACAACCGTATAAACCTGTTGTATAACAACGACCGTAAAAAACTGCCTGTAACTTTTACGGCCGTATACGACGATGTACACAGCACAGACGGATTATACAAAGAAATAAAAGATAATGCCGAAAAGGAGAACGTTATTACCGTTACCGGCACCTACACACCACAGGGCAGTGAAGCTTATGTAAAAAGTGTAAACGACTTTAAAATAAAGGGAATTAAAACCGACCCGTATGTTTTTGAGGGCATGAATATACTGTATGACCTTAGCTTGTATAAAAAGCGATAAAAAGGCTACCGTTTTGTTTTGGCAAAAGCGCGAATAATTATATTTTTGTGCTCCAAATAAATAATCATTATGGGAAGAGCGTTCGAATTCAGGAAAGCCAGGAAAATGAAACGTTGGTCTGCCATGGCCAAAACCTTTACGCGTATAGGTAAAGATATAGTGATGGCCGTTAAGGAAGGTGGGCCAAACCCTGAAACCAACTCAAGGCTAAGGGCGGTAATACAAAATGCCAAGGCAGCTAACATGCCTAAGGATAACGTAGAGCGTGCCATTAAAAAAGCATCTGATAAAGATACAGCTAACTTTAAAGAAGTACTTTTTGAAGGCTATGCACCACACGGCATTGCCATACTTATAGAAACCGCTACTGATAACAACAACCGTACTGTGGCTAACATCCGCAGCTACTTTAATAAGTGTAACGGTACTATGGGTACGCAGGGTTCTGTAGAGTTTATGTTTGACCACACTTGTAACTTCCGTATTCCTGCCGAAGGCCAGGATGTAGAAGAACTGGAACTAGAAATGATAGACTTTGGTGTAGAAGAAATTTTTGCAGATGAAGACGGTATTATCATGTATGCCCCTTTTGAAAGCTTTGGTGCTATACAAAAAGAACTTGAAAACCGTGGCCTTGAAATCCTGTCTTCAGGTTTTGAAAGGATACCTCAGGTAACCAAGCAGCTTACCGAAGACCAGGTAGCCGATGTGGAAAAACTTCTTGAAAAAATTGAAGAAGATGACGACGTGATGAACGTGTACCACACTATGCAGGAGTAATCCTATTTCAGATTTATGATTTTAGATTTCAGATTGGGCTTCACTCAATTACTGAATAAACTATAAACAAAAGGCTGCCCATGGCAGCCTTTTGTTGTTTATAACGTTTACGGGTACAAATTACAAGTCAAACGACGCGCCTATCTGAAAGGTAAACTGGTTGTTGTAGTGGTCAAATCCGTGTACACTGCTATCATAGCGCGCAAACGGGAAAAGAACTTCAGAATAAATACCGAAACCTTCTGTAAAGAAATAACGTGCTCCTACGTGTCCGCCAAAGTTGCGCAAGCCCAGGTTAAGCCCAGGGTATACATCTACCTTCTCCCCTATACCTATTACATCGCCTATATTGGCATTCAGCCTTACTTTAAGGTCGGCACGATCGCCAAAATCAGGTTTCTCGCCGGCTATGTCATCTGCACCTAACAAATACGTGGCAGAAAAACCATACGACAGGTTTTTACCAAGGCCAAAGTCTACAGTACCGGTAATACCATTAGCATTATCCTGTCCGTTAAAACCTATTTGTAATTTCGTGTCGCCTTTACCATGAAAAGCCTGTGCACCGGCCAGCGTGGTAAACGCAAGCGCTACGGGGAGTAAAAGTTTTTTCATCCTAAAAAAAATTAGTAATACTATACCCGTAAATTTACACTTAAAACCTTACAAAAACAAGGCTTTTATGTTTTGTGGATAAAATGAATATCAAATTATTGTAAGTTTTTTTAGGCACTACTGTAACAAATACATTTAAGTGGCAGTCATTATACTAAAACCTATAACAAATACATTGACGGTACCAAACCAGAATATCGACGAGCTTGTGGCCCTGTGCAGGGAGGGCAACCGCAGTGCGCAGTTTGAAGTGTACAACCGCTATTATAAAGCCATGTACAACACAGCACTGCGCATAGTTAAAGATGTTCATTGGGCCGAAGATGTAATGCAGGAGGCTTTTTTAAAGGCGTTTACAAAAATCTCGGCTTACCGTGGAGAGGTAGCCTTTGGTGCCTGGCTAAAGCGTATAGTGGTAAACCACAGCCTGGACAGCTACAAAAAAATAAACCGGGATATAGCCGAACCGCTGGAAGATATACTGTATAAAGTGGAAGATGACGGTTACAAAGAAGAAGCTAAAGTCGATTTTCAGAGTATGCAGGTACAGCAGGTAGGCGCTGCCATACAAAGCCTTAAAGAAAGTTACCGTCTTGTACTTACCCTGCTGTATATAGAAGGTTACGATCAGGAAGAGATTTGCGAAATTATGGCCATTACACCGGGTAATTGCCGCACCACCATAAGCCGGGCAAAGGAAAGCCTGCTTAAAAAACTAAGAGGATAATGAAAGACGAAAAACACAATGAAATGGACCACCTTTTTGCCGGGTTAAATGGGCAGTGGGATACCGAAGAGCCTGCAATAGGGCATCATCACCGTTTTATGCAAAAGCTGGAAGGTAATGACGGTAAAAAGAAGAAAGGTATTTTTTGGATTGCCGTACCCGCTGCGGCCATGATAGCCATGATAGTGGGACTGGCATTTATATTTACAAACCGCCCCACTGATGCTGAAATGGCATATAACAGCATGTCTCCTAAAAACCGGGAGGCGCAGGAATATTTTAATACCGTAATAAAAAAAGAGCTGGCGCAGGTAGAAAAAGAAAAATCGCCCGAGACCAAAAAACTTGTAGCCGACGCTCTGGCACAAATGGACAAACTTGACAAAGATTACGACAATCTGCTTACAGAGCTTGAACAAAAAGGCGAAAACAAAAAAATAATCCATGCAATGATAACCAACCTGCAAACACGGATATCATTCCTGGAGGAAGTGCTTACACAAATTGAAAACATCAAAAAATTAAAAGAAACTTACCATGAAAACAATCTATAAACTAACCTTGTTTTTCTTGCTGTTACCCGTGGGGCTTTCTGCAAGTATCGTTAAAGGGAAGTACACAAAGGAAAAGAAGATAGAAAAAGGCTTTGGCGTGAATAGCAATGCCGGGCTACAGGTAGGAAATAAGTTTGGTAACATAGCCATAACTACCTGGGACCAGGACCGTACAGAGATAGAAGTAGTTATTACCGTAAGCGGTAATAATGAAGATGACGTGGTAAAAAGGCTAAACAGCATAGACGTAGAGTTTGACGCTACAAAAGCCCTGGTAACTGCCATGACTCGTTTTGGCAATGCAAAAGGAAAATCAAGTATGGAGATAAACTACACCATACGTATCCCTAAAAACGGCACACTGGGTATTAACAATCAATACGGCAGTATTAAGCTGGGCAAAATATACGGAGGCATGAACATAGACCTCCAGTATGGCAACATTATTATAGATGAGGCTAATTCTGAGGTTAACAAGCTTAACCTGCAGTATGCTAACGGTAGCAGGATAGGTTACATAAAAACAATGGACCTGAAAATGCAGTATAGCGATATGAACATCGTAAAATCTGGTGCTATTACCGCTAATACCGATTATTCTCAGATTAAGGTAGATGAGGTACGCACCATAAGCCTGGATATGGACTATGGCGACCTGAATGTGGGGTATGCCAACATCATTAACCTGAAATCAGACTACAGCGGCTTTAAATGTGGAAGACTGGATAACCTGCTAAATGCTTCGGTAAACTATGGCAATGTAAAAGTAAACAGTATTACACAATGGGCACGCAGCATAGTGGTAAAGGGTACCTATAGCGAAATAAAGTTGGGGTTTGCACCCGAAACTGCCTTTAGTTTTGAGTTTGATACCGAATACGGTGGGCTTGGCGGAAAGGAGCTGCTAAACTTCTCTGAAAAGACCGAGAAAGACATAAAGGCACATTATGTAGGCTCAAGCAAGGCGGGCGAAGGAAACTGTAAGGTATATGCCAAATCAGAATACGGAGAAATAAGGATAAGCAGGAATTAATCACCCCTGCTTTTAAATATCATCATCAATCATCATTTATTTATCAATCATAAAAACGAGCAGTTATGAAAAACGCAATGTTATGGGTTGCAGGGATATTTTTTTCCCTCACCGCAGCGGCACAGGAGGGCACGGCTATAACGCCTTCGGCACACAAGGTAAAAGAGGAACGAAACACGGGTACTTTTGAAAAACTGAAAGTAGACGGGCCATTTGAAGTAATACTTACCGAAGACACCACACAAAAACTTACCCTGCAAGGAGCAGACAACCTGCTGTCGCTTATAGAAACCTCAACAGAAAACAACACGCTTAGTGTAGTACTGAAAAAGGGCTATAAAGTAGCACCATCTAAACACAGCAAGATTACTGTGCGCATACCCTACTCCCAACTTACCGAGATACATCTGGTAGGTTCGGGCAGTATTACCTCTAAAAATACAATACGCAATAAAGTACGCTTTTTACTGGATGGGGCAGGCAGCCTTAATTTCGATGTTTATAATCATGATACCGAAGTGGCTGTTATAGGATCGGGTACCGTAAGTGTACAAGGTACTACAGGAAATTTATACTGCAAACTTACGGGTAGCGGCAGCATACGCACTGCCGGGGTAGACTGCCTTACTGCCGATGTTCAGCTTACCGGTAGCGGTAATATAAAGGTAGCAAGCACACAGTCTATTAAAGGCAGGCTAGACGGAAGTGGCACCATAGCCTTTGGTGGCCAGCCCGGAGGACAGGACCTTATGCGTACCGGAAACGGAACCTTCAGTGTTTTCTAATACATACAAGTTTTAGGTTAGCCGGCTGGTTACAGCCGTAAAAGAAAAGCATCGGCCTGATACCCGATGCTTTTTGTTTTTTTAATCTTCCAGATAGTGTAGCGGCGTAAGGTCGGCACGTTCTTCCTCTGTATACAACCGCGAATCTATAATAAAGCGTTTACCCAGTGGTATTTCCAGCGAAAAACTGGCTCCCCTCCCATCTACAGCTGTAAGGGTAAGGTGTGTATGTTGCCAGTATTCAAACTGGTCTTTGCTCATCCAGAACTCGCAGCCCTCTACTTCGCCCAGGCATACATCGCTATACCCCAGTTTAAAATCGCCTTTTTCAAAGCACATGGGTTGGCTGCCGTCGCAGCACCCGCCACTCTGGTGAAACATCAGTTCGCCGTAGCGGCCTTTCAGTTCGTTTATTAATGCTATTGCCTTTTCATCGGCTTCTATCCTCTTGTACATGGTTTTTCTTTTTTAATTCTTCCATTTCGAGCGAAACACAGTGTGGTCGAGAAATCTCTAATTATGATCAAAATTTAACATTGCTCATTCTATTCATCGATGGCGCGAATTTACAACCATAAGTGTTCGAAACTTTCATCAGCTCCAGAGGAGCGCCATATCTATAGTAAAATGAATGATTTGGCAATTATGAGGAGTTCCAGAGGAACGGCATATAATCGTATAAATGTGCCGCTCCTCCAGAGCTCAATTTACTCTTGCCTATCCAATAACTATAGATATGCCACCCCTCCGGGGTTTACTAACGGGCAAAATTATGGTTTCGAACACTTATGATTATAAATCTGCGCTATCCCTAACAATAACTGTTTTTGTTTCAATACGAAAAAACACCAAGGCTTTACATCGGCCTATATAAATATAGTGATTTATCGTAAAACCTTGGTGTAGCTATAAAAACCTTAAAACTTAAGCTTTTGCAATTTCAAGGACCATACGGCCCTCTATTTGTCCTTTCTTCATTTTATCAAATACGTCGTTTACGTCTTCCAGCTTTGCAGCGGTAACGTTTGCCTTCACCTTGCCTTCAGCAGCAAAGTCTATCGCCTCCTGCAGGTCTTTACGCGTGCCCACAATAGAACCACGTATGGTAATCCTGTTTAGCACCGTATCAAAAATAGAAAGGTCGAAATTCCCCGGAGGCAGGCCGTTTAGCGCCATAGTACCTTTACGCCTAAGGGTTTCAAGCCCCTGCTTAAATGCAATAGGCGAAACAGCTGTAATCAGCGCACCGTGCATACCACCGGTTTCTTTTTTAAGGTACTCGCCCGGGTTTTGTTCTTTGGCATTTACCACAAGGTCGGCACCAAGGCGTTTGGCTAAATCCAGCTTATCATCGGCCACATCTATAGCTGCCACATGCATACCCATAGCCTTAGCATATTGCACCGCAACGTGACCAAGACCTCCAATACCAGATATGGCTACCCATTCTCCCGGCTTTGTTTCGGTTTCTTTTAACCCTTTGTATACGGTAACACCAGCACACAGTATAGGAGCCATTTCTAAAAAGTTAGGATTTTTAGGCAGGTGCCCCACATAGCGTGCATCGGCAATTACATATTCGGCAAAACCGCCGTCTACACTATAACCGCCGTTTTGCTGGCTTTCGCACAGGGTTTCCCACCCGGTGATACAATGATCGCAGCAGCCACAGGCACTGTACAGCCACGGCACACCCACAGCATCGCCTTCCTTAACATTTTTTACATCAGGCCCTACAGCCACTACATAGCCTACACCTTCATGCCCCGGAATCAGTGGCATTTTAGGTTTTACGGGCCAGTCGCCGTCTACAGCATGCAGGTCGGTATGGCATACACCACTGGCTATAACTTTAACTAATATCTGGTTGCTTCCCGGCATTTTTACCGGAACTTCCTCAATTTGTAACGGCTGGCCGAATTCTCTCACAACGGCAGCCTTCATGGTTTTTGGTATCATGATGGTTCTTGTTTAGCGGATTATTAAATTAACTCTGGCAGGTGGCAGATTGGCATAAAAAAACAGGCTGCCATGAGGGGCAGCCTGCCTTCAAACTACTTAATCTTAGAAGAATCCTAATTTTTGTTTGCTGTAAGATATCAGCATGTTTTTAGTTTCCCTGTAGTGCTCCAGCATCATTTTGTGGTTTTCACGGCCAAAGCCTGATTTTTTGTAACCTCCAAATGGTGCGTGTGCAGGATAAGCATGGTAGTTGTTTACCCATACACGGCCTGCTTTAATAGCACGTGGCACCTGGTACAGTTCATGGGCATCGCGGGTCCATACACCTGCGCCAAGTCCATAAAGGGTATCGTTAGCTATTTCTATAGCTTCCTCTACAGTTTTAAAGGTAGTTACACACACCACAGGCCCGAAGATTTCTTCCTGGAAAATGCGCATTTTGTTGTTGCCTTTAAATATTGTAGGCTGAATGTAGTAACCTGTGGCAAGATCGCCTTCCAGTTTGTTCACGTCACCTCCTGTAAGTACCTGTGCACCTTCTTCCTTACCTATTTTAAGGTAGCTTTGTATTTTTTCGTACTGGTCGTTGCTGGCCTGCGCACCTATCATGGTAGCTTTGTCTAACGGGTGGCCTGCTACTATGGCATTAGTACGTTCTACCACACGGGCAATAAACTTATCGTAAATATCCTCATGCACCAGCATACGGCTCGGGCAGGTACATATTTCACCCTGGTTAAGGGCAAACATTACCGCACCTTCTACTGCTTTATCAAAGAAATCGTCATCAGCATCACCTACTGATTTAAAGAAGATGTTTGGCGATTTACCTCCAAGCTCCATAGTACTTGGTATAATGTTTTCTGCAGCATACTGCATAATCAGGCGGCCTGTTGTAGTTTCACCCGTAAACGATACCTTACTGATGCGTGGCGAAGTAGCCAATGGCTTACCTGCTTCTACACCAAAACCGTTTACAATGTTAATTACACCCGCAGGCACTACATCCTGAAGCAGTTCCATAAGCACCATAATAGATACCGGGGTTTGCTCAGCAGCCTTAACTACAGTACAACAACCCGCAGCAATAGCCGGAGCTATTTTCCAGGTAGCCATAAGCAGCGGGAAGTTCCACGGAATAATTTGTCCTACAACACCTATAGGCTCGTGCAGCACAATGCTCACAGTATTCTCGTCGTGTTCAGAAATGGTACCTTCTTCAGCACGGATAACACTTGCAAAATAACGGAAGTGGTCCACACACAGCGGAAGGTCGGCAGCAAGGGTTTCGCGAACCGGCTTACCGTTGTCTATGGTTTCCACAGCAGCAAGATATTCAAGATTTGCCTCAATGGTATCGGCTATTTTGTTCAATACGCCACTGCGGTATGCAGGTGATGTTTTGCTCCAGGTTTTAAATGCCTCGTGGGCGGCATCAAGAGCCAGGTCGATGTCTTCTTTAGACGAACGTGCGGCCTTGGCAATAAGTTTACCATCTATAGGCGAAGTATTATCAAAATACTCTCCTTTTACAGGTGGAACAAATTTGCCACCAATGAAATTATCATATTTGTCTTTAAATTGCGGACGTGCTACAATAGTACTCATAACTTTAAACTTTAAAATTTGTTTTTTGTTTAATCCAAAGTTACCATACTACATCGTTTTAGAAGTAGCACAAATCTTCCAATCAATAGCACAAATTTTCCAATTAATGAGAATATGATTTTTTTGGTAATTGTTTTTTAAAAAGTAGTGAAAAATATTTCCAAAAAAATAACAGTATCATAAAGAACACTGTATTTCTGTATACCACAAAAAAACCTGAAACAAAAATTAGAGCCACTCAATCAGTGAAATACCCAGACCCACAGTAGTTTGCCTGTTATTATAGTCAATTAGTGTTTCGCCATAGCCGTGAGTAACCTGCAAATAGCCTTTCAGGTTCCCTTTAATTTTATACGACCACGAAGCCTCGGCATAGCCCCTGAAATTACTGTTGATTTCAAAATTACTGCTACCGGTAAGGGTTACCGTATGCCTGCCGCTGCAATAAATACCTACAGCCTCTCCCCTGCCTATGTAGCTTGTTATATCAGGATTGTCGTCTTTACCCTCCTCATCGGGTATGCGGAACCAGGGACGCAGGTAGATTTGCCAGTCACCGGTTTCAAAACCCGCCTGTACAATGATACGGTTCCAACTGCGGGAGTTGGGCAAATCACGCCCATTACTTTGGTGGTTAAAGCTCACACCCAGCAGGCGGTTCTTTACACCCCATAAATCTACATTCGTGGCAAAGTTTAATATAAGTTCAGGTTCGTAGTTTATTTCCCTGAACGGGCGCGACAGGCTGGCGTTGTACACCTGCCAATGGCTCTTTTGGGTATAAGCCCCCCCACAAATCGCCATGGCCCCAAAACAGTCCCTGGAATATCTTCATCTTAAAACTCAGCTGAAACTTGGCCTCAAGGTTATTCAGGTCGAGATTATTGGGGTTGTCGTATTGTTCACCTGAATTACCGCTACGGGGTTGCCCAGCGGGGCTGCTGCTCCAGCGCATGGGCAATAAATATATAGGCTTATACGGTGTAAGTATAAAAGTACCCGGAGATGAAAGCGTATCCAGCTCCCAGCGCTGCGACATCGATTTGGGGCGTTCGGTATTAAATACTGATGCCTGTGGGTGCTTTATTTGTGAAAAAAGCGGATGTATGAATAGTATAACTAAAAACAGGGGTAACAACTTCCTCATGCGGCAGGGGTTTTACCCAAATTTACGGAACTGCCTTACAAAGGGTAGTTAAGTTAGTCATAAAGTCGAATGTTTATAAAGTCGTAAAGGCCATTTTGCCAGAATTGACTTCATAAACCCTGACTTCAACTTATTTATCCGAATTCTTCCGCATTTTCATATTTAAGAACTCTACCGCGAGTGAAAACGCTATGGCAAAGTACAGGTAACCCTTAGGCACTTCGCCTACGTATTGGCCTGCCAATACCGCACCGCTAAGGTGCATGCTTTCGGTTATCAGCATAAAACCGATAAGAATAAGGAACGAAAGCCCCAGTATTTGTATAGATGGGTTACGGTTAATAAACGTGCCCACCGGAACGGCAAACAGCATCATAATACCTACCGATACCACCACAGCGGCTATCATTACCGGCAATGCACCGTGCATACCATTTGTCATACCCACAGCAGTAAGTATAGAGTCTATAGAAAATATAAGGTCTATAAGCAATATCTGTACAATAGTAGCAGCCATAGACCTGCTGGCGCTTGCCTTAAGCTCTTTTTCCTCCTCTCCTTTTTCGTCTACCTTTTCGCGGATTTCCTTGGTACTTTTATAAATAAGGAAAATTCCCCCGGCAAACAGTATGAGCGCCTGCCCGGTGAAGTCGGCTTTGAACCAGCCCCAGTCTACCCCAAAAAGCGCGCTCTTCATACGGATAAGCACCGTAATACCACTAAGTAATCCTATACGCAAAAACATGGCAAGGAAAAGCCCTATACGTGTGGCCTGTTTCCGGCTGGCTTCGGGGAGCTTACCGGTTACTATACTGATAAAGATAATGTTATCTATACCCAATACAATTTCCAGAAAGGTAAGTGTAATCAGGGCAATCCATGTATCAGGGTTGGCCAGGAAGCTAAAATCCATCGGGGTAAGGTTTTAATTAGTCGAGTTTTGTAACGGTTCCTTTTTGCTTTTGGGTATCGCCCACCAGCGAAAACTCAAAGGTATAGGAATTTCCTTTGGTTGTCAAAATTTTCATGTGTACGCCTTTCTTTTCCGCTGCCGATTTCGGGTTTACCTTTTCCAGTACAAACTCGCAGTCGTTTATCCAGCGTACCGAAGCCGTATCGGTTTTGCCTTCGTAAGTGGCGATTTCAAACTTTTCATCGCGGGTAAACTCGGTTACGTTCTTTTTGCCGTTTATCTCCACTTCAGATCGGAATTTCCCGGTTTTAAAATCGGCACAGTTGCGTTCCTGTTCGTAGCAGCCTGTAAGCAGCAAAGCTACAGCAGGTACAAATAATAGTTTTTTCATTTATTGGTTATCGTTAAGCCTTTTCAGCTCGTTATCGGTAAAATTACGGATGCCTTTTTCCTGTGCAAACTTCCCGGCATTGTACGCCGCCGAATTGTTCTTGGGTATGCTCAGGCTGTCCCATGCGGTTTGCTTCAGCATTTTGGCATAGAATACCATCTGCCCCACGTGGTACGGATAGTGCGCCAACTGCCTGTTAATGGCCTCTACCACCGTATGTCCCTCATTGCGGATGTAAATAATACTGTCCAGGTTATCGGGTGTTACGGTATCAAGCGCTGTAAACAGGCATGCCCAACCTTCCTCCCATGCTTTTAGCAGGCTCTCCTTATCGGCAAAATCACTTTCAAACTCGGCATCGCGGTTACGCCACTCCTTTTCGCCGTCGCTGGTAAGGAAATCCGTCCAGCGGCTCAGCATGTTGCCGTGCAGGTGCTTTACTATTACGGCAATACTGTTGGTATCCTCATCAGGCGAATAGAAAAGCTGTTCCGGCGCCAGTTGTGCCATAGCTTTTTCGCCCAGTGTTTTGTAGTACAAAAACTGTTTGCGGACGCTTTCTATGTAGGCTTGTGTTGCTTGCATAATTAGTTTATTGATGCTGATTTCCTTTAACTTAAACCTACAAGGTTTTGGAAACCTTGCAGGTTGGCGGAACCCGGATTGTCTTTAGTTTCCTGCAAGGTCTTTGAGACCTTGTAGGTATTATTGACATACAAAAATACGGGTTTAAAGGATATGTTGTGGCAGATGTTTGTGTTGTTTTATTTTGTTATTTTGTTATTTTGAAGAATCAACCATACTTATTAGATTATGAAATTAGATAATTTCGAACTTGACATTGAGAATATTGAATTTAAGCAAGCCATTGACTTAGTAAATTCAAACACTCCCTTGATTTATCTTACTGGAAAAGCTGGTACAGGAAAAACAACTTTTCTTAAATACCTGAAACAAGAAACCTCAATGAATATGGCAATCGTTGCCTTTACAGGTGTAGCAGCTATAAATGCAGGAGGTCAAACAATAAACTCTTTCTTCAAAATACCTTTTGGACCATTTATCCCAAACGATATTAGATTACGTATTTCACCTGGAATTAGTGACATAGATCGAAGTACCATTTATAATCACTTTAGATATACTCAAGATAGACTTGATGTTATTAATAAATTAGAATTGCTGGTTATTGATGAAGTATCAATGGTACGTTGCGATATGCTTGATGTAATAGATCAATTACTTAGAGTATTTAGAAAAAAAATGTTCTTACCTTTTGGTGGTGTACAGGTAGTATTAATTGGAGATACATTTCAATTACCTCCGGTTGATAAAGATTGGCATATTCTTGAACAGTATTATTCGAGCCCATTTTTTTTCAGTTCGAAAGTCGTAGAACAGAATATTCCTATTTATATCGAATTGAAGAAAGTATATCGCCAAAAAGAAAAAGAGTTTATTGATATTTTAGACAGGATTAGAATAAACCAGGTCAGTCAAAATGAGTTAAACTTTTTGAACTCAAAATACAATCCTGGATTTATACCTAAAGAAAATCAGAACTATATAACTCTAACCAGTCATAATGCCAGTGCCGACAATATAAATCTCACCAAGCTCTCTAGCTTGCCAAGTGATGAAATAGTATTTGAAGCAGAGATTTACAAAGAATTCCCCGAAAGAAATATGCCTACTGAAAGAATACTTAGGCTAAAAGAAAATGCTCAAATCATTTTTGTAAAAAATGATCTTACACAAGGTATTTATAACGGTAGAATCGCCAAGATAAAAAAAATTGACCATGTTAATATTTTCGCAGAATATGAAAAAGAAAATGGAGAGGTAATTGAAGTTAAAGTTGAAAAACAAACTTGGAATAATATTATCTATAAATGGAACGAAGAAGAGAAAAAAATCGAAGAAGAAATTGTTGGTAGCTTCACTCAATTTCCAATTAAATTAGCTTGGGCAATTACCGTACATAAAAGTCAAGGCTTGACTTTTGATAAAGTAATCGCTGATGTTGGTTCAGCGTTTGCCTCTGGACAAGTCTATGTAGCACTTAGCAGATGTACAAATTTGAATGGATTAGTCTTAAAATCCAGAATTGAACGAAATGCTATAAAAACTGATTATAGAGTAGTTGAATTTGCGAGAAATGAAACTCCTTCAACGTTAATATTAGAAGAAATTAATTCCGGGAAAGCTGATATCTATTATAAGAAAGCAAGGGAAGCAGTATCAACTTTTAATTTTGAAGAGGCCTATAGCAACATTATTAAAGCTTTCAAATTTAGAAATGATTTAGAAACTGACATTTTTAGAAAGTATTTTACAATTAAATCTAAAGCCATTTCGGTATATAAAAATAAATTTATCAAAAGGGAACAAGAATTTAATTCACTTATAACCAAATATAATAATCTTAAAATCAAGTATAATAATACACAAACATTAACTACAGAACAACAACAAGAAATAGAAAGTTTGAAAATTTTTAACCAATCACAGATTGAAGCTATCAAAATTTTATCCGAAAAATTTAAAACTTCTGAAACAATATTAGCTGAACTAGCTAGGCAGAAAATTGAACATACAAATCAAATTGCTTTATTGCAATCAAACAACAATCATCTAACCAACAAAAAGCTAGAACTTCAAAAAATAAAAAAACAAAAAAACTTAGAAATTGAAAACTTAAGATTGGAAATTGAGAGAAAAGATAAACAATTAGAAACATTCAATACAGAATTAAATAGAATCAAATCTATTACATGGTATCAAAAACTAATCGGCAAAAAATAATCCATATCCCTCAATCCTTCATACTGCTCATCACTGTCCGTAACCCTAAAAACATAAACCACATCCCTATAAGGCATAAAATACAGCCCAGCCCCAGTATGGGCATAAAGAATGGGTGCTTTTTGTTTTGGAACGCATTATTTACCACTACCGGTCCTATGAAAAATAGTGGCAGTGCAGCAAACAGGTAGCGCAGGCCGCGCATCAGTATTTTTTTATCTGTTGGCATAAGCTTCTATGGCTTTACGTACGTTTTTATGTTGTTCTAAAAGGGCTTCGGCTTCGGTTTGGCTTATGCCCAGCTCATCTATAATCATCCCCACCGCACGGCCTACCAGCTTGTGGTTGCTCAGCTGCATGTCTACCATTTTGTTGCCTTTCACTTTACCCAACTGTATCATGGTAGCGGTGCTTATCATGTTCAGCACCAGCTTTTGTGCGGTACCGGCCTTCATACGGCTGCTGCCGGTTACAAACTCAGGCCCCACCACTACCTCTATCGGGAATTTAGCCGTTTGTGAAAGCGGGCTGCCGACATTACAGGTAATACAACCTGTGGCAATACCCAGTTCGTTGCACTTTTCCAGCCCGGCTATAACATAAGGCGTAGTCCCCGAAGCGGCTATACCTACCACCACATCATTTTCATTAATGTTGTATGCAGACAGGTCGTTCCAGGCGGCCTCGCGGTCATCCTCGGCAAACTCCACCGCACGGCGTATGGCGGTATCTCCCCCGGCTATCAGCCCGATAACCAAATCAAACGGTACACCAAACGTTGGCGGGCATTCGCTGGCGTCTACTATGCCTAAACGTCCGCTGGTACCGGCACCTATGTAAAACAGGCGTCCACCCTTTTTCATTTGGGTTACTACGGTTTGTACCAGGGCTTCAATCTGCGGAAGCGCCTTCTCCACCGCTAGCGGAACGGTTTTGTCTTCGTTGTTTATGTTGGCCAGCAGTTCGGCAACGGGCATCTTTTCCAAGTGCTCGTACTTGCTGCTTTGTTCGGTAGTGCGAATGAATGACATCGGTTAAGCTTTGTTGGTAAAATTACAGATAATAGGCCAAAACCACACCCAAACCAATACTTAAAAGTTTGGCAAGGTTAAATTTATGGTCTTCGCCACTCTCAAAAATAATGGTGCTGGATATGTGGAACAATATACCCACTACTACAGCAGATATGTACGGATAATATTCCTCTACAACTGTTAGCTGCCCCGATAGCAGCGTGCCCAGCGGCGTCATGGCTGCAAAAGCTGTCATAAACAACAGCACCGGTATTTTTTTCATGCCGGAGTTTACAAAGAACGCCGTAAGGATAATAGCTATAGGAAAATGGTGTATACCGATACCCCACGCCAAATCAGGGTGGTGGCTTACCGGCATACCTTCCAGCAGCGCATGGATACAAAGGCTTATAAACAGCAGCCACGGCATACCATGATGGTGCCCGTGATTGTGTACATGCCCATGCTCGGCTCCTTGCGAGAAGTATTCCAGAATAATCTGGAAAATGATACCCGCCATAATGAAGATGCCCACAGTGTGGCCTCCCCCATGCTCATGCCCGTGGTCGTGTCCTTCATGCCCGCCTGCGTGCAGGGTGGCTTCGTACACTTCGGGCAGCAGGTGCAGTACAGTAAGCGAAAGCAGGAACGCACCGCTGAATGCCAGCAGCAGTTTCAGGCTTTTTTTTCCGGTAGGTTTCAGCAATAATGCTACGCCTATACCTACAAGTACCGATAAAAACGGAACTATATATACTGTCATAAAATAGTTTACTTAAAGATCATAATAAGCCTGTCCGACTCGTTTTTATAAAACTTACGCAGGCGGTAGTCGCCAAAGGTTTCCAGCAGGTAAATACCCGCTTCTTCCATCATCTGCTCAAAGTCGGCCAGTGTAAGCGCCTTTACTTTTTCGGTAAAATGGAAGTCTTTGCCTTTATCGGTAAATTTAATGTCTTTTATAATATGATTGTCTACCACGCTGCGGTGTATATGGAAATCGATACCGTCTACCGTTTTCACCTCCTGTGGCACCAGGTTTTCTATTACCTTATGCACATTCATAAAATCGATTACCGCAAAACCATACTCGGTAAGGCTCTGGCTGATGGCTTTTAGCGTAACAATGTTATCAGCATCATCCTCAAAATACCCAAAACTGGTAAACAGGTTAAAAATGGCATCGTACTGCGTAGGAAACGGCTCGCGCATGTCCTGCACTACAAAATGCAGGGTATCGTTGGCATACTTGCTGGCCTCACGTATGCTGTTTTCGCTTAGGTCGGCTCCGGTAACATCGTACCCCAGCTTGTTCAGGTAAATGGAGTGGCGGCCTTTGCCACAAGGTAAATCCAGTATCCTGGCTTCATCGGGCAGATTTAGGTAAGCGGTAAGGTTGTCCATAAAAAGCTGGGCTTCCTCATAGTCGCGGTCTTTATATAGTATGTGGTAGTATGGCGTATCAAACCAGGATGCGTACCATGTACATTGTTCCTCCTGTGGCATAGTATTTTATAAATTGTAGAATGCAAAGTTAGGTTTTATACCCCAAACCTGCGGTGCTTTTATATATTTTTTGCAGTCTTTACAATAATAACCTTTACGTTGTTTAGCATGTTTTTAATAGACAAACCCGTGCAAAATGCTTATATTTACAAACACAATCTTAACTTAAAAACATAATAATTATGGAACAACAAATAGCTATTTACAACTCGCACAAAGAGGCAGTAGCTGCGCTAAAAACCCTGCACGCCAATGGCTATCCTACTAACCACCTTTCTATAATAGGAAGAGCAGGAATAGCTGACGACGAACACCTTCACCTTGATGAAACCGACAGGGAAACAAACGTACCTGCTTATATAGGTATGGGTGCGGGTACTGTTGTAGGCCTGCTTACAGGTATAGGCGTGTTTGCCATACCGGGCTTTGGTGCGCTGTATGGTGCCGGTGCGCTTGTAGGTGTTTTTGCAGGTGCAGAAGTAGGTACTATAGGTGGTGGTATTGCATCGGTACTGGCTAAATATTTTACCAAAGACGAGCATATAGAAAACATTAAAGACCATATGGAAGCCGGAAAATTTGCCCTGGTGGTTGCCGGTGACGCAGAAGAAATTGCCAAAGCAAAAGAGATATTACATATAGATGCGGCACATACGCACTACTACGGGTAACATAGTTTAAGAATATATAAAGGACTGTCTCAAGGGTTCCATTTCGAGCGAAACGCAGTGTAGTCGAGAAATCTCAAAATCATTTTTAAGAGATTTCTCCATTCCGCTTCGCTGCAGTCGAAATGGAAAACAGTAGTACCAACTACTCCTGAGACAGTCCTTTTTTTGTACAGATAGCCAACTTCCATTTATAAAATGTATTTTTGCAGCTTGAAACTACTGCCCGATGGAAAATTTTAAGATGGTGGCCAAAACCCTGTTTGGCCTTGAAGAAGTATTGGCGAAAGAACTGCAAATGATGGGTGCACAAAGTGTAGAACCCGGAGTGCGCATGGTAAGCTTTGTAGGCGATAAAGGCTTTATGTACAAAGCCAACCTGGCACTGCGCACCGCCCTGAAAATACTTAAACCCATACACAGCTTTAGGGCGTGGAATGAAAAGGCGCTGTATGCCGGCGTGCAAAGCATAGACTGGAGCAAGTACCTGAATGTAAACCAAAGCTTTGTGGTAGATGTTACCGTAAGCGGAGAAGAGTTTACCCACTCGCAGTTTGTGGCCCTTAAAACCAAAGACGCCATTGTAGACCAGTTTCGGGATAAATTTGGTAAACGTCCTAACATCGATAAAGATTTCCCGGACCTGCGCATAAATGTGCATATATTTAAAGAGCAATGCAGCATAGCGCTTGATACCAGTGGCAGTTCACTACACCACCGCGGTTACCGCAGTGCTACTAACATAGCCCCTATAAACGAGGTACTGGCTGCCGGTATGCTACTACTTAGCGGCTGGGATGGCAGTACACATTTCCTTGACCCTATGTGTGGTAGCGGTACTATACTGGCAGAGGCTGCTATGATAGCCTGCAACATACCGGCAAACATAAACCGTAAGGAGTTTGCCTTTGAAAAATGGGCCGACTGGGATAACGACCTGTTCGATAAGATTGTAGATTCGCTAATGAACAAAACGCGCGAATTCCATTACACCATAAAAGGTTATGACAAAGCGCCATCGGCAGTGCTTAAAGCCAAAGACAACATACGCAATGCTAACCTGGAAGACTATGTAACCATAAGTCAGGAGAATTTCTTTGACACTAATAAAGAAACCGAAGGCCCGCTGCACATGGTATTTAACCCGCCGTATGGTGAGCGTCTGGATATAGACCTGGAGCGTTTTTACCGCGAAATAGGCGACACCCTTAAACAGGGCTACCCTAATACTAACGGTTGGTTTATTACCGGTAATCTTGAGGCTCTGAAATTCGTTGGACTAAAACCATCACGCAAGATAAAACTGTTTAACGGTAAGCTGGAAGCGCGCCTGGTAAAATACGAAATGTATGAAGGCAGTAAAAAGGCTAAGTTTCAGCAATAAGATTTAAAACCAACCAACATGAAAAAGTTATTACAGTTAAAACACTGGCAGTTGTTTATAATAATATTTGCCATACCTATGATTTTACAAACAGGCTTTAGCGTTTATATGTTTGTAAACATGTTTGCCATGACGATGAAAAATCCTGAAGATCCTCAGATAATAATTGACGGAATTTCTTCAATGACAAGGATATTACCCATTATCTTAGTGATAGTAACGACTTTACAGTTTTTATGGCAGTACACATTAGGAACTAACCTGTATAAAAAAATACCGGAAGGAGTTAACCTCAATCTCAGACTTTTTAAACTGTCATTAATTGTACCTATTGTGTATTTGTTAGTCATTTGTTTTATAATGATAAATATATCCATCACTTTAGATGAGAGCAGTATTCCAAATCCATTTTTAATTTTGATAATACCCTTTAATTTTTTAACTATACTTTGTGTAGTATACTGTTACTATTTTAGTGCAAAAGCATTTAAAAGTATTGAATTACAAAGAAATGTGGTATTCAATGACTTTATTGCCGAATTTTTTCTGATATGGTTTTTCTTCATAGGCGTATGGATACTTCAGCCCAGAATTAATAAAATTTTTGAACAACAATAAAAAGAGGGTAGCTAAAAGCTACCCTCTTTTTATTGTTCCCGGCTTATCCTGCATAAACAGGAATGCCAGCACTTTATCAAATCGTTCTTGCCAGGCTTTCTCGGTATGTGGCGCATTTTCTGCCTTTACCGTAAGCCAGTTCCTGTTTTCTAAATAGCCCTTACTGCGTAGCATATCATCAATCATGCGCTGGTGAACTTCGTAGTACTGATCTAAGGTTACGGTACCGTAGTCAAAATACAGCCTGTGCGTTTTAGGATCCGGCATGTGTTCCCACACATATTGTTTTATGGCCATAGAAGGCCCCATATTGTCATTATTCATCAGTATAGGCCAGTGCGTGCTAAGGCAGGCAGCTTCTCCAAAAACAGCCGGGTATTCGCATATTGCGTAAATTGAAATTAACCCTCCCATAGAACTACCACAAATGGCTGTATTAGGGGCATCGGCCAGCGTGCGGTATTTACTGTCTATGTAAGGTTTTAGTTCTTTTACCAAAAACTCCAGGTATTCGTCGCCCAGAAGCTTTTCATCTTTAACCCCAAATTGCTTCATTGCCTTACTAAGGGCATCTTTATCGGCAGGGCTAAAATTAGCGGCAGCCTTTTCCGGGAAATACTCGTTTACCCTGGTATCTTCACCGTTCCATATTGCCACAATAATCATTGGTTTTACTGCTTTCTGCCCTATCAGCTTATCAGCAGTGGCATCGGCTTCCCAGGCTATATGGTTCATAGATGTTTCGGGGTTAAACACGTTTTGCCCGTCGTTCATGTAAAGCACCGGAAACTTTTGCTTTGGGTTAGCAAAATAAGCCGCCGGAAGGTACACCTCTACATTGCGCTTCTTTACATATTTCGATTTAAAATTATCTATCTTCTCTACTTTGCCCTGAGCAAAGGCAGTAAAGCTTATGACCAGCGAGAAAAGTAAAGCCGTTATCTTTTTCATAAAACAATGCGTTTTTTGGTTCAAAGCACTAAGATAATCTTTTTGGGATAAGTAATACTTAAATAAAATAACAAGCGGAAACCAATTCGTTATTTAAACCCAAATGAAATATTTACTCCATATTCATATTGTATGCATACGTAAAAAAGGGACGCAAACGTTTTAACAAAAATCAAAACCCAGAAGAAGCTTATATTTTACTTAAATTCAAATATTTAACATAAACCTGTAGCCAAATTCGGCTTTATTTGCTGTAAATTTGTCTTCCCATGAAAATAAAAATACTACACTTTACTCTTATCATAATCATTTCTGCGGGCTTTTCAGCTTCCGCACAAAATGTTGTTGTAGACAACACATATACAGCACAACAGCTTGTAGATGTGCTTACTGCAAATTCATGTGCACAGATTAGTAATATATCTGTAAAAGGTGCTCCGGGCAGCTCTCCCAGCTATGGGTATTTTAATGCAGGTACTTCATCGTTTCCTTTTAATGCAGGTATTGTACTCAGTTCGGGATTTGCTTCCTCAGTGCCGGGTCCTAATAATCAAAACCTTAGCGACACCACTAACAACTGGGATGGCGATAACGATCTGGAAAATGCATTAAACACTAATAACACTCAAAATGCCACTGTGTTAGAGTTTGACTTTGTGCCTATTACTAATAATATCAGCTTTGATTATATTTTTGCCTCAGAAGAATACATAGAGAATCCGCCAACACCTGCCTGGTGTAACTTTAGCGATGGTTTCGCCTTTCTTATAAAACCGGCAGGTTCTGCACAGCCTTACCAAAACCTTGCAGTAGTACCGGGAACCACTACCCCTGTAAAAGTAACCTCGGTACGTGGCCAGGGCGGCTGCACCGCCGCTAACGAAGAGTATTTTAACGGTTATAATGGTTTTACCAGCCCTACCGATTTTAACGGGCAAACCGTAATACTTACAGCATCTACTACAGTAGTTGCCGGAACAACCTACCACATAAAACTGGTAATTGCCGATCAGGGGGACACACAGTTTGACTCGGCTATTTTTCTGGGCGCAGGCACTTTTGCTGCAACGATAGATTTAGGAGCTGACAGGCTGTTAGCAAACGACAACCCGCTGTGTAATGGGGAGAGCCTACAGCTTGATGCCACCACACCTAATGCCGTAGCATACCAGTGGTATAAAGACGGGGATATATTAACCGGTGAAACAAGCGCTTTTTTAACCGTTACAACACCCGGCAGGTACAGCGCCGAAATACAACTAACAGGTACCTGCACCGCCCACGGGGAAATTACCCTGGAATATGCCGCGCCCATAAGCACCGCACCATATACATACTACCAATGCGATGAAAACAATGACGGACTTACGGCATATTACCTGCCGCAGGTTTCGGAACAAATAGCCGAAAACAACACAGGGATTAGTGTAGTGTCTTACCACAGCAGCCTTGCCGATGCCAACGCAGATATTAATAGTATACCTGCCTCTAACGACACACCTTTTTACAATACCGTAGCGGATGAAACCATATATGCACGTGTAAGGAATGAATACAGCTGTATAGTAAGTATGCCTGTAGTACTTTCTGTTCCGGTATTTGCAACATTACCGGTTACTCCTATCGGACTTTGTGATGACGATGGTACCGATGATGGTTATACAGCATTCAGCCTTGATAGTATTTCGGCATCAATACTTACCGGCTACCCTACCGGCACCACACTGTCATTTTTTACCACCGAAACAGAAGCAATTGCAAATATTAGCCCATTGGGTAGCAGTTTTATAAACACCACAAAAAACACACAAACATTGTATGCCCGGCTTGGCAATGCCCAGGGTTGTGCCGCCACAATACAGGTTCCGCTGATAGTATATAGTTTTGGCAATGCTATACTGCCTGAATCGGTTATTTTATGCGACAGCCACCCCTTAACGCTTGATGCCGGTACAGGCTATGTTTCGTATACATGGGATACTCTTCCGGTTCAGACTGGGCAAACCCTTACCGTAACTACTCCCGGAGACTATACCGTAACTTTTGTAAATACCCAGGGATGCCAGGGCAGTAAAACTTTTACTGTAGAACAATCAGGGGCGGCAGCAGATGTTACCTATGAAGTAAACGACTTTAGGGGTAGCCACAACAGCCTTATAGTAACTGCTGGTGGTTATGGAACCTACGAATACTCGCTTGATGGTGTAAACTGGCAGGATAGCAACGTGTTTGATGAGCTTGAAACCGGTCATTATACATTCTATGTACGCGATATAAATGGCTGTAGCCCCGTATATAGCAAATCTCTTTACATACTGGACTACCCTAAATACTTTACCCCAAATGCCGATGGCACGCAAGATACGTGGCGCATACGCTACTTAACCACTCGCCCGGGGGTATCGGTAAACATATTCGACCGTTTTGGAAAACTGATTACAAATATTGGCTACCGCTCTGAAGGCTGGGATGGTACGCTAAACGGTAAGCCCTTACCGGCTACTGATTACTGGTTTGTAATTAACCTGGAAAACGGCGATAATGTAAAAGGACACTTTGCCCTAATACGTTAGTCAAAATCTACCGAATATCATTTTAAAAACCTTTTTAGTACATCTTATAAAGATTAGCATCACTATCTACACTACAAAATGTAATTAATTGTAAGATAAACGTTAAAATAAACGTTTATTACACAAAAATATAACAGGTAGGTTATCTTTGCCGCTACAATGGACAAACGTAGATTACACCTCTTTTTTACTGCATTATCTGTACTTGTAAGTATTTCGGCTACAGCCCAAAACATACAGGTAGACGATACCTATACAGGAACGCAACTTATACAGAATGTATTGGTTCAAAACCAATGTATTTCGGTAAGCAATGTATCGGTTTCAGGAGGCTTCTTTGATGACGGCACCCACAGCTATGGTTATTTTAACAGTAATGGCAGTATTTTTCCGTTACAGGAAGGTGTAATACTAAGTACCGGACGTGCTATTAAAGCCATAGGCCCTAATACTACCCTACAGGATGACGGAGGCGGACTTAACTGGGGCGGCGATACCGACTTGCAGCAATCATTAGGCATTAACAACTCAGTAAACGCTACGGTACTTGAATTTGACTTTATTCCGCTGGCAAACAACATACATTTTAGCTACCTGCTGGCCAGTGAAGAATACCACGATACCGCCCCCTGTACCTATTCCGACGGTTTTGCCTTTTTATTAAAGGAAGCCGGCAGTGCAGCCCCCTATCAAAACCTGGCTATAGTTCCCGGTACTGATATTCCCGTAAAGGTTACATCGGTACACCCGAATATTCCCGGAGCCTGCCCGGCACAGAATGAACAATATTTTGATGCTTTTAACGGCACCGACTACCCTACTAACTTTAACGGGCAAACTAAGGTAATGGATGCCACAGCAACAGTGGTTCCGGGTACACAATACCATATAAAACTGGTTATTGCCGATGAGGGCAATTACCGTTATGATTCTGCCATATTTTTAGGCGGGGGCAGTTTTAACTCGCAAGCCGATTTAGGCCCCGACAGGCTTTTTGCAACCAATAATCCATTGTGTAACGGTGAAGCTTTTGTTATCGACGGTACAACACCAAGTGCTACGGGTTACCAGTGGTACAAAGACGGGGCTGCACTTAGTGGAGCTACATCGGCCACGTATACTGCCACTTCTACCGGAACATACAAAGTAGAAATAAGCTTTACCCCCAGCTGTGCTATAGAGGGAGAAATTACACTGGAATATAGTGCTCCCCTAACACTGGGCAGCTATACGCTACTACAATGTGATGATGATACCGACGGACTTTCTGCTTATAATCTGGAACAAGCCGGACAGGTAGCTGCAAACGGCAACACAAATTATCAGGCAGTGGGGTATTTCCTTACACAAAATGATGCCGATAATAATACCAATGCCATTGCTAACCCTTCATTATTTTATAACTCCACCTCGCTTCAGCCCATATATGTACGTATTCAGGATCAGTATGGTTGCCACGGTGTAGCTGTGGTTACGCTGGACACATCTAACAATACCCTTGCTACTCCAGCCCCTATGGAGGCCTGCGATACAGATGAAGACGGTTATTATACATTTGACCTCACTACACAAAACAGTGCAATTTTAAACGGGTTGCCATCCGGTGTTCAGCTTAAGTATTACCCATCGTATAACGATGCCCTGGTACTCAGTAATCCCATTACTACCCCGGAAGCGTACACAAATACCATAGTAAACAACCAAACCGTATATGCCCGCCTAACCCAGGGCAACGACTGTTATGGCATGGTACCGGTGCAGCTTATTGTATATACCTTTGGCAGTGCCATAGCGAATGAAGATATTACCCTATGCCAGGGCGACACCGTAACGCTCGATGCCGGTAGCGGTTTTACGTCGTACCTATGGGACACCACGCCTGCGCAAACCACGCAAACAATTTCTACAGCCGCGGCAGGTACTTATAAAGTTACGCTTACCAATATTCATGGATGCGTGGGTACAAAAACCTTTACCGTAAACGAATCGGGTATTGCCACGTCTATAAGCCTTGAAGTAAACGACTTTAACGGCGGCTATAACAGTATTAAGGTACTGGCACAGGGCCCCGGAGATTATGTATATTCTACAGACGGGATACAATGGCAAAACAGTAATGCGTTTACCGGGCTGGAAAGTGGTGAGTATACCATTTTTGTAAAAGATGAAAACGGTTGTGGTATAAAAACTAAAACCGCTTTTATACTTGATTACCCAAATTATTTCACCCCTAACGGCGACAGTGTACACGACACTTGGTACATCCGTCACCTTAACACCCGCCCTAATGTAACGGTAAAAATATTTGACCGTTACGGTAAGCTTTTATACGGATTCTTTGGTAATTCTACCGGGTGGGATGGGACACTAAACGGAAATCCGTTACCAGCATCAGACTACTGGTTTACCATAACTTTAGAGAATGGCAGGATTGTACGCGGGCATTTTTCACTTATCAGATAAGCAAAAACCTACTAAATTTTCTATAGTTTATAGTGTTTTAAAAAACATTTTCGGCTTTTCTTCTTTGGGCGAGTAAAAAATATTTAAAAATGTAAACTTTTGATTGTTAATATTTTATATCTTTACATTTCTAACAGGAAAACGACTACTGTATAAGAAAACCTTATCGTAACATTTGTTTTTATAGGGTTTTACCTATTTACTTTTGTACTTTAAGTTAGTAACTTTGTAATTACAATGCCCCCAAGAAGATGAAAAAAATAGTACTCCCCCTTACTATTGTGTGTCTGCTGTGCAGTTGTACTGCTGAAGACACCAACACTATTAGTGCTAAAACGTCTTATTATCAGTTTAATGATGACGACGTATTAAAATTAATTCCTACAAATTGCTACAATCCCGGCGATACCATTACTTATGTAAATGAGGATTTGGAAACATTACAATTTGTAGTCCGCCTTAATGAAATTACAAAACATTCTGAAGCTGAAAATACCAACTCTCAGGATTTTGTCAATTTTTATTATGACGAGCAATATATAGAAATGTATTCTACCTTATTTCGCAAAGAAGCTTATTTAGGAGAATCTTCCTTTTTTATCAGGCAGAAAAAATGGCCTACGTCTTTCAGCGGCATAAATGCAATACCATCTGATGATTCAGATTTTACAGTATCTATAGGACTAAAACCTTTTTCTGAGAAAATCCCCGAAACCGGTATCGATCTTTCTAAAAAAGAATATACGCTGCAAGCCCAGAATACAACCTACACCGGTGTTATTCGTACAACCATTAATGAAACCGGAGCGTCTGCTCAATGGCCTTTACCCACACTTAAGTACGTTTATTTTGTACAGGGAAAAGGCATAATGGGCTTTGACGACCTTGACGGACATACATGGCGAAGAAAATAATATTAAAATAGTCCCGCAAAACAAATGCCCACCCCAAAAAGGGTGGGCATTTGTTTTATATTACATACAATTACTTTACCTGCATTGTATTATCAGCCGGGGTAGTATCCATAAAAATACCGCCATTTATTTCTATTGAAGTGACTTTCTTTTTGGCACTAACGGTTACATTAACCTTGCCACTACCCGATTCCCATACAGAAGGTGTAAAATGCGTTTTCTCTTTAGAACCGTCCTCAAGGGTGGCAACTACATCAAACGGCACTGCAAAGCCTCCCATATTATCCAAACTAATATTTATATTGCTACCGTTAGCCGTGGCGGCAGTAACTTTCAGGTCAATATAGTTATTGCTAAAAAACCAGTTGTTCCAAAACCAGTTCAGGTCTTTCCCAGAACCGGTATTCATGCTATAAAAGAAATCCCATGGTATAGGGTGCTTGCCATTCCAGTTGTCCATATAATGGTGCAGCGCCTTTTTAAACAAAGCATCGCCCAGGTAATCTTTAAGGGCAAGGTACGCTAATGATGGCTTGGTATAGGCATTAAAGCCATAACCCGAGCCATTAACCTGGCTGCTCATACTTATTATGGGCTGGTCTACCTCGGTCATTACTAACTTAGAGTAACGGTCTACACGGAAGTTTTTATAAAACTGTTCGGCTTTTTCTATGCCATTTTCGTCAATTCCAATCAAGTATTCCAGTGTGGTGGCCCAGCCTTCGTCCATAAAGGCATAGCGGGTTTCGTTTATCCCCATATAAAACGGAAAGTACGTATGTGCTATTTCGTGGTCGGCAGTAAGGCGCGCATCCTGAAAATCATTAGGTATACTGCTGTCGTTAATCATCATAGGGTATTCCATATCTGCAAAACCCTGTATGGCAGTCATTACCGGATAAGGGTACTCTACACCCGGCCAATTATCAGTATACCACTTAAGGCTGTAGCGCATCCATCCGGTGTATTGTTCAAAATCCTTGGCACCGTTGTTATAGGCAGCCTGCACACTGGCACGTTTTGTTTTTAGCTGCACACTGGCGGCATCCCAAACGTAATGGTTGCTCAGGGCAAAACAGAAATCGGTAATATTATCAGCCTTAAACTTCCAGGTATTCCAGTCGGACTGTTTAGTAACCTTACCGGCTTTCATTTCGGCTTCAGTAGCCACGTGTACAATCTTGTCTTCTTTAAGCGACTTTTTAAAGCGCTTCAGGTGTTCGGGCTGCAATACGTCTTCCGGGTTCAGGAAATCGCCCGTAGCCCAAACCACGTAGTTTTTTGGTGCCGAAATTTCGAAATTATAATCGTTAAAGTCGTTATAAAACTCCTGCCCGTCAGTATGTGGCAACATATCCCAACCGTTGTAATCGTCATACACCGACACACGCGGATAAGAATAAGCTACATAAAACGTTTCGGGGTCCAGCTGCCCTTCCCTGCCGCTTTCTTTAGACAAAGGGTATTCCCATGAAATAGTAATCGTTGCAACAGATTTCGCTGACAGGGCTTTGTTCAGGCGCACGCCGCCTACAGTACCCCAGTTTTCGCTTTTTGCATCAATTTTCTCACCATTCACAGACAGTGCCGTAATCTTGAGCCCGGTGGTAAGAAAATCATCACTTGCATAATTGCTGCGCGGTGCATTGGGTTTATGTATGTTATTTACAAAACGGATGATAAGCCCACGCATTTCATCGGGGCTGTTGTTTGTATAAGCTATGGTTTCGGTGCCGGTAACCAATTTGGTTTTATCATCTACCTGCACCTTAACGTTGTATACACCTTTGTTTTGCCAGTAGTTAGGCCCCGGTGCACCCGTAATACTGCGCGTGCCATTGGCATAAGCTTGTTTTATATTACGCGGCATGTACAGCTCCTGCCCCTGTAGCTGGAATGCCATACCGGCAAGGGCTATACTAAAAAGTATTTTTTTCATGATGACGTTGTGTTTACGGCAAAAATAGCTAAAAACAATGATTGTGCATTAGTTCATTTTAACCCTCAACAAGCTATCCATTCACAATATCCCTTGCATCACTCATGTAAATCGTATCAGTACCGGAACGCATTACAAGCACGGTACCATATTCAGCCGGCAGCCCTACATCTTCCGCCTGTTTCCATTCGCCCAAACCTGCTACGGTTACCCTTTCGCCTTGTTCAAGTATGCCTTCTTTATATCGTATACTTTTATTAAAACCTAAAACACCTACGCTTTCGTGGCCACGATCGTTAAGATAAGCTTCTAACTGAGGGGTGGCATCATTAAAAGTACCGGAACTGTAATCCCTGTCCTGCACAATATAACTTTTAAGATTAGCATGCTTCATCAGTGCATAATGGTTACCATCCTGCAGTACCACTGTACCGGTAATTTCTTCTTCTACAAGGGTATTCCAACTATTGCTTTTACCCCCCGAACTTTCTTCGATATGCACATAGTAATGGCAGCATTCCCTACCGGATAAAGGAGCTTCAAGAATTTTGCCTGCATAAATTATCGTTCCTGTAATCCTTCCTCGTTCTCCTTCTTTAAAATTACCAATGCGTGTTACAGGAAATTTTTTAAGGCTACGCTTTACGACCGCTTTTTTGCTAAAAAAAAACTGATATATAATAATAGCGATAAAAACAATTCCGAAAAGTATAAACTGAAAAAAACCTTTGACCATAAATAGTTAGTTGATTAAAATGTGCTAAGATAAATATTTGGTTATTGCCTTATTGCCTGCATTAAACAAAAAACTCCCGCCAAGTGGCAGGAGTTTCATATATCACAGTGATAGTGCAGGCTAACAACTGTTAACCAACAACCATCAACTAACTAAGCAATTTTAAAACGCTTACGGTCGTTCTCGTTAAGGTAGATTTTACGCAGGCGAAGGCTCTTAGGCGTTACCTCTACGTACTCATCTTTCTGGATGTACTCCAGTGCCTCTTCAAGTGAGAATTTAATAGCAGGGATAATCCTTGCCTTATCATCTGCACCAGACGAACGAACGTTAGTAAGTTTTTTAGTTTTGGTTACGTTTACAACCATATCATCGCCACGGCTGTTTTCACCAATTACCTGGCCTTCGTAGATGTCCTCGTTAGGGTCTACAAAGAATTTACCACGTTCCTGTAGTTTGTCAATTGAGTAAGGGATAGCCTTACCGTTTTCCATAGAAATAAGCGATCCGCTAAGACGTCCTGGAATTTCACCTTTAAACGGCTGGTATTCAAGGAAACGGTGAGCCATAATAGCCTCACCTGCAGTAGCAGTAAGTAGCTGGTTCCTAAGACCGATGATACCACGAGAAGGAATATTGAACTGTATAATCATACGCTCACCTTTTGGCTCCATGCTTAGCATTTCACCTTTACGAAGCGTTACAAATTCTACTGCACGGCCCGATAGGTTTTCAGGTAGGTCAATTGTAAGCTCTTCGATTGGCTCACATTTAACACCGTCAATTTCTTTGATGATAACCTGCGGCTGACCGATTTGAAGTTCGTAACCTTCACGACGCATTGTTTCGATAAGTACAGACAAGTGAAGTACACCACGGCCGAAAACCATGAATTTATCAGCACTGTCCGTTTCGTTTACACGTAGGGCAAGGTTTTTTTCAAGCTCTTTTGTTAACCTGTCTTTAATGTGGCGAGAGGTAACAAATTTACCTTCTTTACCAAAGAAAGGAGAATCATTAATGGTGAAAAGCATACTCATTGTAGGCTCATCAATAGCAATTGTAGCAAGTGCTTCAGGGTTTTCAAAATCAGCAACAGTATCACCAATTTCAAAACCTTCAAGACCTACAATAGCACAGATATCACCAGCCTGAACTTCATCAGTTTTTCTACGGCCAATACCTTCAAAAACGTGAAGTTCTTTTATTTTAGTCTTTATTACTTTACCATCGCGCTTAACAAGGCTTACGTTTTGGCCTTCTTTAAGCGTACCACGCTGAAGACGACCAATAGCTATACGGCCTGTAAAGCTACTAAAGTCTAGAGACGTGATAAGCAGCTGCGGCGTACCTTCAGATACTTTTGGTTCCGGTATGTGCTCCAGTACCATATCCAGTAGCGGCTCTATGTTTTCAGTTTTAATTTTGTGGTCTACGCTCATCCAGTTCTGCTTAGCCGAACCGTATACAGCAGGGAAATCAAGCTGCCACTCCTCTGCACCAAGCTCAAACATAAGGTCGAATACTTTTTCGTGTACTTCTTCAGGTGTACAGTTTTCCTTATCTACCTTGTTTATAACCACACATGGCTTAAGGCCAAGCGCAATTGCTTTTTGAAGTACAAAACGCGTTTGAGGCATTGGGCCTTCAAAAGCATCTACAAGTAGTAGTACACCGTCGGCCATGTTTAGTACACGCTCTACCTCGCCACCAAAGTCGGCGTGGCCCGGAGTATCTATAATGTTGATTTTTGTGCCTTTGTAAGTTACCGATACGTTTTTAGATGTAATGGTAATACCGCGTTCGCGCTCCAGGTCGTTGTTGTCCAGGATAAGGTCGCCTGTGTTCTCGTTATCACGGAACAGTTGGCAGTGGTACATAATTTTGTCTACCAGGGTAGTCTTACCGTGGTCAACGTGGGCAATAATTGCAATGTTTCTGATAGCAGCCATCTTCCTTTTTTTTGAAGGTGCAAAGGTACACTTTATTTTGACAAAAAAAACATTAGTTATGAGCATGTTAGCCCCAATGCATTAAAATTTACACCTGCATAACACCTGCTTAAGGATTATAGTACAATTACGGGCTATAAACTCCTGTCATTCTACTGCACCATATTACCTATACTGTTAATAACTATCCGGTTATTAGTTAAAATTTAAGAACTGTTTAAGCAAGAAGACAAATTGTTTAACCTAAATTTGTTTAACGTTTTTACAAAAAACATGAACAAAATAAAAAACACCTTTACAATAAAAGACCTTGAAAACCTTAGCGGTATTAAAGCGCATACCATAAGGATTTGGGAAAAACGCTATGGCGTATTGCAGCCCATGCGTACCGATACTAACGTAAGGGTGTATGACACGCGTAACCTTCAAAAGTTACTTAACATAAACACGCTGAACAACTTTGGCTACAAAATAAGCAACATAGCCAAACTGCCCGAAGAGCGCATACCGGAAATGGTAAAAGAAATTATTACCAGCAAAACGGTAAACGACCACGTATTGCGCAACTTTAAGTTTTCTATGATGAACTTTGACACCAAGCTGTTCCTGGATACCTATAACGAACTGCTTGCGTCGCGCCCGTTCAGGGAAATATTTTACAACTGTTTTATACCCCTGCTGGAAGAAGTGGGCAACCTGTGGCAAACCGATACCATAACTCCTGCGCACGAGCATTTTATAAGCAACCTGGTAAAACAGAAAATAATGGTAAACATAGAACCATTACAACAGGGTAAACCACTTAAGGGCGAACGCACGTATGTATTGTATCTGCCTGAAGGCGAAATACACGAAATAGGCCTGATGCTTATTAACTATGAATTACTATACAATGGCTATCATACTGTTTACCTGGGCGAAAGCGTGCCTATGGAGGATTTAGGGGAGATAAAAAAATTGTTTGACAACATATCGTTTATAACCTATATGACTGTAGAACCCCGCCCGGGCGGGACAAACGATTATGTCTCCGAAACAAAAAAACAATTGTTAAAGGATTCCCAAAACGAATTTATACTCTGTGGGCGCTGTGCCGGCTTTGTAGACAGCAAGCAGTTGCAAAACAATATAAAAACGTACCGGTCTGTAAAGGAGTTTGCCGATACGATGCAGTAATTTCAAAGAGAGGCTTTATTAAACAAACTCACCAATAAAAGGTAACTGAACAAAATGCAAAAAGATATAAAAATAATAGGCTCAGGGTTTTCGTCGTTAGCGGCAGCCTGCTACTTGGCACAAGAAGGCCATAAGGTTACCGTATACGAAAAAAACGCCACTCCCGGTGGGCGTGCCCGCAGGCTCGTAAAAGATGGTTTTACCTTTGATATGGGACCTACCTGGTACTGGATGCCCGACGTTTTTGAGCGCTTTTTTGCAGACTTTGGGAAGAAACCTTCTGACTACTATAGCATAGAAAAGCTATCTCCGGCATATAGGGTATATTTCGGGGAAAATGATTTTGTAGACATAGCCGATAACCTTACAGATATAGCCAAAACTTTTGATGCCATAGAACCCGGTAGCGGCAAAGAGCTACTTGATTTTATGGCCGAAGCCCGCAGTAATTATGACATTGCCATAAAAAACCTGGTGTACCGTCCGGGCGAATCACCTCTGGAACTAGTAACCCCACAAACCATTACGCGTTTGTCTCAGTTTATAGGCAACATATCTCGAGATATACGCAAGCGGTTTAAAAACCCTAAACTGGTACAGATACTGGAATTCCCGGTGCTGTTCCTGGGTGCCAAGCCAAGCGACACACCATCGTTTTACAGCTTTATGAACTTTGCCGATTTTGGATTGGGCACCTGGCATCCTAAAAATGGTATGTACAGCGTAATTGAAGGTATGGTAAAACTGGCTACCGAACTGGGCGTAACCATAGTTACAAATTCTCCTGTAAATAAAATAGGTGTAGAAAACGCAGAGGCAAGCTATCTTGAAATTAACGGTAGCCGTTTTAGCGCCGATACCATAATATGTGGTGCCGATTATCATCATGGTGAAACCCTGCTGGAACCACACTACCGCAAGTACAGCGAAAAGTACTGGGATACCCGCACCTTTGCCCCTTCTTCCCTCCTATTTTATGTAGGGTTTGATAAGAAAATACAGAATGTACAGCACCACACGCTGTTTTTTGATACCGACTTTGATGTACATGCCAAGGATATATATGACAATCCACGCTGGCCCGATGAACCTTTGTTTTATGCAAGTTTTACTTCGAAAACCGATAAAAGCGCAGCCCCAGAGGGTAAAGAAGCAGGAACATTCTTAATACCTCTGGCACCGGGTATTGAAGATACACAGGAACTTCGCAATAAGTATTTTGACATGATTATAACCCGACTGGAAAACCTTACAGGGCAATTAGTGCGAGAAAACATACTATTTGCAGAGTCATTTTGCCTGAACGATTTTATAAACGATTATAACTCTTACAAAGGTAACGCGTACGGCCTGGCCAATACGCTATGGCAAACCGCCTTTTTGCGCCCCAAACTCCGCAGCCCCAAAGTACAACACCTATACTTTACCGGGCAGCTTACTGTACCGGGACCAGGTGTACCCCCTGCCCTGATTTCGGGTAAGCTGGTAGCCGATCTTGTAAAAAAACAACTTGCTAAACATACAACAGAAACCTCACCCACATGAAAAGTATATTCGACAACGTATCATTTGCCTGTGCACGCATCATTACCCGTGCCTACAGCACGTCGTTTTCTACGGCGGTAAAAATGCTTGCCCCAAGCATACGGCAAGACATTTATAATATTTATGGCTTTGTGCGCCTTGCCGACGAAATTGTAGACAGCTTTCACGACTACAATAAAGAGATCCTGTTTGCCCGTTTTGAACAGGATCTTGAAAACGCACTTACCGATGGCATTAGCCTTAATCCGGTACTGAATGGTTTTCAGCATACTGTAAAGAAGTATGAAATACCACACCACCTGATTGATGCTTTTATGAAAAGTATGAAACAGGATTTGGTTAAAAAAGATTACACGTCTTTCGCCGAATATAATGAGTACATTTACGGTAGCGCCGATGTGGTAGGGCTTATGTGCCTGAAAGTGTTTGTAAACAAAAACGACGCCCGTTATGAAGAATTAAAACCAAGTGCCATGAGGCTGGGTTCGGCGTTCCAGAAGGTAAACTTTCTGCGCGACCTTAAAGCCGATACCGAGGAGCTGGACAGAAGTTACTTTCCTTCGTTGAACCTTAACGACATGACCGATGCTACCAAACAGGCCATTATAAACGAAATAGAAGCCGACCTGGCGGCAGGTTACGCCGGCATAGTACAACTGCCTAAAGAAGCGCGTTTTGGTGTATATACCGCTTATGTATATTACAGAAAACTGCTTACCAAACTGAAAAATACACCACCGCTGGAAATTAAAAACCGACGCATCCGTGTACCTGATTACCAAAAAATTACACTGCTGGCACGCTGCTACGTAAACTATAGGCTAAACATTCTTTAAAACGCACATTATGGCTATCTGGATATACATACTGGTTTTTTTCCTCACCTTTGGCATTATGGAATTTATGGCGTGGTTTACACACAAATACGTAATGCATGGCTTTTTGTGGAGCCTGCACAAAGACCATCATCACAAAGACCACGAATCGTGGTTTGAACGAAACGACACCTTTTTTGTCTTCTATGCATTGGTAAGCATAGGCTTCTTCCTGCTTTGGCGAAACGGCATCCTGGAAATAGGCCTTGCCATAGGGCTAGGAATTTTTGCTTATGGATTTGCTTACTTTATGGTACATGATATTTTTATCCACCAGCGGTTTAAACTGTTCCGAAAAGCAGAAAGCCGATATGGGAAAGCGGTACGCCGCGCCCACAAAATGCACCACAAGCATCTGGGTAAAGAACACGGCGAATGTTTTGGGATGTTACTGTTTCCGTTTAAATATTGGCGGGAAGCAAAATAGTTTTATTTTGAAAATACTTTACTACCCAAGCTCCACTTTCCTAAACCTGTTTATCTTATCCAGGTACAATATGGTTTTACTTTGGTCATCGTTTTCATCGTACATCATTTCAAATTTAGCACCGTAAACCACCTCGTCAAAGGTATAACTGGTGCTTATGGCTACGGTATTGCTGTACAGGTCGTCAAATGCCTTAACGTACAATATTAACTCCCCTTCTATCAAGCCAAAATCGTCTTCGGTAAAACCGTGTAACGGGCTGTTTTCATCTATGGGGTGAACCAGCGTCCAGCTCAGCGACATGGAACTAATTTTACTCATTTCCAGCGGTAACTGATAAAACTTATTTACCGGTATACCGTTTTCCTCTAATACTATACCCAGGGTTACACGTACTTCGGCATCGAGCAGGTTAGTGTTTTTGTGCGATGCTAAACGCATCATAAGTCCTCTCCCTCCTTTATACGGAGCAACCAGTGCATTGTGCGAAAATATAAGGTGTGCCTTTGGCCTGCTGAAACGTCCGTAAAACAAACCGGTAGCAATAGCAAAGCTAAGCAGCCCCGTAAGGGCTTCGGTAGCAGCCACAGCACTGGTAATAACACCCGATGGGCTTATGTGCCCATACCCTACCGTAGTAAAGGTTTGCGCACTGAAAAAATAAGCTTTGCCAAACTTTACCCACTCCGAACCTGTATCGCCTATACCACTAAGGTTTTCTACCCCAATGATATAATACAGCAACGCAAAAATGAAGTTGATAACAGCATAGAACAGAAAAATGATACCCAGAAACTTCCACCCGGACATGTTTACCAGTGTATGAAACCAACTGATGCGCCCAAAAAATGAAAGACCTCGTTTTTCTATATTAGCCGACCCGTCTTTGTTTATAAAACGCCCGCCATAGCTCCCTGCGTTAGAACCAAAACCCGTTGTAGTACTGGCTTCGGCATTTTTATTGATGTTTTTAAAAAGATTCATTTACAGTCCCTGATTTACTGTCTCAAAAGTATCAATAATACAGCAACAAAAAAAGGCTGCGCTCAACTGTGAGGCAGCCTTTCTTAAACAAATGTATTTTTCTTTTTATTGTTTTATTATCTTATGGCTTACAGCCCCTGCATCATTTTTTAGTTTAAGCAGGTATACCCCCGAAGAAAGTTTGGCTATACTTACACTAAATGCAGAGGTATTAGTATTCCCCTTAAACATAAGGGCTCCGTATATATTGTATACTTCATAGCTGCTTATCACTTCGTTAGAGCGCACATTCAACACCTCAGTGGCAGGGTTAGGATACACTGTAACACTTGCCAAAACCTGATGGTTTTCTGTAGAAAGAGCGGCATCACTTACTGCTTCCCAGCTTACTGCAAGGCTGTTATCTGAGGCATCGTTAATAAGTGAAAGATAGTTGCCGTTACCATCGGCATCGGGCCATGGGCTGCTGTCTGAATATTCTACCGTGTCTATTATATTCCCCATACCATCGGCAAGTACGATTTTTTGGGTACTGTTAGACAGCGTACGTTGAAATTCGCCAAACGGGGCAAAACCGTATTTCTGGGTAAACACAGCGGTATTACCTGCTATATAGTATGTAGCTCCTGCTGCTATGGTACTATTAGCCGGGAACTGGTAAGAAACACCCAGCTCGCGCAGGTATACACCTGTTAAATCTACTGTAGTAGTACCGGTATTTTTTACTGCAAAAAACTCCTGGTCATCAGATACAGGGAAGGCATCGGTTTCTCCGGGGTGGTAATTTATTTTTGTAATAACCAATGAAGGCAAAACCGGATCCTGGCACGCAGCATAAGAACCTGCGTGGTTTGTAATCCACGCAATGCGCTGCGAAAGCCAGTTTTTCATATTATAAATATCCCCTTCAAAATTAGGTACAGTACCCCAACGTTGCTGTTCCCTTACCGATGCATCATAAATAAGATCTACGGTTTGGTTTATAAAATCCACTATAGAATCATAACTAAGCGGTTGCCCGGGCTGTGTTAGCTCATTCCACCTGCGTGAAAAGTAGCATTTAAATTCGGGGCTGCTAAACAGGTCTTTCCAAAACTTAGGACCATTATTATCACTATTATCAAACTGCCACACATCGGTATGGCTTCGGTCAAAGCCGTACATAAAAAGGTCGTTACCATAGGTAAGGTTAAAATCCCAAATAGGTCCCGCTCTCAGCTTACCGCCAATATCCTTATGGAAAAATGTACTCACCTGATAAGAGTCGACATTACTGGTAAGCTCGCCCATTATCATAAAATCTACAAACGTAGGAATGTCAATTATGGCGGGATAGCCTGTAGCAAAATCCGTATTATTAATATGTGAAGTAATAGCAAGGCTATTAAACTTCTGGTGTATGTAATCGTTTTGCGCCGTAGTAATATCATCAGGTTTAGGCAACTCATGTATAAAATCTGTTGTACCGGAATAAGAAGACATACTCCATGCCACAGGGTCGCCACCGGTAGTTTTATCAGCTTTGGTAATATAACCGCCTGTTAAAGCCATGCCTTCCGATGCATTTTCGTCTATGGCTTCTATATTTATGCGATTGGCATCGTCTTTTAATTTTTCCTGTAAAATATACAGGCCTTTATAATCGCCGTTAATTACAAGTTCACAATATTGTGTACGTGTGGTATAAAAACCTATCTGGCGCGAAAGGTTGTAAGAAATATAATCGCGAATAAGAGACGAGTCAAAAGCAAGACCATTTAAAATCCAGTCGTTTTGCTTAGGCATCCCCATTATACTCACTTTCTTTTTAGTAGTATTATCATTTTCATAGGTTGTCCACCCGTATTGCTTTTTAGGCAAATCCTGAGATGTAGAGCCACGCAGCTCTATTTTTATACGCCCATTATAATTAAGTAACGATGGGGTATCCTGGTCGGCTACATAATTTGTACCACCGTCTGTATGATAAATAATTTTCATACTTGCAGGAATTTTAGGATCATCCGGAATCTCGGCGTTATTATCGGTAGTGATAATAACAATAGGCAGGTTACTCTCCGTAAAATCAACCTGAGCAAAACCGGAGTACCCGATTAACAGCAGCAGGATAAGCCTAAAATGGCTTACGGTTTTTGTTAGTGGTTTCATAGTGTGGGTTATCGTGTTTACCGCAAACATATAACATTAATTTAACACAAAGAGCCTAAACACAGTTATGAAGCACGGAAAAAAGGTGACATTTAAGCAAAAATAGCTTTTACACTACATTTACCCTAAAAACAGCAACCCCCGCAGAGTATGCAGGGGTTGACAAAGATATAAAAGATACAAGTACTTACTTGCTAAGATACATTTTACGACGGCTGTATAGTTCGTAGAACTGGTCGTCTTTAAGGTCGTCTATAAACAGGATGCTTTCACCTGTCGATTTCATTTCTGGCCCCAGTTTTTTGTTCACCTTAGGGAACTTGTTAAACGAGAACACCGGTTGTTTTATAGCAAAACCTTTTAGTTGCGGGTTAAAGGTAAAGTCTTTAATCTTCTTCTCTCCCAGCATTACTTTGGTAGCAAAGTTTACATAAGGCTCACCATACGCTTTTGCTATGAATGGTACAGTACGGCTCGCCCTTGGGTTTGCCTCAATAATGTATACGGTATCATCTTTTATTGCAAACTGTATGTTTATAAGACCTACCGTTTTTAGCGCAAGTGCTATCTTTTTGGTATGGTCTTTTATTTGCTGCATTACAAACTCACCCAGGTTAAACGGTGGCAGTGTAGCATTACTATCACCACTGTGTACACCACATGGCTCTATGTGCTCCATAATACCGATGATGTAAACATCCTCACCATCGCATATTGCATCGGCCTCAGCCTCTATGGCGCCATCAAGGTAGTGGTCCAGCAATAGTTTGTTGCCCGGGATACTCTTAAGCAGGTCTATAACGTGCTCTTCAAGCTCCTGCTTGTTGATTACAATTTTCATACCCTGGCCACCCAGTACATAACTTGGCCTTACCAATAGTGGGAAATCAAGGGTTTCTGCAAGCTTACTGGCTTCATCAGCGCTTTCTGCAATACCGAATTTAGGGAATGGAATGCCCAGGTCTGTAAGCAGGTCTGAGAAACGTCCGCGGTCTTCCGCAAGATCCAGCGCATCAAAGCTGGTACCTATGATTTTTATTCCGTAACGGTCTAGCTTTTCAGCAAGCTTAAGCGCTGTTTGTCCGCCAAGCTGAACGATAACACCCTCAGGCTTCTCGTGGCGGATAATGTCGTATATATGTTCCCAAAACACCGGTTCAAAGTACAGCTTATCAGCCGTATCAAAGTCTGTTGAAACCGTTTCAGGGTTACAGTTTATCATAATGGTTTCATAACCACACTCGGCAGCAGCAAGTACACCGTGCACACAAGAGTAGTCAAACTCTATACCCTGACCGATACGGTTAGGACCAGAACCAAGAACAATAACCTTCTTCTTGTCTGTTACTATACTTTCGTTATGAACGTACTTAGTACCGTCTGCCTTTTCTATCTCAGCCTCAAATGTTGAGTAGTAGTAAGGCGTTTTAGCTGTAAACTCGGCCGCACAGGTATCTACCAGTTTGTAAACACGTTTTACACCCAGCTCATCACGCTTGTTGTACACATCACTTTCTTTACAGCCCAGCATATGCGCTATCTGCCTGTCGGCAAAACCTTTTTGTTTGGCTTCAAGCAGCAGGTCTTTAGGAAGCGTATCTATTGTAGAAGTAGAAATCTCTTTTTCCAACAGGTACAGTTCCTCGTATTGTTTAAGGAACCACATGTCTATCTGGGTAATTTCGTGAATGCGGCTTAGTGGTATACCCATTTGTATAGCATCATAAATCACAAACACCCTATCCCAACTGGCATGTGTAAGTTTTTCAATGATTTGCTCATAGTTGGTATAACCTTTACCATCAGCACCAAGGCCATTACGCTTAATTTCAAGCGATTGTGTAGCCTTATGTAGCGCCTCCTGGAATGAACGGCCTATACCCATAACCTCACCTACTGATTTCATCTGTAGGCCAAGGGTGCGGTCTGCGCCTTCAAACTTGTCAAAGTTCCAGCGTGGTATTTTCACTATTACGTAGTCAAGGGTCGGTTCGAATAGCGCCGAAGTCGACTTGGTAATCTGGTTTTGTAATTCGTCTAGGTGATAACCCAGTGCCAGTTTGGCAGCAATTTTAGCAATTGGGTAACCGGTAGCTTTAGAAGCCAGTGCCGATGAACGCGATACCCTTGGGTTAATTTCAATAGCAACTATATCTTCTTTTTCGTCAGGGCTTACAGCAAACTGTACGTTACAACCACCGGCAAAGTTACCAATGCTGCGCATCATCAGTATGGCCATATCCCTCATTTTCTGGAAGGTAGTATCACTTAGCGTCATTGCAGGCGCTACAGTAATACTATCACCCGTATGGATACCCATAGGGTCCATGTTTTCTATAGAACAGATAATAACTACGTTATCATTCTTATCCCTAAGCAGCTCCAGCTCGTATTCTTTCCAGCCGAAAAGCGCTTTATCTATAAGTACTTCGTGTATTGGCGAAGCCTCAAGGCCACGTGTAAGCAGCTCATCAAAATCTTCTTTTTTGTGTACAAAAGCAGCCCCTGTACCACCCAGCGTAAACGACGGGCGTATTACAAGCGGAAAACCAAATTCCTGAGCTATTTCTTTACCTTTAAGGAAAGAGTTAGCCGTTTTGGCCGGTGCAGCAGGTATACCTATTTTTTCAAGTAGTTGTTTAAACTGCTCGCGGTCTTCGGTAACATTAATAGCATTTACATCAACCCCTATAAGGCGCACATTAAAATCGGCCCATATACCTTTCTCCTCAGCCTCAAGACAAAGGTTAAGTGCGGTTTGCCCACCCATAGTAGGTAGTACGGCATCGATATTCGGGTGTGCTTTTAAAATCTCTATGATCGACTTGGTAGTAAGCGGCTTCAGGTAGATATGATCGGCCATAGAAGGGTCGGTCATAATCGTTGCCGGGTTAGAGTTAATAAGGATAACTTCTATCCCTTCTTCCTTCAGCGAGCGCGCCGACTGCGAACCCGAGTAGTCAAACTCACAGGCCTGGCCGATGATGATGGGACCAGAACCAATGATCAGTACAGATTTAATAGAATTGTCTTTTGGCATTGTGTGTTGTTGTTGTGTTTTAGTATTAGCCGGTACGGCTGTACAAAATTATGCAATATTTCAATTAGGCTTCCCTTTTTAGCAAACTACTTTATCAACAGTGTTTTAAAGCAGTACGGCTCGTTAGGGTATAAAAAAAGGCGTTACCAAAAAAAAGTAACACCTTTATGTATGTTTAATACAAACATTATTTCTTATGCCTTGGTTCGCTAGACACAGTTAGTTTATGACGGCCTTTAGCCCTTCTGCGAGCAAGCACTTTTCTACCGTTGGCAGATGCCATTCTTTCCATAAAACCGTGCTTGTTTCTCCTTTTTCTTTGTGATGGTTGAAAAGTTCTCTTACTCATTGTTTTGTATCTTTAAAATCTTTGAAATATCTTTATTCGGGACTCCGGAATGCTTTTTCCAAAACCGAGTGCAAATATACAAAGGTTTTTTTTTCTCACAAGTGCTTTTATAAAAATTATTTAAATCCAAAATTATTACCTTTGCCACCGCAAATTTATACTATAATATATGTTCAATAAAAATATAAAGCTGGTTATTGCCGGCCTTATCCTTGCAACAGCCGTATGGCAGTTTACCGAGAACAATATAGGCAACGGTATTTTCCTTATACTTATTGCGGCTTTGGTAGTAGTTACCTACTTCCGCAACGAGGTAATTATTATGGCATTTTTTAAGCTTAGGAAACAAGACCTGGACGGTGCCGATAAAATACTGGATAAAATAAAAGACCCACACGGCGCACTGGTACGTAAGCAGGAAGGCTACTATAACTACCTTAAAGGTATTATTACCAGCCAAACAAACCTTAATACTGCCGAAAAGTACCTGCGCAAGGCTATAGAACTGGGTCTTAACATGGATCAGGACCTGGCTATGGCAAAACTACAGCTGGCAGGTATATCGTTTACTAAAAACAAAAAGATAGAAGCAGAAAAGCTACTTGCTGATGCTAAAAAACTGGACAAGCAAGGCATGCTAAAGGACCAGATAGCAATGATGAAAGCCAATATGAAAAAGGCTCCGGCGCAACAAATGAGGAGATATTAATTTTCATATACTAATAATATTAACCGCCTTTAGGCGGTTTTTTTGTATCTCTTGCTGTCAAACCAAGACGGTTTATAGCTTTAGTCTGAATATTTATTTTTTAAATAAAACTCTAAAAAGCTTCATTAAACAGACTACTGTTCAATCATATTTTTACTACAAAATTTCATTTTAAGAAGATTTTATGGTTAAAATGCCTTTAAAGCACTTTTTAGGGTATTTATAAAATGTAAGAAATACGGCAGTTTCATTAAAACACGGCATAAAATCATTGGCAATACTGACAAAAAGCAAAAATCAGCCTATTGTGTTAAAATTAATTTTCTCAAACGTTTTCAACAGATTTAAATACTCCAGAAAACAAATTTTAACATTTCATCAAGGTTTAACCCCATAACCTTAAAAAAACGCAAGAACACGCCTCACTATCAATATCTTAATATCTGCAAAAATCACAACATACTCATAATCAGTGATATTTATATGTAATTTTACTATACCCCAAGAATGAAACAAAAAGATGAAAGGTTTAGTAAAATATATTATTCTGTTTTTATTTCCACTGATGGTTTCAGCGCAAGTTGATACCACCTCTTTTTCCAATGCCCTACGTATTAAATTCAAAAAATACCAAACCATTGCCGAGCATGCTTACCGCACCGGCGATGCCGAAAGGGGCGACTATCTTTTTGATTCTTTAGTCCAGTACAGATTAAGGTCTACCACTTTTGATGATTATACCTTTAAAAAAGTAAACGGGGGTAAACTAGAGCTCTCAAAAATTAAAAAGCCTATTGTACTTATTACATTTTCATCGAGTATGGTTACAGGCCTGGGAGAAATTCCTGCTATAAACAAGCTGGCACATAAGTATCGTAAGGATGTACAATACGTAGCACTGTTTTGGGACCGCAGGCATAACATGAAAAAAATAGCAGCCAAATTCAATAGCAATGTAATAGTATGCTACGCGCACGAATCATACAAAAACGATGCGCCTATTGTAGCAACCATGAAGCATAAAATAGGCTACCTGGCATCTTATTATCTTGATGAAAACCGCAAGGTAATAGATATAAAACGTTGTTTTGTAAAAGCTCCTATAAAGAAAAACCAATATCAACGGGGTTTTGCTTTGTACTACAACAATTACCTGAAGCAGCTTCACGGTTTAATTGTGAACTTTGAGCTTAAAAAAGAAATGCTGGCAGTAAAATAAATTTATTTGTGGATTTGTTTATTGGTTAATTTAGGAATGCAATCCGCAAATAAATGCTGCCAGTTTTTTATACCAACAAATTCAGCAAATAAGGCTGGTTGTTCAGGTAATCTACAAAAAAACCACGCTCTTTCATATTGGTAATCAAGCTCTCAAACTCGGCAGCCTGTTTTAGCTCTATACCCACTACAGCTGTTCCTTTTTCTTTGCTGTTCTTTTTGGTGTATTCAAAATGGGTAATATCGTCAGTTGGCCCAAGTACGTTCATTACAAATTCACGCAGGGCACCCGGCCTTTGCGGGAATTTCACCAGGAAATAATGCTTTAAGCCCGCATATAACAATGCGCGCTCCTTTATTTCCTCCATACGGGTAATGTCGTTATTGCTGCCCGATATCACGCATACCACATTTTTACCCTCAATTTCTTTGGCATAATAACCCAGTGCCGCCACCGATAAGGCTCCGGCGGGCTCCACTACTATAGCATCTTTATTATACAGGCTAAGGATAACCTGGCATATACGGCCTTCGTCTACCGTATGCATATCGTGCAGGGTTTGCTTGCAAATATCAAACGTATATTCGCCCACGCGCTGTACAGCGGCTCCATCTACAAACTTATTAATACGTTCCAGCAACACGGTCTCCCCTTTTTCAAGGGCTTTTTTCATACTTGGTGCGCCTGCAGGCTCCACCCCTATTATTTTGGTTTCGGGTGAAAGCTGTTGCAATACGCTACTCAACCCTGAGGCAAGTCCGCCACCACCTATGGGCACAAACACATAGTCTATCTTTTCGGGCAACTGTTCCAATAGCTCCAATCCTATAGTTGCCTGACCTTCTATAATTTGCGGATCATCAAACGGGTGTATAAACATAGCCCCTCTTGATGCACAAAAATCAAGTGCGGCGTCTTTGGCTTCGTCAAACGTATCACCTGCCAAAACCACATTTACAAACTCGCCCCCAAACATACGTACCTGTTCCAGCTTTTGTCCCGGTGTGGGTGTGGGCATAAAAATAGTACCGCGAACTTCCATCTTATTACACGCAAAAGCTACGCCCTGTGCATGGTTACCCGCACTGGCACACACTACACCTTTGGCAAGTTCATCAGTGCTTAGTGTAGCCATTTTGTTATAAGCTCCGCGCAACTTGTACGAACGTACGGGCTGTAAATCTTCTCGCTTAAAATAAATATTAGCGCCATACATTTCGCTTGCAGTACGGTTTAATGTAAGCGGTGTACGGTTTACCACGCCTTGCAGGCGCTGTGCAGCCTGCTGCACACTTTCTATAGATGGGAAGTAAGTAGTATGAGTATTCATGGTGTTTTTTACTCCTGCAAGGTTTTAGTAACCTTGTAGGTATTTGCGTTAAAAATACCGTTCGTCATTGCGAGCGCAGAGAAACGGAGCGTGGCAATCTAAAAACAGATTGCTTCGTCGTACCTCCTCGCAATGACAGAACGGTTTTAAGCTATTCTAGTGAAATGATTAGTTGTTTTCAGGGCGTAAACCACGTACAGTTTTACCTGCCTGCCACATTTCGCTGTTACGTAGTTCGGCAAGTTCTTCTTCAAGCTTCACGCGGTAATCCGGCTTACTGTTGCTTGATATAGAGTATCCTGCTTCTTTACCGGTTTCTACACTTTCGTAAAGCTCTTCAAATACCGGCTTGGTAGCATCGCGGAATTTCTTCCACCAGTCCAGCGCACCACGTTGTGCAGTTGTAGAACAGTTGGCATACATCCAGTCCATACCGTTTTCGGCTACAAGTGGCATAAGCGATTGTGTAAGTTCTTCTACGGTTTCGTTAAACGCCTCACTTGGAGTGTGACCTTTAGAACGAAGCACCTCGTACTGAGCCGCAAAAATACCCTGAATAGCCCCCATAAGCGTACCGCGCTCTCCGGTAAGGTCGCTGAATACTTCACGTTGGAAATCCGTTTCAAACAGGTAGCCCGAACCGATAGCGATACCCAATGATACCACACGCTCCCAAGCCTTTCCTGTAGCATCCTGGAAAATAGCGAAACTACTGTTTAGTCCGCGGTTTTGCAGGAACATACGGCGTAATGATGTACCTGAACCTTTAGGAGCTACAAGGAACACGTCTACATTTTCCGGCGGAACAATGCCTGTTTGCTCATTAAACGTTACACCAAAACCGTGTGAAAAATATAATGCTTTGCCTGCGGTTAGGTTTTCCTTAACCTTAGGCCATACTTCAATCTGGGCTGCATCACTAAGCAGGTAGCAAATGATTGTTCCTTTTTCAAGGGCTTCTTCAATATCAAAAAGGGTTTCGCCGGGTACAAAACCATCGGCAACAGCCTTATCCCATGATGCTGAGTTTTGACGCTGCCCTACAATAACGCTGATACCGTTATCGCGCAGGTTTAGCGCCTGGCCTGGGCCTTGTACACCGTAGCCTATAACTGCTACTACTTCATCTTTTAATACCTGTTGTGCTTTTTGTAACGGGAATTCGTCGCGGGTTACCACGTTTTCTTCAACCCCGCCAAAATTTAATTTTGCCATTTTCTTCTGTTTGTTTATTATTTTAAGTTTCTTAGCTACTGAGCCGCTGGGCTTCATAGACAGCCACTCTCAGTCATAATTATTTTGATTTTAAAATTGATTTGTTCCAACATTCCTAAGCCTCTTTACCATCTGAGTGGCAACTTTAAACCTGAAACTTGAAACAAAAAATATTACATACTAAACACTCCGTCCCTTTTATCAAGGAATTCATTTTCTACAGCCGGTTCACTGGGCTGTTCTGCTTCAAATTCCAGTGTAGCGTCGTGTATGCCCTCACTGGCTTTTATAATTGCTACACGGGCACTACGCACAAATTCGATTAGCCCCCACGGTTGCAGGGCTTCTGCCAAAGCATCAATTTCTTCGCGATGCCCTGTGGTTTCGAACACTGTGTAGTCGTTACGTATCACTACCGTATTTGCACCATACTGACGCAACAGGCGTTCTACCTTTACCTGTTCGGCAATGACTTTGGTAGGCACTTTGTACATTGCCATTTCCTGCCAAACGATTTCATCATCGGTGTTGTAAAATACTTTAAGTACCTCAACCTGCTTCTCCAACTGGCGGGCTACTTTTTGTACCACATCTTCCGATTCTTCTATGACAATGGTAAAACGGCTGATACCCTTTACCTCGGTAGGGCCTACGTTAATACTCTCGATATTGATTTTCCTTCTCGAAAAAACAATCGCTATGCGGGTCATCAGACCCACATGGTTTTCGGTATACACCGTTATGGTAAACTCCTGTTTCATTTTTTTTAAGTTTCTGAGCTGCTTAGCAACTGAGTTTCAGGGTTTAGCTTCACTCTGTTTTGTTTAGGCCTGAGTGAAGCTATTCCCCTCTTGAGAGGGGTTAGGGGTGTGTCCCTTCAAATTCTATTATATATTGTTCAATAGCCCTAATAACATTCTCAATATCATTCATTACCTGATAATCTGAAAATCTTAATACTGCTATACCAAATTCATTCATCTTGGCTTCTTTAACTACATCTTTATTATAGACCTCTAAAAATTCATGCGAATATCCATCTACCTCTATACCCAACATTAATTCGTAACAGAAAAAGTCAAGTATGTAATTGTCAATTGGTTTTTGCCTGTGAAAATCATATCCATACATCTGCTTATTTTTAAGCTTTTGCCAAAGGGTTACCTCAGACTTTGTACTTCCGTTACGAAGCTGCCTCGCTAACTCCTTAAGTGCAGGATTATATGGAATTATTATTCTTTTCATTTTTTGACACACCCCTAGCCCCTCTCAAGAGGGGAATAGCTTCACTCAAACCTTTGTACGCAAGAGTGGCGACTTTATGACTTTACAAACTTTCGACTTTTGACTAAATCACATTTCGTCCCTTCCTAATACAATTTCGCTTACACTCTTACCTTGCGGCACCATAGGGAATACGTTGTTTTCCTTGCCGGTCATTACCTCAAGCAGGTAGCTACCATCATGTTGCAGCATGGTTTGCAGTGCATCCTTAAGGTTTTCGCGTTGGTTAACGCTTTGTCCCGGTATGCCGTAAGCACTGGCCAACTTTACAAAATCCGGACTCTGTATGTCTACAAATGAATAACGCTTTTCGTGGAACAGCTGCTGCCACTGGCGTACCATCCCCAAGAATGAGTTGTTCAGTATCAGTATTTTTACATTGGGTTTAAACTGCATAATAGTGCCCAGTTCCTGTAATGTCATCTGAAAACCGCCATCGCCTATAACCGCTACTGTGGTACGTGTAGGGTCGCCATACGCAGCACCAATTGCCGCCGGAAGCGCAAAGCCCATAGTACCAAGTCCACCGCTGGTTATATTACTTTTGCTATGGTTATATTCGGCATAGCGGCAGGCTACCATTTGGTGCTGCCCTACATCGGTTACTATAATAGCATTACCCTCAGTAAGTTCATTTACCAGACGGATAACCTCACCCATAGTTAGTACCTCATCAGTAGGATATACTTCAGGGGTAATGACTTTCTTCTGCTCGCGCTCGTTACATTCTTTAAACTTTTGGTGCCAATCGGTATGTTTACGTTCGTTAATAGCTGCGGTAAGTAGTGGTAATGTTTCCTTACAATCACCCCACACCGGCACATCGGCTTTTACGTTTTTGTCAATCTCAGCCGGGTCTATATCCAGGTGGATTACTTTGGCCTGTTTGGCATACATGTCCAGCCTGCCTGTAACCCGGTCGTCAAAACGCATACCGATAGCAATAAGTACATCGCATTCGTTAGTGAGCTTATTAGGACCGTAATTACCGTGCATACCCACCATACCCACACCCAGCGGATGGTTTGTAGGAATGGCGCTCATCCCCATAATGGTCCATGCCGCAGGTACTCCTGATTTCTCAAGAAAGGCTTTAAACTCGGCTTCAGCCTTACCAAGAATAACACCCTGCCCGAACACTATAAACGGACGCTCCGCCTTGTTTATCAGTTCGGCTGCCTGTTGTATATATTCGGTACGTACCAAAGGTTTTGGCCTGTAACTACGAATGAAATCGCATTTTTCATACCCTTTAAAAGCAATCTTTTGCAATTGGGCGTTTTTGGTAATATCTACCAAAACAGGCCCCGGCCTACCCGAGCCTGCTATATAAAAGGCTTTTGCCAATACCGCAGGAAGCTCCTCGGCATCGGTAACCTGATAATTCCATTTGGTAACGGGAGTGGTAATATTAATTACGTCTGTTTCCTGAAAGGCATCGGTACCCAAAAGGTGCGCAAACACCTGCCCCGTGATAGCCACCAGCGGCGTGCTGTCTATCATGGCATCGGCAAGTCCGGTAACAAGGTTAGTAGCCCCCGGGCCACTGGTAGCAAACACTACCCCGGTTTTACCCGAAGCACGTGCAAAGCCCTGCGCAGCGTGTATACCGCCCTGTTCATGGCGTACCAGTATGTGCTTCAGCTTATCGTTATAATGATACAACTCATCATAAATAGGCATTATAGCCCCACCGGGATAACCAAAAATGGTGGTTACCCCTTCGGCAAGCAACGCTTCAAGCACTACCTGCCCCCCACTGTGGGTTTTGGGTTCGTCTGCCGTTTGGGTAGCAGCCGATTTTTCAATTGTCTTTTCCATACAATTAAATTTATTTTTTTCCAATGAACTGGCTATTTTCTGCTAAAAAGAATAATTCCCACCCCGGCTTTCAGCCACCCCTCCGGAGGAGGGGAATACCACTCTGCTTATTTGACATCACTATTCCCCTCCTCCGGAGGGGTGCCCGTAGGGCGGGGTGGATAACTAATCCCTTTACTTATTCTTTATCAAATTATCAAAACTCATCGGTAACACAGCCTTCAGCAGCTGATGAAACCGTACGGGCATATTTGTATAATAATCCGCTTTTCACTTTCAGTTCGGGTTGTTGCCATGCAGCTCTGCGCTTGGCTAACTCCTCCTCACTGACCAGCAGGTTTAGCGTGTTGTTTACTGCGTCAATCTCTATCAGGTCGTCATTCTCCACAAGGGCAATGGTGCCACCTTCATAAGATTCTGGGGTAATGTGCCCCACCACAAAACCGTGCGTACCACCACTAAAACGTCCGTCTGTTATCAGGGCAACGCTTTTACCAAGGCCGGCACCAATAAGCGCGCTGGTAGGCTTCAGCATTTCGGGCATACCCGGTGCACCCTTAGGGCCTTCGTTCTTTATCACAATAACGTCGCCATGCTGTACCGTACCGTTGGCAATACCTTCAATAAGGTGTTTTTCCCCATCGAATACACGGGCAGGGCCTTTAAAGCGCTCCCCTTCCTTACCGGTTATCTTGGCTACGCTGCCGCCGGTGGCAAGGTTGCCATACAGTATACGCAGGTGACCGTCTGGTTTAATCGGGTCGGCAAGCGGACGGATTATCTTTTGGGTTTCAAATTCAAGTGAAGGAACATCAGCCAGGTTTTCGGCTATGGTTTTACCGGTAACAGTAAGGCAGTCGCCGTGTAGTAACCCCTGTTCAAGCAAGTATTTCATAACAAGCGGAATACCGCCTATGTTGTGTAAATCCTGCCACAGGTACTTGCCGCTTGGCTTAAAGTCGGCCAAAACCGGCGTGGTATCGCTCATCTTCTGGAAATCATCCTGCGTAACCGATACACCTACGCTTTTGCCCATTGCTATTAAGTGCAGTACGGCATTGGTACTACCACCCAGTATCACGATAAGGCGCATGGCGTTTTCAAATGCCTTACGTGTCATGATATCCGCTGGCTTTATATCTTTTTCAAGGAGCAGTTTCAGGTATTTACCGGCATCCAGACATTCCTGTTTCTTTTCAGGGCTTAGCGCCGGGTTACTTGACGAATACGGTAAACTCATACCCAATGCCTCTATAGCCGAAGCCATGGTGTTAGCCGTGTACATACCGCCACAGGCACCCGCGCCGGGACACGCATTGCGTATTACACCTTTAAAATCTTCATCGTTCATGGTACCGGCTATTTTTTGACCCAATGCCTCAAACGCCGATACTATATTTAAATCCTGGCCTTTATAGCAGCCCGGGGCTATAGTACCACCATACACCATTATAGAGGGGCGGTTCAGCCTGCCCATAGCCATAATACAGCCGGGCATGTTCTTGTCGCAGCCCGGTATGGTTATAAGCCCGTCATAGTATTGCCCTCCCGAAATAGCCTCTATACTGTCGGCTATTACATCGCGGCTTACAAGGCTGTAACGCATACCATCGGTACCGTTACTCATACCGTCGCTTACGCCTATGGTATTAAAAATCAGTCCGGCAAGGCCTTCATTCCATGTACCTTCCTTAACCAGTTTGGCAAGGTCGTTAAGGTGCATGTTACAGGTATTTCCGTCAAAGCCCATACTGGCTATGCCCACCTGTGCCTTATCCATATCTTCGTCGGTAAATCCTATACCGTACAGCATGGCCTTGGCAGCCGGCTGTGTATCATCTTGCGTAAAAATACGCGAGTATTTGTTTAAAGTCATTTGTTCAAAGTTTCAGGTTTCAGGTTTAAAGTTGCTTACTCTACACCAAAAACCGAATTTTATCCGTTCCGTTTTAAAGTTGATTACTTTGACCCGAAAACTATGTTTAGTTTGTTTGTGTTTGTTTTATGCTTCTGCTTCAAGCTGAAGGCTGTCTTCTTCCTGTTTAAACTCTTCAATCCCTTTGTTTAAAACAAGATTCCTGTAAGCTTTTTGTATGGTAGCGCAAAGGCTGTCGTCCCAGTTTTTGGTAAACGGTACATCGTCCAGCGATTCCAGTGCTACCACCTCAGCAGCGGTACCACAAAAGAAAGCTGCATCGGCACCGCGCATTTCATCAGGGGTAAAGAATTTTTCCTCTACAGGAATATCCAACTCATGGCAAATATCTATAACAGTAGCCCTGGTTATCCCCGGAAGTATGCTGCCCTTAGCGGGAGTATATAGTTTGCCGTCTTTTTCGTAAAATACATTGGCTCCACTGCTTTCGGCTACATAACCGTTTGCATCAAGCACCAGAGCCTCATCATAACCGGCATCTTTGGCTTCCTGGCACGCCAAAATAGAGTTTACATAGTGTCCGCTTACCTTAGCTTCTACTTTAAACGCCTGTGGATTTGGCCTCTGGAAACTGCTGGTTTTAATACGCATTTTGTTAGCAAGGTAACCTCCGGTCCACTCCCATGCTTCTATGGCAAGGAAACTCTGAAGCCCTTTACTCAGTGCCATATTGGGCGAACAAAAAACAATCGGGCGAATGTAAGCGTTGGTAAAACCATTACGCTCCAGCACCTCATAGGTAAGCGCGGTTAGCTGTTCTGTAGTGTAATTAAACGGCATGTGCATTAATTCGGCACTGCGGCGCAGGCGGTCATAATGTTCTTCTGCCTTAAATATCTTGGTACCGTTTTCGGTTTCGTAGGACTTAATCCCCTCAAAAACTGCATATCCGTAGTGAAGTGACTGTCCGTAAAGGTTTGTGGAAGCCTCCGATGCTTTCACGAATTCCCCGTTGTAATAAATAATGGTTTTGTCTGTAAAATACATATTCTGTTTGCTACTGTTTGTTCAGTTTAGAGCCAAAAAAAACCGTTCCTTTATGAGGGAACGGCTTGTATATGGCTATATCAATTCAAGGCAGTATCCCTCAGGCTTTGTTGCTAATGACAACAATGCTGAGAATGCTAACTGCTATGATGATGTTTGTGTTCATAATCTTATTCGATATAGCGAAGGTATGAATTAATATTAAACGACAAAACATTTAACTGATAATTATCATACAAAAAACAATTTTATAACGTATTTTAATCAATAAAAAAGCTAAAAAATTACACTATATATAATTTTAATTTGCTTTCAAAAAAAATACAGCAACGTTCTGTTAAAAAACCAATGTTGATTTTGTGTTATGATAAAAATTTCTTTTTCAAGCTGCTGAGTTTCTGAGCTACTTAGCTGCTTAGATATTTTTAAGAGATTAGGCCGTGAGAACCACTACCCTACCATCGATAAAAACATTGGTAAAACCAAATTCATTGGCTATCCAACCAAACGATTCATCGCTGTAAAGAAATACATGTGTAGGATCGGTTTTATAAAACCAGGCACCAAAATCACGATTTGGGTCAAAGCGGTCGGTCATTATATAGAGTTTACCCCCAGGTTTCAGTAGTTTTCGGAGTTGGGCAAACTCGGTGTGCGGATCTTTAAAGTGCTCGGCGGTTTCACTACACGCTATGTAATCGTACTTATTTTCTAAAATTTCAGGATAATTATGGAAATACAAATCGTATTGGCACATATCATATCCTTTATCAGTAAGTACCTTTAATATGGGCGACCCCGTTCCGGAGCCAAAATCAAGTCCCCTATGCTGCGTACTAAAATCAGCCAATATACGGTTGGTTACCGGGCTGGTAAAGTTTTGGTACCGCACATCCTCAGGGTCGTTGTTGTGGTTTAGGTAATGTTTTTGCTCTGCCTCGGGCGAAAGGTAATCTTTCGGGTGCAGGAAAACAGAAAGGCAAAGGGAGCAGTATAAAAACTCCCTTTGCCCCTGTATATAATATGTTTGGGAACTGCCGCTGCACAGCGGGCATTTCAAATCACCCATATATTAAGGATTTGTTGACCAAATGCTGCTTTCTTTTATAAACACACGCTTATTCAGCTTTAGTTGTGCTACAATCAGCTCAGCAAAGTCTTCGGCCTGCATTACTTTTTCAGGGTTGCCATCGGTAAGGTTCAAGTCTTTTGCCATATCGGTAGCAATAGTACTCGGAGCCAGCGCTGTAACGCGAATATTGTGTTTGCGCACTTCCTGCATTAACGATTCAGTAAGCCCCATTACGGCAAACTTACTTGCGCTGTACGCACTGGTAGCTGCTGCTCCACGCAGACCCGCAGTAGATGATATGTTTACAATATCGCCGCTTTGCTGCTCTATCATACCCGGCAGTACGGCACGCGTAGCGTAGTAGGTACCAAACAGGTTTACTTTAATAATATTTTCAAATTCATCGGGAGTCAGGTCAAGGAACTTACCAAATTTGCCCACACCGGCATTGTTAATCAGTATGTCTATCTGCCCGAATTCAGCTACCGCCTTTTCAATAGCAGTAGTAATTGAAACAATTTCAGCTACATCGGCAGCAAGTGCCAGGGCTTTTACGCCTTTAGCTTCTACTTCTTTGGCGACAGCCTCTATATCGGCAGCCGTACGGGCTATAAGCACTACATTAGCACCTTCCTCAGCCAGTGCCAGTGCCACAGCTTTACCAATTCCTTTTCCTGCACCGGTAATCAGTGCATTTTTTCCTTTTAAACTTTGCATTGTGTTATGATAGGTTATTATTGTTTAACTCTTAATCTCAAAATACCTCAGCACTGCCTTATAACTATCCTGGGCGCTAAGGCAGGTATCCAGCAGGTATACTTTTATGTGCGGCCATTCCTGCAAGCCCCTGTAATAATAGAGCTTTATGTCTTCGCCAATGATAAATGGCACTATGTTGTTTGCAAGACACTCCTTGAATAAAATTAGCCTGCCTACACGTCCGTTACCGTCCTGGAACGGGTGGATGATTTCAAACCTGTAATGAAAATCAATAATATCTTCAAAAGTCTTCTTTTCAATATTATGGTAAGTAGCAAGTAACTCCTTCATCTTTGAAGCGACCTCTTTTGGCGGACAGGTTTCATTTCCTCCCACTTCGTTAGGTAGTTTTTTATACGCCCCTACATTAAACCAATCCTTCCTGCTATCTGAAGTACCCGATTTTAAAAGATAATGCAGCTCCTTAATAAATGATTCTGTCAGCTTAGCCTTGGCTTTATCAATAATTACATCAATACACCTAAAATGGTTTGTGGTTTCAATGATGTCGTCCACATTCACGCTTTCCGTTGACACACCTATGGTATTCGTTTCAAATATATACCGGGTTTGGTCGTGGGTAAGCCTGCTGCCTTCTATACGATTTGAGTTGTACGTTAGGTCAATTTGGGTACGGTGATAAATCCCCCCCTTCAGCTTCATGTCCCTTTGCTCTTTCAGGTGATTGAGCAACGTATTGTTACTAAATTTTTTCTTATTTACTTTTTCAGGCAAAGCAGCTTCAGCGGGTATATTCCATGTTTTGCCAACAAGGTAAGCCCCTTTAACCTTTCCGGTCGCACAATAATTACGGACTGTCCTTTCGGGAACATTCCATTTTTTTGCAAATTCACTTACCGAAATATAGTCCATAGCTTGTTTACAATTGCCGTTATCGGCAAATATACAACAAAATCAACATCTCTTTTCTTTAAAATCTTGCCGATAACGGCAAAAATAAGACATTTAAATCCTGATACCCGGTGGTAGCATGTCCTTATAGCCCGGATTTTTTTTAAAGAAAGTCACCACCTTAGGGTGTATGGGCATTACGCGCAGGCGTTTTTCTTCTGCTGTTTCCAGTATCTGCTTCAGCATATCGTTTATAACGGTATCGTCTTCGGCACCTTCAGGCTGGTATATCTTGGTTAAAAACAGTTTGCGTTCCTGCACACTGTATTCTATGGCATAAATGTTTCCGTTTACTTCTGCTTCAAACTGGCGGGTAAATACATTATCTTTAACTTCCATGGTTAATTATTGAATTGCATTGGTACTTCTATGATCAATATCTTCGATGGCGCTTTGGTAGTTATCGTTATGGTTTCAAACTCTACAGCACCATAGGCATCACGGGCGTTTACTTCCTGCCCATTGATTTCCAGTTGCCCTTCAAGTAAAAACAGGTACATACCATTCCCTTCCAGATGAATCGGATACTCTATCGTTTGCCCGGCATCAAACACTCCCAGGTGCAACCAAGCCTGCTGATAAATCCACAGGGCGTCGCCATCGTTTTTGTCGTGTGGTGAAACAACATTCACCAGTGAGTTCCTTTTTTCCTCAGGGTCAAAGCCTTTTTGGTCGTAACGCGGTTCTACATCCTGCAATTCGGGAAATATCCATAACTGAAGTGTTTTGGCCTGTTCCGTTTGGCTGGCATTCATTTCGCTGTGGTAAATACCCGTACCGGCACTCATAACCTGTACTTCGCCAAAACGAACGGTAGCCTCGTTCCCCATACTGTCGCGATGGGTAAGCCCGCCTTCCATAGGTATGGTTATAATCTCCATGTTGTCATGTGGGTGGGTACCAAAACCCATACCCGCAGCTATGGTATCGTCATTCAGTACGCGCAGCATACCAAACTGTACCATTTCGGGATTGTAGTAGTTACCAAACGAAAAAGAAAAATTAGCCTGGAGCCAGCCATGATTGGCGGTACCCCTCTGGTTCTTAGGGAAAAGTCGTGTCCTCATAGAAAATTTACAGATAAATTAAATCAGGCCGCAGTTGCTTTGGCGCAAAAACTTTAATTTTATACAAATTTCGGAATAAATTTTGATAATAGCCCGTTAAGCGGCGTTAAAACTCAATATGGAGAAAATACCCGTATATTATATGCCAGGGCTGGCTGCAAGCCCAGCAATCTTTGAGAATATAAAGCTGCCCGAAGACCGGTACGAATGCTACTACCTGGAATGGCTGCTGCCCGAAACGCCTGACGAACCCTTAGTCCACTATGCTGAGCGCATTTGCAAAGGTATAAAGCACGAAAACCCGGTGCTGATAGGTGTATCATTCGGGGGGATTATAGTTCAGGAAATTGCAAAGATTGTAAAGGCGCGTAAGGTGGTTATTATATCGAGTGTACGGAGCAATACGGAGTTTCCTAAACGGATGCACTTTGCAAAACGTACGCGTGCCTACCGTTTTTTCCCTACGGGGTTAATGCAGAAAATAGGCTGGCTGGCACGTGTATTTACGGGAAACAATGCCATAACGAAGCGGCTAAGCCTTTACGACAAATTTATGTCGGTACGGGATAAGAAATACCTGGATTGGGCGTTTAAAACGATAATAAACTGGGATTGTACCGAACCCGATATGAACGTGGTACACATACACGGTGATGCAGACGAGGTATTTCCTCCGAAGTTTTTAAAAAGCTTTATCCCTGTTAAAGACGGTACCCATGTAATGATACTTACCAAAGGGAAATGGCTTACGGAGCATTTGCCCGAATTGATAGAAAAACAGATAACCTAATATAACGAGCGAGGAATTATGGAATGGATTAAAAATACAGGTATTGCGGCATCATTAGTGCTGCTGGGCGGCGTAGCGGTAAATACTACCTACAACAAGAAACAGGATAGCGTAAGCGCTATTGCAGAGAATAAACGTGCTTTTCCGAGCCAGATTGACTTTGCAGGAGAGCAGGCACCACTGAATATTAGTGATGTAAAGGAAAGACTGGACAGGGAACTGCTGGTTAATGCAAACCTTGACGCTACTACCCTACTGATTATAAAACGTGCCAACAGGGCTTTCCCTGTAGTAGAACCAATACTGAAACAATATGGCGTGCCTGACGACTTTAAGTACCTGGCCGTGATAGAGAGCGGACTGGTAAACGCAGTTTCGCCTGCGGGTGCGCGCGGTGTATGGCAGTTTATGCCTGAGACCGGAAAACAATATGGCCTTGAAATAAACGAACTGGTAGATGAGCGTTATCATTTAGCCAAGAGTACCGAAGCTGCCTGCAAGTACCTGCTTTGGGCCAAGTCGAAATTTGGGTCGTGGACACTGGCAGCGGCATCATACAATGCAGGCGTGGCGGGTGTAAACAAGCAAATGACTTTTCAGGGTGTAGAAAGCTATTATGACCTGATGCTGAATGACGAAACCAGCCGCTACGTATTCCGTATACTGGCACTGAAAGAGATAATGCAGCACCCGGCACAATACGGCTTTAGCCTTACCCCTACAGAACTTTACAACCTTATACCTACCAAACAGGTACCGGTAACAGCATCTGTAACCGATCTTTCTGTTTGGGCTAAGGAGCAGGGTATTAACTATAAAATACTAAAAATACACAACCCATGGCTGCGCGACCGCAAGCTCGATGTCGCTGCCGGAAAGCAGTACACACTGGAAATCCCGCTTTCGGGGTATTAAAAATATTGTGCATTTCGTACCCGCGTTAGCCATATGAAATGCACAGTATTATTGAAATATTAAATCATCCTTTTCTACGCAGACATTAAAAGAAAAGGGTTAGTTTTACAACCAACGAATCACAATTATTAACCAATGAAAAAAATCATTTTTACTGCAGCAATACTTGCCGCTATGTGCTTTAGTGCCAATGCCCAAAAAATAAAACTTGGGGTAAAAGCAGGGCTTAACATTTCCCAATTTACCGGTGATGTTTTAGAAAACAACTTTACACCCGGAGTAAACGCAGGATTTGTAGCAGAATTTAAACTTACCAATTGGTTTTCACTTCAGCCTGAATTGCTTTATAACCGCCAGGGAAACAAAACCATAATTAACGAATATTATGGCACGGAAGTTTCTCACGAAAAATACTTTGATAAGCTTGATTATATTTCATTACCCGTACTGGCAAAGTTTTATATCTATAAGGGACTAAGTATTGAAGCAGGCCCACAAATAGCATATCTTACAGGAGCCAAGAGAAAAGTGGAATATAGTGGATATTATGGTGACGGATCATTAGAAACACCCGTAAATTCTGAGTTTGAAAAAGCAGACATAGGGTTTGTTAGCGGGATTGCTTACGACCTTCCTATGGGCCTATTTTTTCAGGCACGTTATATAAGCGGTATTTTAGATATTAGCGCGACACCGGATATCATGCTTAACAACGAAACAATAGCATTTTCAGCAGGGTATAAATTTTAAAATAAATATTCAATAAACAATAAACAAAAAACTCAGGCAATGCCTGAGTTTTTTTATGCTAACACCGGTTCGTTTACAAAATCAAAACGTACCAGTCCGTCTTCGTCTATTTTGGTAAGTGTTACCTCGTGCAGGGTATTTACCAGTTCCGGATTCCACGGCGCTTTTACCTTCACATAGTTTTCTGTAAAGCCATGAATGTAGCCTTCCTTGTTTTCGCCTTCAAATAACACAGTACGCGTAGTACCTATTTGGCTTTCGTAAAACGCACGGCGCTTTTTAACCGAAAGCCCACGAAGCATTTTACTGCGTTTGGCACGTACATTTGCAGGCACCGCCCCTTCCATTTCGGCAGCAGGCGTATTATCGCGCTCACTGTACGTAAACACGTGCAGGTAGCTTATTTCAAGTTCGTTTAAGAAATTATATGTTTCCAGGAAATGCTCGTCGGTTTCGCCAGGGAATCCTACAATAACATCTACCCCTATACAGGCATGCGGCATTACCTCACGGATTTTAGCCACACGCTCGGTATACACATTGCGCAGATAACGGCGACGCATCAGCTTAAGAATATCATCGCTACCACTTTGCAGCGGTATATGAAAATGCGGTACAAAAGTACGGCTTTGGCTCACGAACTCTATGGTTTCGTTACGCAGCAGGTTAGGCTCTATAGATGAGATACGCAAACGCTCTATTCCTTCTACCTTATCCAGTTCCTGTACCAGTTCGTAAAAAGTATGCTCGTGTTTTTTATTACCGAACTCACCTTTACCATAATCACCTATGTTCACCCCGGTAAGTACTATTTCCTTAATGTTTTGTGCAGAGATTTCGGCTGCGTTTTTCAATACATTTTCTAAAGTATCACTGCGTGAAATACCACGTGCCAATGGAATGGTACAGTAGGTACACTTGTAGTCACAACCATCCTGAACTTTCAGGAAAGCACGGGTACGGTCGCCTATAGAGTAGCTTCCCACATAAAAATCGGCCTCGGCAATTTCGCACGAGTGCACCTCACCCATATCGTTTTTGCTCAGATCGTTTATGTAGTCGGTAATTTTAAATTTTTCGGTAGCGCCAAGTACAAGGTCTACGCCATCTACAGCGGCAAGTTCTTCCGGCTTCAGCTGGGCATAGCAGCCCACGGCAGCAATAAAGGCTTTATCATTAGTCTTCAGGGCCTTCTTTACAATCTGCTTAAACTGTTTATCGGCATTATCTGTAACCGAACACGTGTTGATTACATAAATATCGGCAGGATCTTCAAAATCCACCCTGTCAAAACCATCTTCAGCAAAACTGCGTGCAATAGTACTGGTTTCAGAGAAATTCAGTTTGCAACCCAGCGTGTAAAAAGCGACTTTTTTCCTGTTTTCCATAATCATTAGCCCTAAAGCCTTATAAATAAGGGCGCAAAGGTACAAACAAAAGTTGAGTTATAAAACTTTGCCCGATTAAACCCTTAAGGCATTTTATTGCACTTATTTAACCAAATGTGCAGCTATCCACTCCCTGATTGAATCAATGGTATGTTTACCTTCGGTCACCTCAATTACAAACCTATATTTTTCTTCCTGAGATGCCATTATATCCTGCCCTTCCTTTAACAAAAACATACGCATCATTACATAACCTGTGCGTTTATTTCCATCTATAAATGGGGTTAATAAGAATACTTTCGAGAACAGCTGCGGCTTTATCAACTGCGGCTGGATATAAGTCTTCACCTCCGAAGGTAGCAAAAGGACGATTCAGTGCAGCATCGAGTCCGTTCATGTCGCGAACACCCTGCGAACCACCAAATTTATCTATTAATACAGCATGTGCCTGTAGTACTTGCTGCAGTGTCATTGCGCCAGTTTATGTAAAAGCTCACTATCTTCTTCTATTATCTTTCTTAGGTTTTCAGAAAAAAGCACATCTTCTTTTTTAGCAACCGCAACACCTTTAAGATACTCAAGCACACTACTAAGAGTATCTTCAGGAATGGTATCCAGTACCTTTTCTATTTCCAGTTTTATTTCTGCCGTACTCATAATCAACGTTCTTATTACAAAGCTACAAATTCCATCGCTACATTAAGCAATTATTACATTGCTCCATTAACCAAAAGCCCTTGTTTCAAGATTTGCATCTTTATTCTCCAGCACAGAGGCCTCTTTGGTAAGAAACTCGTCTACATTACGGGCACACTCACGTCCTTCGCTTATGGCCCACACTACAAGGCTCTGCCCGCGGCGCATATCGCCACAAGAGAACATTTTGTTGTGTGAGGTCTTATACGTAACCTCATTTGCTAATACATTACCTTTGGCGTCTTTGGCCAGGTTATAGCGGTCTAAAAGTAATTGTTCAGGTTTAGAGAAACCTATGGCTATCAGAGCAATGTCACAAGGAAGTATGCGCTCTGAACCCGGATTTTCTACCGAACGTAAACGACGACCGTCCGGGGTAAACTCCCAATGCAGGTCGGCTACCTTAATGCCAGTAAGATTCCCGTTTTCATCGCCAATGAACTCTTTGGTAGCGGTAGCAAACAAACGCTCGCACCCCTCCTCCTGAGATGACGATGTTCTGTACACATCCGGGTAATCAGGCCAAGGCGTGTACGGCGGACGCTCAGTCCCCAGTTGGTGCATCAGTGCCAACTGCGTAACACTCTTTGCCCCCTGGCGGATGCTGGTACCTATGCAGTCGCTGCCTGTATCGCCACTACCTATAATAACTACGTGTTTGTCTTTGGCAATAATATCAAAATCAACAATATTACTTTCTATGCCGGCACCTGCCAATGGGTCTTTGCCTGCCACACGCTTATTTTGCTGTTTCAGGTATTCCATGGCATAATGCACCCCGTTCAGCTCCCTGCCCGGAACCTCAACATCACGTGGAATCATAGCGCCACCAGCAAGTACCAGTGCATCAAACTCGTGCAGTATATCCGACAGGAACACATTTACTCCTACATTGGCGTGGTACTGAAACTGCACACCGCTTTGCTCCATAAGGGCGATACGGCGGTCTATTATACTCTTTTCCAGTTTAAAATCCGGGATACCGTAGCGTAGTAATCCTCCTGCGGCATCATCTTTCTCAAACACGGTAACACTGTGGCCTACCGCATTCAGTTGGTCTGCCGCAGCAAGCCCTGCCGGGCCACTACCCACAATAGCTACACGTTTTCCGGTACGGTTTTCGGGCAAAAAGGGTTTTACAAAGCCTTTTTCAAAAGCAATTTCGATAATATGCTTTTCAATAGCCTCAATAGCCACAGCCGGACGGTTAATATTAAGCACACAAGACGACTCACAAGGAGCAGGGCAAATCCTTCCGGTAAATTCCGGGAAGTTATTGGTACTGCTCAATATCTCGTAGGCTTCCTCCCATTTTTCATGGAATACCGCGTCGTTAAACTCCGGTATTACGTTGCCCAGCGGACAGCCGCTATGGCAAAACGGTACACCACAATCCATACACCGTGCCGACTGCTGTTGCAGTTTTTCATCAGTATAGGGCTTGGTAAATTCTTTATAATGTGTAATGCGCTGCTCTACAGGTTCTCCCTGAGGCAGTTCGCGCTCGTATAGTTTAAATCCTGTTATTTTTTCCTGCTTCATTTTTTGTCAATTTAGCGACGTTCTCAACCTGCAAGGTTTTATTTTCCCACCCCGGCTTTCAGCCACCCCTCCGAAGGAGGGGAATACCACTCTGCTTGTCCAGCGCTTCAATTCCCCTCCTTCGGAGGGGCGCCCGTAGGGCGGGGTGGTCAACCATTTATTTTAACACCTACAAGGTTATTGAGACCTTGCAGGAGCACCACTTCTTAATACTTGATACTTTGTACTTACCACCTTAAAACTACTTCACCTTTGCGGCTTCAGCCTGCTTTTGCAGCGCCTTTTTGTACTCTTTAGGGAATACTTTTACAAAGCTGCCCACCTGGTTATCAAAATCTTTCAGTATAAAGTTGGCCGTAGCACTGTTAGTATACTCATAGTGTTTTTGCAGCAATCCGTGCAGTTCTTCCTTATCGGCATCGTTGCACTGTTCCAGGTCTATCATTTCGGGGTTGCAACGCTCGGCAAAATCCTTATGAATGTCATAGATGTACGCAATACCACCGCTCATACCCGCCCCGAAGTTGCGGCCTATTTTACCCAGTACTACTACACGCCCACCGGTCATATACTCGCAACCGTGGTCACCAATACCTTCTACAACCACCGTAGCACCCGAGTTCCGTACTGCAAAACGCTCACCGGCACGTCCGTAGATATACGCCTCGCCACTGGTAGCGCCATACAGCACCACATTACCTGCCACGCTATTAGCTTCTGGTTTAAAGCCTGCATTGGCCGGAGGGCAAATAATCAGCTTACCGCCACTTAGGCCTTTGCCTACATAGTCGTTAGAATCGCCCTCTATACGCAGGGTAAGCCCTTTGGCAGCAAATGCTCCAAAGCTCTGCCCTGCTGCACCGTAAAACTTGAAGTTTATGGTATCATCGGGTAATCCTGCGCTTTTGTACACTTTGCTAATCTCGTTACTCAGCAGCGTACCTACCGCACGGTTTATATTCCGTATGTTGAATTCTGCCTCCACTTTTTCGCCTTTGGTAAGCGCGGGTTGGGCTTTTTCAAGCAATTGCCAGTCGAGTATACCATCAAGACCGTGATCCTGCTCTTCGGTTTTGTAAAGGCTTACATTATCCGGATTCGGTTCTTTATACAGTACCCTGCCCAGGTCGATGTTTTTATGTTTCCAGTATTCAATATCCTCACGTTGTTTCAGGTTATCTACCTGACCTATCATTTCGTCTACAGTACGGAAACCAAGCTCCGCCATGATTTCACGCAATTCTTCGGTAATGAACTTAAACAGGTTCACCACGTGGTCTACTTCGCCGGTAAAACGCTTACGCAATTCCTTATCCTGCGTGGCAACCCCTACAGGGCAACTGTTCAGGTGGCATTTGCGCATTAGTATACAGCCTTCAACTACAAGGGCAGCCGTGGCTACACCCCATTCTTCGGCACCAAGCAGTGCCGCTATGGCTATATCGCGTCCGGTTTTCATTTGCCCATCGACCTGAACGGTAACACGCGGACGCAATTTATTTTTAATAAGGGTTTGGTGGGTTTCGGCAAGGCCAAGTTCCCACGGAAGCCCCGCATGCTTAATAGAACTTATAGGTGAAGCACCGGTACCACCATCAAATCCTGATACCAGCACTACATCGGCCTTAGCCTTTGTAACCCCCGAAGCTATGGTCCCCACACCTGCTTTACTTACCAGCTTCACGCTGATACGCGCGGCACGGTTGGCATTCTTAAGGTCGAAGATAAGTTGTGCCAAATCTTCAATAGAATAAATATCGTGGTGCGGTGGCGGCGATATAAGCCCTACACCCGGCGTAGCATGGCGTGTACGGCCTATCCATTCGTCTACCTTTTCACCCGGAAGCTGACCGCCTTCGCCCGGTTTGGCTCCCTGCGCCATTTTTATTTGCAGTTCATCGGCTTCGGTAAGGTAACGGCTTGTTACGCCAAAACGCCCACTGGCTACCTGCTTAATGCTCGAACGCATACTGGCACCATCGGCAAGCGGCTCGTAGCGGGTTTCGTCTTCCCCACCCTCACCGGTATTGCTGCGGGCTCCTAATTTATTCATGGCTAATGCCAATGTAGTATGCGCCTCCCACGAAATGGAACCAAAACTCATGGCCCCGGTAGAGAAGCGTTTGTAAATATTCTCGGCAGGTTCTACCTCTTCAATAGCAATCGATTTACGTTGTTTATTAAATTCTAACAGGCTACGGAGCGTACAGGCTTTTTCACCCTGCTCGTTTACCAGTCGGCTATATTTCTTAAACAGCTCATAATTATCGGTACGCGTGCTCAGTTGCAGCAGGTGAATGGTCTGCGGGTTAAACAGGTGAAACTCACCCTTACGTTTCCATTGCAGCTCACCACCTACCGGCAGCCTGTCGCTTGGTATTTGTTTATTACTAAATGCGAAGCGGTGTTTTATAAGGGCTTCTTCGGCTATATCATCCAGTTTAAGCCCTTCAATATTGCTTACCGTACCGCTAAAATAGGTATCTACCACCTGGCGGCTGATGCCCAGTATTTCAAATATCTGCGCTCCCTGATAACTCTGGAAGGTAGAAATTCCCATTTTAGAAAATACCTTAAGCAGACCGCCTTTCATGGCATCTATATAATTTTCTTTTAATTCTTCTGCACTAAGATTGGTGTCGGTTTTTCCTTCCTCTACCCTGTCGCGTATGGTAGCAAATGCCATGTATGGGTTAATAGCCGTAGCACCGTAAGCAATAAGGCAGGCGGCATGGTGTACTTCCCAAACGTCGCCGGCTTCGGAAATGATGCCCACCTCCCCACGAATACCCTTACGGATAAGGTGGTGGTGTACCGCTGCTACCAATAATAACGACGGTATGGGTGCATGGCGCGAGTCTATAGCCCTGTCTTGCAGGATAAGCATACGGTAACCGTCTTCTACAGCATCTACCGCATATCGGCATACACGATCCAACGCTTTTTTAAGCGCATCAGGACTTCCATCGGCACGGAAATACCCTTGTATGGTTTTGCTCTGGAACGTTCCGGTATCCATACTGCGGATTTTTTCCAGGTAATGGTTATCCAGTATAGGATGACGCAGTATAATGCTGTGTGCCGCCAATGGGTCTTCTGCCAGAATGTTACCACTGGTTCCGGCAAAACTTGCCAATGACATTACCAGTTTTTCACGAATCGGGTCAATCGGTGGATTGGTTACCTGAGCAAAAAGCTGTTTAAAATAATTGGCTAAATGCTGCGGCTCCTGGCTTAGTACTGCCAGCGGCGTATCAGTACCCATAGAACCCACCGGTTCCTTACCGGTAAGCGCCATAGGCATAATGATGTCCTCTATAGCCTCGGTTGTATACCCGAAGGTTTTTTGGTACTTAAACACCTGATGGTGTGCCAGGGGCGTAAACGTAATACGCGGCTCAGGCACCTTGCTCATGGTAATTTTATATGTCTCAAGCCATTCGCCATACGGCTTTTGGCTGCATATTCCTTTTTTAAGCTTGTCGTTAGTTATCAGTTCGCCTTGTTCCAAGTCTACCACCAGCATTTTGCCAGGGCGCAAACGACCTTTCTTTACCACCTCAGAAGCATGAAGTCCGAGTACTCCCGTTTCAGAAGCCAGTATCATACGGCCATCTTTGGTTATGCTATAGCGTATCGGTCTCAGTCCGTTACGGTCCAGGGTAGCACCTATCATTTTACCATCGCTAAAGCACACGGCAGCCGGGCCATCCCAAGGCTCCATAAGGCATGAGTGGTATTCGTAGAAAGCTTTCTGAACAGGATCCAGTGCTTCATTTTCGTCCCAGGCTTCCGGTATCAGCATCATGAGTACGTGCGGAAGGCTGCGACCACTAAGCATCAGCATCTCCACCATATTATCAAGGCTTGCCGAATCGGATTGCTTACCTGGAACTAACGGCAGCAACATATTAATTTCCTCCTGTGTAAAATGTGGAGAAGCAAAGTTTTTTTCATTCGTACGCAGCCAGTTAAGGTTGCCCTGAAGCGTATTGATTTCGCCGTTGTGCGCTATGTAGCGAAACGGCTGCGCCAATGCCCACGACGGGAACGTATTGGTAGCAAAACGCGAGTGTACCAAGGCATAGGCACTTGTCATGCGCTTGCTTTGCAAATCCGGGAAATAATGGCGTACCTGCTCGCTTGTGAGCTGTCCTTTATATACAATAGTCTGCGACGAAAGTGAAGCTATATAATAGCCCGTTTCGTTTTTACGAATAATCGAATTAATAGTGTGCGACGCATAATTGCGCAGTACAAACAGCTTTCGCTCAAAAGCAATATCCTCGGTAATGTGTTCCGGGCGCTTAATAAACACCTGCTCTATTTCGGGCTCTACACTCAGTGCGGTATCGCCTATCCCATGGCGGTTTACCGGCACCTTACGATAGCCTAAAATATCAAGTCCAAGCTGTTCGGCAGTTTCGGCGAAGATTTCCTTGCAGTCTTCCACTAATCCCTTTGGGAAGAATACCATACCTACACCGTACTGACCTGCTTCGGGTAATTTAATACCCAGTTGTACACACTCGCTTACCAAAAAAGCATGGGGCACCTGAAACGAAATACCCGCTCCGTCGCCCGTGTTGTTCTCACAGCCGCAAGCACCGCGGTGCTCCAGGTTTTCCAGTATGGTAAGCGCATCCGAAATGTGCTGGTGGCTTTTGCGCCCCTTAATACTGGCCACAAATCCTATACCGCAGGCATCATGCTCATGCCGGGGGTCATAGAGCCCTTTGTGTTCATTCTCCATTAAAATATCCATGTCTCCTGTTTGTTACGTAAAATCCGTTTATCTTTATACCCGCGTGGTAAACCGGTGTTAAGAAAACGGGCGGTTAAATTATGAAAAATTTACACAATAAATGTTAAAACAAGACAGCATAACAAGCCCTACAACCGAAAACACCTTATAAAACGCAATCAATTTTGCCTTAGGGTAAAGAAAATTTAATAATAAAATCACAAATAGCACCTAATCGTTACATTATTAATTATTGATGGGCAATTTTTTGAAATATCTATATATCGGAGCAATTTTGTTAATCTTTTTTTCATGCTCTGATAAGACAAAAACCAATCAGGACAAACAAGTATTTCGATATAACGAAAACGCCGCAGTAAACTCGCTGGATCCTGCATTTGCCAAAATACGCCCCAGTATATGGGTATGCAACCAGCTTTTTAACGGACTGGTACAACTGGACGACAGCCTGCGCGTGCAGCCCGATATAGCCAAATCGTGGACGATTTCGCCCGACGGAAAAACCTATACGTTTACCCTGCGAAACGATGTATACTTCCACAAGAATGCCATTTTCGGGAAAGACAGTACCCGTACCGTAAATGCGCGCGACTTTGCATACAGCCTGAACCGCCTGCGCGATGAAAAAGTGGCCTCACCCGGCGGGTGGATATTGCAAAGCGTTGAAGACTTTAAAGCTGTAAACGACTGTATTTTTGAAATAAAACTAAACAAAACCTTCCCTGCCTTCCTGGGGCTGCTTACCATGAAGTACGCTTCGGTAGTGCCGCACGAAGCTTTTGAAAAACAAGGTTACGATTTCCGTTCGAATCCCATAGGTACCGGGCCGTTCCGGTTTAAATTATGGGAGGAAAATGTAAAGCTGGTGCTCCGCAAAAACCCGCTGTACTACGAGCACGATGAAAAAGGTGTGCAGTTACCATACATGGAAGCCGTAGCAATTACCTTTTTACCTGATAAGCAAAGCGGTTTCCTGCAATTTGTACAAGGCAAGCTGGACTTTGTATCGGGGCTGGATCCCAGCTATAAGGATGAGATACTTACCCCTAAAGGCGAACTGCAACCAAAATACAAGGATAAGGTAACCATGATTACCGGCCCTTACCTAAATACCGAGTATATGGGCTTTAGGATGGATGGCGACAATGCAGCCCTGAAAGATAAAAGGCTGAGGCAGGCGCTTAACTATGGCTTTGACAAAGAAAAGATGATAAAGTACCTGCGAAACGGCATGGGTACAGGAGCATCGCACGGAATAATTCCTACCGGGCTAGGTGGATATGGTGCCAAAGGTTACGAATATGACCCACAAAGAGCCCGCGAACTGGTAGCAGAATACAAAAAAGCTACCGGCGATAACAATCCAAAAATACAAATGAGCACTACCGCCAGTTATGCCGACCTGGGTGAATATGCCCAACGCGAGTGGCAAAAAATAGGACTTACGGTAGAAGTGGATATTAACCCTCCTACTACCCTTACACAAAGTATTGCTACTGGTAAAGCTCCTTTCTTTAAGGCAACCTGGATAGCCGACTACCCCGATGCAGAGAACTACCTGAGCCTGTTTTACAGTAAAAACTTTGCGCCGGGCGGGCCAAACTATACGCACTTCAGCAGCCCGAAATTTGATGCGCTGTACGAAGCCGCTTTCCTGGAAACGGATGATACAAAGCGCTTTGAGCTGTACCGCCAAATGGATGAACTTGTAATGGAAGAAGCCCCTATTATTCCGTTGTTTTATGACAAGGCATCGCGCTTTACACAAAAAAACGTAACAGGATTAGGCATTAACCCACTAAACCTACTGGTATTAAAACGAGTGAAAAAACTGTAAGTTGTGGATGCAAAATCATTACAGGTAAAAGAATGGGTAAATGAGTATGGCGATGCGCTGTATTCATGGGCGTACTATAAAACCCATGATAGGGAAACAGCCGAAGACCTGGTTCAGGAAACCTACATCTCTGCATTTAACAGCTACGAGAATTACAATGGCAGCAGTAGCCCCAAGACCTGGCTTTTTACCATACTAAACAATAAAATTATTGATTACTACCGCAAGAAAGCAAGGGAGGAAAATTTGTTTTCGCGAGAAAACAATGCCTGGATAAACGCAAGCGACGACCTGTTTGATGAAAAAGACCACTGGAAAAAAGGCGAATATGCCACCGGTAGTGACAACTGGCTTGACAACCCCGACTTTAATAACATACTGGCCCTTTGCATAAAAAAGTTGCCCGAAAACTGGAGTCTTATAATACAGGCAAAATATATACTGGATAAGGACAGTAAAGAAATATGTAAGGAACTGAATATTTCTACGTCTAATTACTGGCAGGTAACACACAGGGCCAAATTGCTGTTGAAAAAATGTATAGAACTAAACTGGATACGATAGAAAATGATTACGACGCTGAAAATATCCTGTAAAAAAGCCACCGGCCTGATTGATAAAAGGCAATTAGTTTCGCTTACCGTAAGTGAAACCATACAACTGCGCATACACACTACCATCTGCTCCATTTGCCGCCGCTATGAAAAGCAAAGTGCATGGATAGAACAGGCCGTAAAACACCTTCAAGAGCAAAAACCGAAAGACCTAAAACTCTCGGAAACAGCCAGAAACACTATCCTTGAAAAAATAATTGAAAAAAAATAGATTTTTTTTGTCAGGTAGGAAAGTTTTAAACGTATATACATTCAAATAACGTTTAATAAAAACTTTTAACCATGAAAAATTTAAAGAAATCTTCACTGTTAACCGGTACACTTGTAGCCGGTGCCCTATTTGCTACAACTGCCGATGCAACAGCAAAAACTTCGTTAGACTTTAACACACTTGGAACAGGGTCGCAGCTGCGTGCACGCCTTATGACTGATGGTTTTACAAGCAACCTTGTAAATGCTGAAAATGCGCTTAAAACCATAGAAGGTGCATGCGGAGAGAAAAAAGCCGACACAAAAACCGAAGCCAAAGCCAAAGACGCAAAATGCGGCGAAGGAAAATGTGGTGAGGGAAAATGCGGTGACAGCAAAGACAAAAAAACTGAAAAGAAAGCCGCCAAAAAAACTTCGAAAAAAGCTGCCAAAAAAACCGCTGAGGCTAAATCTACTGAAGCCAGCTGCGGAGAAAAAAAAGCATCTAACTAAGTAAAAAAGCATTTTGAGCCGGCAGCATATAACTGCCGGCTTACTACTAAAAAACAACAGTTATGGTAGGCATAGGATACAGGAAAGATTTTGCAGAGGAATTTGCAAACAGCAATGCACTTGCTCCGTCGTTTGTGGAAGTAGCACCTGAGAACTGGATAAATGTGGGCGGATATTACAAAAAAATGTTTCGGAAGGTATTAGAAAAATACCCGCTGTATACCCATGGGCTTTCGCTATCACTGGGTAGTCCGGAACCGCTGGACCTAAGCTTCCTTAAACAGGTAAAGGAGTTTCTTAACGAAACGGGCGCCGTGCTGTATTCTGAACACCTTAGTTTCAGCAAATGCGACAACGCACATTTGTTTGACCTGCTGCCCATACCCTTTACGGAAGATGCCATAAAACATGTTTCAAAAAAAATAAGGCAGGCGCAGGATATACTGGAAAGAAAAATAGCAATAGAAATTGTGAGTTACTACACACCCGTAGCTCCCGAACTTACCGAAGCAGCATTTATAAACGGTGTCCTTTCGGAATCAGGATGCAACCTGTTACTGGATGTAAACAATGTTTATGTAAACGGCTTTAACCATAAATACAATCCTGAAGTTTTTTTACGTCAGCTCGATCTTTCAAACGTAAGCTACATCCACATGGCCGGGCACACACAGGTAAGCCCTGACTTGATTATCGATACCCATGGCGAGGAGATCATTGACCCGGTATATAATCTTTTTGAATACACAATGGAGTTATTAGGTCGCGATGTACCTGTTTTATTAGAACGCGACTTTAACATCCCCGAGCTTGGCTTGCTCCAGCAGGAGTTGCACAACCTGCAACAGATAAAAAACAAAAGTATAAAACGTGCTGTGCCATGCTAAAAGATACTACTCATACTAATATGTCGCTGCTGGCGGAGTATTGCCGTACGGGCGACTATGAAGCCATTACAGGTGTAAACCATGAAAACGTACACCATTACAGACGATTGGTTTTTAACAACGTGCTGGACAGCATTACGGCAGCATACCCACTGGCAAGAAAACTACTAAAAAGAAAAAAATGGGAGCAACTTGTTCAGCGTTTTTTTGCATCGCATAAAGTGCAGCATCCACAGATATGGATGATGCCCGAGGAATTTAAAGACTATGTAATTCAAACCGAAAAAGAACTGACAGACCGTTTTTTTTGCCTACCGGATTTGCTGGAACTGGAATGGCAGGAAGTAGCCGTTTTTATGATGCCTGATGCGGCACTTCCGTCAAACAGGGTAACAGGATATTATTACCTGAATCCCGAAATCAGGCTGCTAAGAACAGAATATCCGCTACACCTAAAAAAAGCATCCATGATTTCTACTGAAGATAAAGGCGTATACTTTGTATCGTTACACCGTCATCCCGAAACCGGTGCTGTGCATTTTACCAATTTATCCATACCCTTTGTGGCAGTATTAGAGCAGATGGATGAACAACCACTTACAAAAGAAAACATTACAGCAATACTCAGCACCTATACCGATACTGAAACAGCACTATTTGCTACTGACAATTTTATAGAACAATCGGTACACAATCACCTAATCTTTATATAACATGAAAAAACTTATTGATTTAAACCGGTGGGCAGCCGAAAAGCTGCTTACCCTGAAAGAAGCGCCCTTATTTTTCATCAGGCTGGTTTTGGCCTATGGCTTTATGAACCCTGCATTGATGAAAATAAAAAACATAAATGATATAGCCGAATGGTTTAGCGGAATGGACATACCATTCCCTCTGATTAATGCATACCTGGCGGCATATACTGAACTTGTAGGATTTATTTTCCTGGCATTAGGGTTTGCCACCCGGATAATAACCGTTCCCTTACTATTTGTAATGCTTGTAGCCATAAAAACCGTACACTGGGAAAATGGTTTTGAAGCGGGTAACAACGGCTATGAAATACCGCTATATTACATTTTAATGCTTTTTACACTGCTGGTATATGGCCCAGGCAAATGGAGCCTTGATTATTTAATAAGCAAAAAAGCCGCATAAACTGCGGCACTTTCTATCTCTTTGTACGTTTACTTTTTCGGTAATCCCAGGGTGGTGTAGGGTTATTATCTGCCCACAAGCCCAGGCGCTGTTCTCGTGCCTGTTGCTCGTATTCATCAAGCTGAGGATTTTGGCTGTATTGTTTGTAGTGCCATGCAAAACCTGCCTTAACCAGTTCCTCATTTACATTGGTACCGTCTTCGGTGGTAATCTTACCTACAATACGCCCATAACGGTCTCGACCGGTATTTACCACGGTTACGGTTTTACCAAAACAAAGATCTGATGCAAATTGTTTTGCACGCATCCCGAAAGCCTGCTTCTTTTCGGGGCAGTCTATCTCAGCAAGGCGCACACGCTCGGGTATGCTATCATACAACACCTCAAAGGTATCGCCGTCTTTTATGCCTATAACTTTTCCGGTAAAGGTAGAAAGCTCGCGCAGCTCTTTCGGCTTTGCTGTTTTCTTCTCTTTAGTTTCCTTATATGGCTTTTGCCCGTACGGATAGGGCGCTTTATCGTCGTTGCCTTTGCTAAGCCTGCCCAGGTTAAACACCAGCAGAATTATAGCAATACCAATGGTAACTAAACCAAGTCCAGTTTTTTTATTATTCCGCTTTGCCATTGCTTACAGTTTGCGCAGCATTTCGGTTTGCTCGTATACTTCGCGCAGTATGGCGGCATCTTCTTCGGTAAAAGTTACATGGCGGCGTGCCATAACTTCCTCAGCTGTCTGGAATGCTTTTTCCAGCTGGTACGTTACCATACCGGCAGCGCCACCCCAAGAATAACTCGGTATAAAATTACGCGGGTAGCCACCCCCAAAAATATTAGCGCATACCCCTACTACAGTACCGGTATTAAACATGGTATTGATACCGCTCTTACTATGGTCGCCCATAAAAAGCCCGCAAAACTGAAGTCCGGTTTTTACAAAACTGTTTTTCTCATAGCTCCATAGTTTTACTTCGTCGTAGTTGTTTTTCAGGTTTGAGTTGTTAGTATCGGCACCCAGGTTACACCACTCACCTAATACAGAGTTGCCCAAAAAACCGTCATGCCCCTTGTTACTGTAGCCAAACATAACCGAATTACTCACCTCACCCCCTACACGGCACTCCGGCCCCACAGTAGTAGCTCCATAAATTTTGGCACCCATTTTTACCACCGCGCCTTCGCATAGTGCAAACGGCCCGCGTATAATAGAGCCTTCCATAATTTCGGTATTCTTGCCTATGTATATAGGCCCGGTAGAAGCGTTAAGGGTTACATACTCCAGTTTGGCACCTTCCTCTATAAAAATATTATGGGGTGCTATGGTATTTACACTGGCCGGTATGTCCTGCGACTCGCGGCCTTCGGTAAGCATTTCAAAATCTTCGCGCAGGGCTGCATCGTTCTTTTTAAAGATGTCCCATACGTGCTCTATTTTTAAAACGTCGTCTGAAATTTCCAGTATCTCATAACTATCAAAATCTACTTCATCCTGGGTATCATTGGCATAAAAAGCCACAACCTCATCAGCACAAAATATAGCCTGATTAGGCTCTAAAGAGCGTACCATTTCGGCAAGTACCTCATTTGGCAGATAGGCGCTGTTTATAAGCACATTCTCTTCCATTTCTACCATAGGATATTTTTCACCAAGGTACTCTTCGGTAACAGTTGTGGTGGTGTACCCTAAAACCCTTTCCCACTTTTCGCGAATGGTAAGTATGCCTACACGAATATCGGCTACAGGGCGGGTAAAGGTAAATGGCAGCAGGGCATTGCGTACAGGCCCGTCAAAAAGTATGTAGTTCATTTCTGGTTCAGGTTTAAGTTTCAAAGGTAGGGAAAAGTTTGTTAGCTAATAAGTTTCTTAGCCACTGGGCAAAATCGCTTAGTGGCTAAGAAACCCTGCTAAACCAACTCTTTAAAATATTGTAGCAGTATATGGTCGTTTTCACGCATTGGGGTAAAAATTTCCAGTATTTTAGGTTTGCCCGTAAGGTCATAGAAACCATTAAGGCCAGTATTTAATGAAGCCTCATCGGTTGCAGTGATGTAATCAAACCCAAACATACGTGCCAAATGTTCGGCAGTATGGTGGTGTGTGGTTTCAAAGAAGGTATTAAACACGGCATTTTCGGTATGCCCCGGTAAAATACGGAAAATACCGCCACCTGCATTGTTTATGAGTATCACCCTGAAGCTTTCGGGTACATAGCTGTTCCAAAAGGCATTGCTGTCATACAAAAAGCTAATATCTCCGGTAAGTAATACGGTTTGTTTGCCACTGGCTACAGCTGCACCTACAGCAGTACTGCTGCTGCCGTCTATACCACTGGTGCCGCGGTTACAAAACACCTCTACCCCGGCGTGTATATCAAACAGCTGTGCATAACGAATAGCCGAACTGTTACTTATTTGTAACTGGCTACCCACAGGCAATGTAGGCAGCAGGGAGCCAAATACCTTATGATCTGAAAATGGTATTTTTTCCTGGTAAATATCGTGCTTAACCTTACGGTACGCTTTCAGCGATAGGGCTGTTTCTTTATAGGTACCCGTTCCCGGAGTAACAAGAGGCAAAAACGCCCCGAAGAACTCACTTGGGGTTACGGTAAAATGTTTTGTAAGTGCACTATAGGTATCATAAGCCCTTAACGGGTCTACGTGCCAGTGGTGCTGTGGCTTGTATTTGCGTAGCCATGCCTTTACCCTTTTACTCACCACCATACCACCAAAGGTAAGCAGCACATCGGGTTTCCAGGCTTCAAAATCATCTGCTGTAAACGGGGTTATTATGGTATCTATACTGTTCAGGAAACTATCGTGGTGCAGGTTGCTGGTTGTTTCGGTCATTACCACAACTGTAGGGTCTGTAGCAAGGTAATTTATAATCTCAGCATCTATGGTGCCGGGCTCATTTACCCCTACAAGGACCAACTTTTTAGCCGCTGTATTCCAAATTGCAGCATTCTCCGGCACTTCATCAAGCTGGTATACCGGTGGCGAAATAAGCTGTACATCTACCTGTACTGTAGGCATATTAGTAGTTTCATATAAAGGCTCTTCAAACGGGGCATTTATATGCACCGGACCTTTGTCATAGCGTGCTACTGCAATGGCTTTGTTTATAAGGGCATCATTTTCGGGAGATGCATCTTCCTCTAAATTAGCGCTAAGTAATATATGGTTTGCATACACATTTTCCTGGCGTATGGTTTGTCCGTCGCCAATGTCTATCTTGCTTTTAGGCCTGTCGGCAGAAATAACAATAAGAGGAATCTGGCTGTAAAAAGCCTCAGAAACCGCCGGGTAGTAGTTAAGCAATGCCGACCCCGATGTACACACCAGTGCCACAGGCTTTTTTAGCTGCTGTGCCAGTCCCAGCCCAAAAAAGGCAGCGCTGCGCTCATCAGCTATACTATAACAGTTGAACTCAGGATTACTGGCAAAGCCAATGGTAAGGGGAGCATTTCGCGACCCCGGGGAAATTACAATATCAGTAACCCCTTTAGCCAGGCATATTTGTATAATGCTCTGCGCCAGGGGTATTTTTGGGTAAATCATAGTACGCCCCCTACCCCCAAAGGGGGAATTTCTAACAATACCTTATAAAAGGCATGAGTGAGAATGCCCCCTTTGGGGGTTGGGGGCCTTATATGTTACTTATTAATCCAGTTTACAATTTCGGCATCTGTAGGCAGTGTCCTTGGGCTTACTACCTTTTCCAGTTCGCCTCTTTCGTTAATAAGGTATTTCTGGAAATTCCATTCTACCTCGCTATCCTGCAGGCCGTTTTTAGACTTTTCGGTAAGGAAATGATATACCGGAGCCATGTCCTTGCCCTTAACCGATATTTTTTCCATCATAGGGAAGGTAACCCCGTAATTCTGCTCGCAAAACGTAGCAATTTCCAGATTAGTACCCGGCTCCTGGCCTGCAAAGTTGTTTGCCGGGAAGCCTACAATAACAAGCCCTTTATCCTTATATTTTTCGTATAAAGCCTCAAGCTCTTTGTACTGCGGGGTAAGGCCACACTTAGAGGCCGTATTTACTATAATTACTTTTTTGCCTTTCAGGGAGGCAAAGTCGAAGGCATTACCATACAGGTCTGTTACCTTAAACTGGTATATAGTTTGTTTTTCCATAGGGGTTTGCGTTGTGTTTGCGGCTTTTTTCTTAGATTGAGCCATTGCCGGGGCTGTGCAGCTTAAAAGCAGCCCACAGGCTATGAAAAGCATTTTTTTCATGTGAAATAATTTGAGATAAAATTACAGAAATTTCTACTTTTACTACTATTAATTAGCATTAAAAAAGCCTATGCACTTTTTTGGCACCATACTCTCTTTCCTTAAAAACAAAGAATACCGCGAACTGCTTTATACAACGGCAGTTATACTGGCTATAGGCACGGTAGGGTATCACTTTATAGAGGGCTGGCGCTACCTTGACGCACTATACTTTAGCATAGTAACTTTAACCACTATAGGACTGGGCGATATGGCACCTGTAACAGACACCGGGAAAATTTTTACAATACTGTATATTATAATGGGTGTAGGTGTAATTCTCCATTTTATAAACACTCTACAAAATCACTATAAGAATACCCGACGTAGTTCTAAAAAAGACAAAGACCCTGACATAACTGACAGGGCCTGATATTTCTTTGCATTAATCCAGCTCTTCAAAATCTATATACTCCCCCACTACAGGCTTGTCTTTAGGTTTTTCCTGCTGTTGTTGATGCTGTTGTTGCTGATACTGCTGCTGGGTATATTGCTGATTTCTTTGTTCTTCGTAATTCCTGCGCTGGTTTTCCATATCCTGCTGTGCCTTACGTACTACCTGCTGTGCCATGGCAGGTAAAAATAGCCTCATTAAAAACTTGGCTATATAATAAATGACCATTATAGTAAATATAGCTTTTACCAAGCCGGTGAATGATGCTGTTTCCATTATCATAAAGTTTTTGTAAAAGTACGCATTAAGCCGTTTAAAAATGGGCTATACGCCTTAAAATAATAATAAATTATACTACATTTGAAAATCGTAACATTGCTAAATCAATAAACGAGCCAAAGACAATGACCTTTAAAACACAACTCATTTTTACTGCCCTTTTGGCACTTGGCTTACAGGCTAACGCACAATATACTGACGAAATTAACTCAAACCGCCCCGGCCAGTCGCAATCGGCCTTCGCCGTGGGTAAATCAGTTTTTCAGGTAGAAACAGGCGTAAACGGCGTGTATGAAAAACACAATATACTAAATAATACTGCCAAAGGTGTTACTACAGACCTGGCCCTGCGCTACGGCGCTTTTGACGAAAGCCTGGAGTTTATGGCAGATATGCAATATCGATTCGATTTGTATGAAGATGCCATATACAGCTACAACCGTAACGACTTTAGTAAGTTTGTATTGGGTGCAAAATACCTAGCTTACGATCCGGATAAAAACTATAACCCAAAACCAGACCTAAAAAGCTGGTGGGCTAACCGCCGTTTTAAATGGCGCACCCTAATACCTGCCGTAGCGGTGTATGGCGGTGTACACGTAATGAGCAAAGGCCCTTTTACCTTTCCTGAAGATAAAACCAGTTTTAAGGGTATGGTAATACTGCAACACCATTTTGGACGATGGGTATGGGTAAACAATATTATTTTTGACAAGGTAGGTACCACCTACCCCAGCACTAACTGGATAACCACTTTTACACACGGGCTTAGCAAAAGAGCATCGGGATTCCTTGAATTCCAGGCTATAAAAAGCGACTATTATGCCGATGCGATAGCCCGTGTGGGAGGCACATACCTGATACACGAAGACCTTCAGGTAGACGCCTCTATAAGCGGCAACTTTAAAGACACACCCTCTGTACTGTATGGAGGTGTGGGACTTTCATGGAGGTTTGATGCCGACTATAAAGATATACTTATAGGCGGCAAAGGCGACCGTGAAGACGAGTTAAAAGCCGAACAGGAAAAACAGAAAAAGGAACAGGAAAAACATAAGAAAGACCGTAAAGCAGCCCGCGAAGCCCGAAAAAAAGAACTTGAGCAGCCTATGGGGCCTGCAGAACCATAACAATACACATGATAACGATAAAAGAAGCCGTTACCAAAAAAGAGATAAAGGAATTTATTAAGTTTTCGTTTACGCTATACAAAGACAATCCTTACTGGATACCGCCATTGGTCAGCGACGAACTGGAAACGTTTGACAAAGAAACAAACCCCGCCTTTGACACTGCCGAAGCCCGGTTTTTTATGGCGTATAAAAACGGGGTTGCTGTAGGCAAAATAGCCGCTATAATTAACTGGCAGGAAGTAAAAGAGCAAGGCAAAAGCAAAATGCGTTTTGGCTGGCTGGACATGATAGACGACATAGAGGTAACCAAAGCCCTACTGGAAAAGGTTGCCGAAATAGGCCGCAAAAACAACCTGGAACACATGGAAGGCCCACTGGGTTTTAGCAACCTGGACAAAGCTGGTTTTCTTACCCTGGGCTACGACCAAATAGGCACTGCCATAAGCTGGTACAATCATCCTTATTATATAGACCATTTATTACAACTGGGCTTTATAAAGGAAAAAGAATACATAGAAGGTTATTTCCCTATAGAAAACATAGACGGCCCTACCCTGCAACGCGGCAGCGAAATGGTACAAAAGCGCTACGGAGTGCGCGCACTAAGCTTTACATCATCTAACGATATTATGCCGTATGTAGATGAAATGTTTGATGTGTTTAATGCTGCTTATGCCAAACTGGCATCGTTTGTAGCGGTAACCGACAAACAGAAAGCCTACTTTAAAAAGAAATATATAGGACTGATAAATCCCGGACTGATAAAGTTTGTACTGAACGAGGAAGGAAAAATGGTAGCTTTTAGCATTATGATGCCTGATTTTGCTCCGGCATTAAAAAAAGCTAACGGTTCGTTATTGCCTTTCGGGTGGTATCATTTGCTTAAAGCCAAAAACAAGATGGAAGCCGTAGCATTTTACCTTATAGGCATTTTACCGGAATACCAAAACAAGGGTATCCATGCCATATTGTTTTCAGAAAATTATAAAGCCATTTCTAAACTGGGCGTAAAACGCTGCATACGTACCCCGGAGCTCGACGAGAATAATGCAGTACACAACCTGTTTAAATCATTTGACTCGGTAATCCACAAAAGAAGGTGTACGTATATAAAAAACCTTTGAGCTTCTTAGCCTCTGAGCTTCTTAGCAAAAATACTTAGAAACTAAGAAGCTCGGCAGTTAAATAAAAAAGCCTCCCGAAAAGGAGGCTTTTTTGTATGGATAAGCTAAGATTACTTTTGGAATTTAGCGTATTTGTTTTTGAATTTGTCGATACGACCGGCAGTGTCAATAAGTTTAGATTTACCAGTGTAGAAAGGGTGAGAAGTACGAGAGATCTCCATTTTCACTACAGGGTATTCAACACCTTCGTGAATAATTGTTTCTTTAGTATCAGCAGTAGATTTAGTGATAAAAACCTCGTCATTAGACATGTCTTTAAAAGCAACTAGCCTGTAAGACTCTGGGTGAACACCTTTTTTCATCTTTTTGTTTCTTTATTTCGCTGCCCTTATTTTGCGGCTTCCTCTTACAGAAGGTATAAACTCAGGTACAGCTTTGTTTATATTAAATTCAATTCAGGCTGCAAAAGTACAATTATTTTTGTAATATCAAACTACTACGCATATTTTTTAAGAAGTGTAACATAAGGTATGAAGTTGCGACATATAAAGCATAAATCGTATATTTGTCAAACCAAAAACAAAACAATTGCATCATGAATGAAGCAGTAAAGAAAAACGGCATAACCTTTGGCCTTGTAATAGGAGGAATTTCAGTGGTTTTACTAACTTTAATGTATGCCATAGACCTAAAGCTGTTTGTAAACATGTGGATAGGTATTCTTACGTTTTTTGTAAATCTTGCCATCGGCATTTACGCTATCGCTAAAGTAAAAAAAGCACAAGGAGGATACGCTTCTTTTAAAGAAGCTTTTACAACTTATTTTATAGTAATGCTTATTGGCGCGGGTATATACTCTATTTACACTTTTTTTATATTCAATGTAATAGACCCGGACATTAAACCGGTTGTAACGGAGCACGTTGTAGAAACAACCGCTAAAATGATGCAAGGCATGGGTGCTAAAACAGCCGATATTACAAAAACACTTAATGAAATACGTAAAGCCGACAGTTTTAGCATAGTAGCATTGGCTAAATCATATATATGGGGCCTTATAATGCACATTATTATAGCACTTATAGTAGCAGCGGTAATGAAAAAGCAAGATCCTTTTGGGGGCATGAAGCCGGAAAGCCCGGAAAATATAGGCGGAGAATAATATAAATGGACATATCTGTAATAATACCCCTTCTTAACGAAGAAGAATCGCTTGGCGAACTACACAGCTGGATAGCGCGCGTAATGGCGCAGCACAATTATAGCTACGAAATATTTTTTATAGACGACGGCAGCACCGACGACTCTTGGGGTGTGGTAAAAAGCCTGTCTGAAAAAGACCCGAATGTAAAGGGCATACGCTTTTTCCGTAATTATGGTAAAAGCCAGGCGCTGCATGCAGGCTTTGGCCGTGCGCAGGGCGATGTGGTAATAACCATGGATGCCGACCTGCAGGACAGCCCCGACGAAATTCCGGGACTGTATGAAATGGTTATGGGCGGCGGTTATGACCTGGTAAGCGGCTGGAAGAAAAAACGCTACGACTCGGTTGTGGCAAAAAACCTGCCCAGCAAGCTGTTTAACTGGGCTGCAAGGCGCACATCGGGCGTACATCTAAACGACTTTAACTGTGGGCTTAAAGCCTACAAAAATATAGTGGTAAAAAATGTAGAGGTATCGGGCGAAATGCACCGTTACATTCCTGTACTTGCCAAGAATGCCGGTTTTGCCAAAATAGGCGAAAAAATCGTTATCCACCAGGCGCGTAAGTATGGTTCCTCTAAATTTGGTATGAACCGTTTTGTAAATGGCTTCCTGGATCTTATCACTATTTGGTTTCTATCAAAATTTGGCAAACGCCCTATGCACCTTTTTGGCGCTATGGGTGTGGTAATGTTTCTTATAGGTTTATTTTCGGCAGCATACATAGGCTTCCTTAAGCTATATAAGCTGTACAACCATGAAAAAACCATACTGGTAACCGAAAATCCGTGGTTTTACATAGCGCTAACCACCATGATAATAGGCACACAATTGTTTTTGGCCGGATTCCTTGGTGAAATAATTCTTCGTACAAAAAACAACGAAGAACGTTATAAAATCAGCGAAACTTTATAATTTTAGTATCTGATCAACGCGTTATAAAAAACAAGACAATTATGGAAATCGAAAAAGCTTTACTGGATAAGGTAAACGTATGGCTAACGCCTGCCTTTGACAGCGAAACACAGGCTGCTATAAAGCAGTTAATGGAAACGTCTCCCAAGGAACTGGAAGATGCTTTTTATCGCAACCTTGAATTTGGAACCGGTGGTATGAGGGGCGTTATGGGCGCCGGTACTAACCGTATAAACAAATACACCCTGGGCAAGGCTACACAGGGGCTTTCTGATTACCTAAAAACATCGTTCCCGGGCCAGGAACTAAAAGTGGCTATAGCATACGACTGTCGTAACAATAGTGACACTCTTGCAAAAGTAGTAGCCGATGTATTTTCGGCAAACGGAATTAAAGTATACCTTTTCTCTGAACTACGCCCTACCCCTGAACTTTCATTTGCCGTAAGGCACCTGGGCTGCCAGGCCGGTATAGTACTTACCGCTTCGCACAACCCACCAGAATATAACGGATACAAAGTATACTGGGCCGATGGTGGACAGCTGGTTCCGCCACAGGATAAAGAACTTATACAGGTTATAGAAGCGCTGGAATACAGTGCTATAAACTTCGATGCTAAGCCTGAACTTATAGAATATATAGGCGAAGAAATAGACAAGGAGTTTATAAAAATGTCGCTTGTAAATGCTACATTCAGTACTTCTGCCGAAGCAAGAAAAAACCTAAAAATAGTATACACCCCACTACACGGCACATCGGTAAAACTGATACCGGACCTGCTTGAAAATGCAGGTTACAGCAATGTAACCATAGTAGCAGAACAGGCAGTACCGAATGGTAACTTCCCTACGGTAAAATCGCCAAACCCGGAAGAACCGGAAGCACTGAAAATGGCAGTGGAGTTGGCCGACCAGCTTAATGCCGATGTAGTTATAGGTACTGACCCGGATGCAGACCGCCTTGGTGTGGCCGTGCGCAATGGTAACGGTATTATGACCCTGCTAAACGGCAACCAGACTATGGTGCTGATGACAGAGTTCTTACTAAGTGAGTGGAAGAAGAAAGGCAAACTAGACGGTAAGCAGTTTATAGCCTCTACCATAGTATCTACACCAATGATGCACGAACTGGCCAGCGCATACGACTTGGAATGTAAAGTGGGCCTTACCGGCTTTAAGTGGATTGCAAAAATGATTGTAGATTTCCCTGAACAGGAGTTTATAGGCGGTGGCGAGGAAAGCTTCGGTTATATGGTAGGCGACAGCGTACGCGATAAGGATGCTGTAACCTCTACCCTACTCCTTTGCGAAATTGCTGCACAGGCCAAGGCTAATGCCAGCTCACTTTTCCAGGAACTACTTAAACTATATGTAAAATACGGTTTCTATAAAGAATACCTTATTTCGCTTACCAAAAAAGGACGCGACGGTGCTGCTGAAATTAAGCAGATGATGTTAGACATGCGTGAAAACCCACGCAAGGAAATCAACGGACAGCGTGTACTTATGGTAGAAGACTACCAGTCGTCTGTAGCCAAAAACCTGCTAAGCGGCGAAGAAGAACAAATTAACCTGCCTAAGAGCGATGTGCTTATCTATTACCTTGAAGACGGTACCAAGATATGTGCGCGCCCAAGCGGTACGGAGCCTAAGATTAAATTCTATTTCAGTGTAAACGATACATTGGATGACGTGAAAAACTTTAAGCGTGTAGAAGAAGCGCTTGACCAGAAAATAAAGAATATCGTAGAGGAACTTGACCTCAAATAATTAGATGAGTGATTATAAAAAAATCGCGCGCTTAGCACTGCCTTATAAAAAGTACATTGGCCTCAATGTATTTTTTAACGTGCTAAGCGCGTTTTTTAGCACCATATCGCTGATAGCGGTTATACCTGTGCTAAAAGTTATTTTTCAGGACACAAAACCCGTAATTAATGAACCTCATTATACTGGGTTTACCGGGCTTAGGGGATATTTAGAAGATCTTCTAAATTACACTCTTAATATCCATATTCAGCAAGAGGGTATTTTTACTGTATTGATGTATATCATTACAGTGATTATTGTTATTTTCATGTTGAAAAACCTTACCACCTATCTGGCGGTTTATTTTATTACTTATTTACGAAATGGTCTTATAAAAGACATTCGTGAAAAAATGTATGATAAGATGCTTAAGCTTCCTGCTTCATACTATTCAGACACAACCAAAGGCGACATGATTTCACGCCTTACAACTGATGTGAATGAAATAAGTAATTCTATGCAAAACATATTGGAAATGGTTGTAAAAGAACCGTTGACTATATTGTTTACATTGGGTGTTATGATGGCATTAAGCATTAAGCTCACAACGTTTGTATTTGTATTCATTCCTGTTGCAGGTTTCCTTGTTTCAAAAGTAGGTAAAAGCTTAAAAAAGAAGTCACTACTACTACAACAAGAACAAGGCCAGGTACTTTCTGTCTTAGAAGAAACATTAGCGGGATTAAAGATCATAAAATCATTTACGGCCGAACCAATTTTTGGCAAGAAATTCAACACCACCAGCGATAAGCTTTTTGATCACAGCAACACTGTTGCAAACAGACAAAATTTAGCGTCACCAATGAGTGAATTCCTTGGAATACTGATTATATCGGTATTGTTAGTATATGGTGGCTACCTGGTTTTTGAAGATAAAACTATGGAAGCTGGTTTCTTTTTAGGCTACATCCTTATGGCGTATAACATCCTTACGCCTGCCAAAGATATTTCTAAAGCAAGTTATGGGTTAAAGCGTGGTACCGCCTCGGCTGAGCGTATTGTGCAAATACTGGAAGCTCCTGTAGCCATAGATGACAAACCGGATGCAATAGAAAAAAACGACTTTGTTACAGGCATTACACTCGAAAACATTACCTTCAGTTATACAAGTGAAAAAAATGTACTTACTGATTTTTCCCTTACCGTACCTAAAGGAAAAACCATAGCATTGGTAGGCCAGTCGGGTTCAGGAAAAAGTACCATAGCCAGTCTTCTTACCCGTTTTTATGATGTAAACGATGGTGCTATAAAAATAGACGGCCTGGATATACGCGACCTAAAACTGCAATCACTACGCAGCCTTACCGGGCTTGTTACCCAAGACAGTATTTTGTTTAATGACACCGTAAGGAACAACCTCCTTGTGGGTAAACCTGATGCTACTGACGAAGAGCTTATAGCAGCGCTTAAAGTAGCTAATGCCTATGAGTTTATTCAGGGGCTTGAAAACGGCATTGACACCAATATAGGTGACGGTGGCGGTAAGCTATCGGGTGGACAAAAACAACGTATAAGCATAGCGCGTGCGGTACTGAAAAACCCGCCGATTATGATACTTGACGAAGCCACTTCAGCGCTGGATACCGAAAGTGAAAAGCTGGTACAACAGGCACTGGATAATATGATGCAAAACCGTACTTCGGTAGTTATTGCGCACAGGCTAAGTACCATACAAAAAGCCGATGTTATCGTAGTAATGAAACACGGTAAAATTGTAGAACAAGGCACTCATGACGAGCTTATTGCACTCGACGGGACTTATAAGAAACTTGTAATGATGCAGTCTTTTGAATAATGTTTATTCGGTTATGCGGTCATTTGGTAATTCGTAAAGACCGAACTTAAAATACATTTATAGCCGCAGTAACTTGCGGCTATTTTTTTATCCACCTCCAGCGTAAACAATAACAAAAATATAATCCGTACAAGTCTGTTTTTACCGTACCTTTAGGAAACCAATACCTTAAAAGCACCTTATAGCTATGTACGTTTGTAACGAACACATTCCGCTACCCGACCCTGATACCGTGGTATGGAAGTACCTTGACTTATCTAAATTCCTGGATCTTCTTATGGCGCGGAAGCTCTTTATGGCGCGTTCAGACAAGTTTGAAGACCAATACGAAGGCACATTCAGCGAACCCACGTTTGAGGAAATGAAACGCCTTTCTATAAACGAACCGGGATTCTTAGACCGGTATAAAAACCTGCGGAAAAACATTGTGGTGAGCAGTTGGCACATTAATCCGTATGAGAGTTTTGCCATGTGGCAGATTTTTACCCGAAACAACGAAGGACTGGCCATACAAAGCACCATAGGGCGCTTACAGGAAGCCATGCAGCCCGAAACGCGTTTTGAGCAATACATAGGCGACGTTAAATATATCGACTACAAAAAGGAGTTTATACCGTTTGACAACGAGTTTTTCCCGTTCCTGTTTAAGAGGCATAGCTTTCAGTACGAAAAGGAAGTACGTATTGTAACAAATGTTTCGCGCTTTAACATGGAAATCAACGAGGGGTTAAAGATAGATGTGGATATTAATAAACTGATAGAACGGATTTACATTCACCCGAAATCTGAAAACTGGTATAAAAGACTGGTAACAGAACTAATGAACAAATTAGGATTTGATTTCATTATAGAAAAATCAGACCTGGAAAGTGACATCTTAATCTAAGAACATAAAAAAAGCCACTGATTAGTGGCTTATATTTTCTACGGCTTTAGGGTCGTGCTTGTGTTTAAACATCAAGGCAAAAGCTATGGCTATTACCAGTGCATAGGCCGCAAACGCCAGCCAGATGTTGTGCCAGTCACGCAGCTCTATGGCAGTGCTAAGAGTACCATCTGTAGCAACCGTAGCGCCCCTTTCTTTTATAAATCCAAGCAAATGGTTATTACTTTCTGTTGTATCAAGGTGAGATGCAAGGGCATTAACGGTTGTAAATTTCTCGGTAAAGTATTTTCCAATAACCCATCCGGCTATGGTGCTACCACCCCATGCCCCAAAACCATTAGTCATCATCATAAAAATACCCTGGGCAGATGAACGTATATTTTGCTTTGTAGTGGTTTCTATAAATAGTGAGCCTGATATATTAAAGAAATCGAAGGCCATACCGTATACAATGCACGACATGATAATCATCCACAGGCCATTAACCGGGTCGCCAAAGGCAAACAGGCCGAAACGCAGTACCCACGCCAGCATGCTGATGAGCATAACCTGCTTAATACCAAAACGCCTTAGGAAGAAAGGAATAGCCAGAATAAATAGCGTTTCGCTAACCTGCGATATAGACATGATGATGGTAGAATACTTTACTACAAACGAATCGGCATATTTAGGAAAATGCTTAAACTCGTCAAGGAACACATCGCCATAGGCATTGGTCAACTGTAACGCACCGCCCAAAAACATTGAGAATACAAAGAACAGTGCGGTTTTATAATTGGCAAACAACTTAAAGGCTTCAAGCCCCAGGGTTTCTACAAAAGTAGCATCACTCTTACTGTTTTGCGGTTTGCAGGGCGGCAGGGTAAAGGCATAAATTCCTAAACCTACAGCGGCTATACCTGCAATATAAAACTGGTATTCATTAGCCTTGCTCCCGGTAAGGTTGGTAATCCACATAGCGGCTATAAAGCCTATGGTGCCCCAAACACGTATAGGCGGAAAATCTTTAACCACATCGCCCCCATTGTTTTTGAGGAGAGTATAAGATACAGAATTGCTTAGCGCAATAGTGGGCATATAGCAGCACATAGCGGCAAGCATTACATTTACAAAAGTACCCGGGTCAGCAACCTGAGGAATATAAAAAAGCACTCCTGCGTATAATATTTGTAATGTACCGTAAAGTTTTTCGGCATTAATCCACTTATCGGCAATAATACCGGTAAACGTAGGCATAAATATAGAGGCGATACCCATGGTGCCAAATACAAGGCCAAACTGGGCGCTATCCCAATGGCGGGTACCAAACCAGTAATTTGCAATAGTGATAAGCCACGCTCCCCAAACAAAAAACTGTAGGAAGCTCATTAAAACAAGACGGTTTTTAATACCCATATAGCGTTGTATGTATTAACATATTATTAACGAAGGTAAAACTATCACTATTTTTCGTTTTTAAAAAACAGAACCTCGTTAAATATTACAACGTTAGCGCAAAAAGTTATTTTATTGCAGGTTTATGGTAAGCCCGAAAAGGCTGGTAGCAGCTGCTATGGTGTAGCGGGAGTAAGAGTAATCTAAGCGAAGGCTGTTAAAGCGCAGTGAAAAACCCGCCGAGATACCCGCAAAAGTACGCTTATCTACAAGGCCAAGCTCCTGCGAACGGCGGAAATTGTACCCCGCCCTTATATTAAAGCTCTTACCCGGAAAAAGCTCGGCACCTACTATTACGTGGCGCATGGCGTTATTAAAAAAAGACACCTTCTCCTCAGTGGTAGTGCCATCCAGGTCTTCGGTAGCGCGGTTAGGATTGCTAAAGGCTATGTTCCATTGTTGCAGGTTTTCCAGGGTAAGGTGCCAGCGCACCGGCACGTTTTCTACCTCCTGGCTTATACCGGCTATTACCTCCAGTGGAAGTGGTTCGTACTGGCCGGCATAGGTAGTAAACTGCGTACCTATGTTCCTTATGGCAAGGCCAATGTTTATATCGTTATCTTCATCAATATAAATACCCCCCAAATCTACAGCACCACCCCACGAGTTGTAACTCTCCAGGGTAGATGAAATCAGCTTGGCATTAGCACCAAGATAAATATCTGTGTACGGAACATTATAGGCATACCCAAACGAAAGTGCAATTTCACTACCCGAAAATGTACCTGTACTGGTGCCCTGCTCATCATATCCGGCAAAATCGCCGTAGTTTACGTAGTTTACCCCCATGTGAAAGGTTTGTACGTGTCGGTCGTAAGTATAAGCATAAGCCGCAGTACCGTATGTTACTTCGCCATAATAACTGCCGTAATTTACAGAAAGGTGGTTGTCCATTTCGGCATTAATGGTAGCCGGGTTAAAAATAGCCTGGTTAACGTCTTCATCGTAAAGTGTAACTACTTTTCCGCCCAGCGCTGCCTGACGTGGTGAGGTAACAAGGTTTAAAAACTGGTAGGTATACTTACCCCCTATCTGGGCAAAAGATGCCATGGAGGCAAGCAGAAACAATAGTAAGTACCGGTTTTTAAACATCATTATTGTATGGCGATTTGCATTAGTATAACGCAGTTGCGAAGATATTATTTTTTAAACAAAAAAACGGCTAAGATTTTTAGCCGTTTTTGATATTATAAGTTTGCCCAGTTATTTATAAGCTGAGCTATTTCTTAGAGTGTTTTTGCATTCTTAGCCTTTTGGTCGGTAATGGCATTTTCCAGTACCTCGTGCATATAACGTACGTAGTGGAATGTAACCCCCTCCAGGTAATCCTGCTTTATTTCTTCTATATCGCGCCTGTTTTCTTCACAAAGGATGATTTCCTTAATACCGGCACGCTTGGCAGCCAGTATTTTTTCCTTGATGCCTCCTACCGGAAGCACACGTCCGCGCAGGGTGATTTCGCCTGTCATGGCAAGGTTTTTCTTCACCCTTTTTTGTGTAAAAGACGACACCAGCGATGTAAGCATGGCTATACCGGCACTTGGACCATCCTTAGGTGTAGCACCTTCAGGCACGTGTATGTGTACGTTGTAGTTGTTTATCACCTCCGGGCTAATGCCTATATCCTCTGCATTGGCTTTTATGTATTCTAGTGCTATAGTAGCCGATTCCTTCATTACCGTACCCAGGTTACCCGTCATGGTAAGGTTGCCTTTACCTTTGCTTAGTAACGACTCTATAAACAGTATATCGCCGCCTACGCTGGTCCAGGCAAGGCCAGTAACCACACCGGCCACTTCATTGGTTTCATACTTGTCGCGCTCCATTTTTGGTGCTCCAAGTATCTTTATTATATCCTCATCGGTTACCTTAACGTTGTATTCCTCCTCCATGGCTATAGATTTGGCTACATTACGCACCACCTTGGCAAGCTGTTTTTCCAGGCCACGCACACCACTTTCTCGGGTATAGCCGGTAACTATCTTTTCAAGCTGTTTTTTACCTATAGTTACATCTTTTAAAGTAATTCCATGCTCCGTAATCTGTTTTGGCAACAGGTGTTTGCGGGCTATTTCCACTTTTTCCTCTATGGTATAGCCGGTCATGTTTATTACCTCCATACGGTCGCGCAGGGCAGGCTGTATGGTAGCCATATTGTTTGAGGTAGCAATGAACATTACCTTGCTCAGGTCGAAGCCCATTTCAAGGAAGTTATCGTAAAACTCTTTATTTTGTTCAGGATCCAGCACTTCAAGCAATGCCGATGACGGATCGCCCTGGTGGCTGTTGCTCAGCTTGTCTATTTCGTCAAGCACAAACACAGGATTACTGGTACCCGCCTTTTTAAGACTCTGGATGATACGCCCCGGCATAGCCCCTATGTAGGTTTTGCGGTGTCCGCGTATCTCAGCCTCATCACGAAGCCCACCCAATGAAATACGGATGTACTCGCGTCCAAGGGCTTCGGCTACGCTTTTGCCAATACTGGTTTTACCCACACCCGGAGGGCCATAAAGGCACAGTATAGGCGATTTCATATCCTTGCGCAGCTTCAGTACGGCAAGGTATTCTATAATACGTTTCTTAACATCGTCAAGCCCATAATGGTCGCGGTGCAGTATTTTATCGGCACGCTTCAGGTCGAAGTTATCCTTACTGTATTCATTCCACGGCAAATCCAGCAGCAATTCTATATAATTACGCTGAATGGCATACTCTGCCACCTGCGGGTTCATACGCTGTAGCTTGGCCAGTTCCTTATCAAACTGTGCCGAGGTTTTTTCGTTCCACTTTTTGGTTTTTGCCTTGGTACGCATTTCCTCTATTTCCTGGTCGTGGCTTACGCCACCCAACTCTTCCTGTATGGTTTTCATCTGCTGGTGCAGGAAATACTCACGCTGTTGCTGGTCCAGGTCAAAACGCACCTTGCTTTGTATGTCGTTTTTAAGCTCAAGCTTTTGCAGCTCAAGGTTCATAAAACGAAGTGTTTCAAGTGCACGGTCTTTAAGGTTACTCACCGCAAGCAAGTTCTGCTTATCAGTTACAGGAAGGTTCATGTTGCTGGAAACGAAGTTTACCAGGAACGAATCGCTTTCTATATTTTTTATGGCAAAAGTAGCCTCAGTAGGAATGTTCGGGCTTTCTTTTATAATCTGGATAGCAAGCTCTTTAATAGAATCGATAATGGTAGTAAACTCACCATCTCCTTCATCCGGTCGCTGCTCAGAAAACTCGCGTATTGTAGCTTTAAGGTACGGCTGATCGCTAACCACCTCAGCAATTTCAAAACGCTTTTTACCCTGAATAATTACGGTAGTATTACCATCGGGCATTTTCAGCACACGCAATATGCGTGCTACAGTACCCACAGTGTGTACATCGCCGGCACCGGGCTCTTCTACCCTTTCGTCTTTCTGTGCTACAACACCTATTACCTTACCTTCGGCATTAGCATCGTTTATAAGGCGGATGGATTTATCCCTGCCTGCAGTAATGGGTATTACCACGCCGGGAAACAACACCATATTACGCAGCGGCAGTATGGGTAGCGTAGCCGGAAGCTCCTCATTATTCATCTCCTCCTCGTCTTCGGGAGTCATTAGCGGAATAAGATCGGCATCGGTATCCAGTTCGTTTAGTGACAAACTGTCAATATTTAGAATTCTTTGTTTAGACATATCAGTTTACAGGTCATTTTGTCATTTATAACCGTACAGGCACGCTGCAGCATTTTTTACATAAAACGCTGTACTATGCAAATTTAGCATATTTATCCTGTAACAGCAGGTATTGCTGCACAATGTTAAGACAATGATTGTGCCAATAAAAAAATCCGCCATAAATGTGGCGGATTTCTGTATGGTAAGAATATGTAATTAATAATTGTAATCTATATTAAAAGAACCTGAGGTAACCGTATACAAGGTTTCTCCGGCATCATTTTTAACTACAAAGCTAAATGTCCCCGTTAGCCAGCCACCTGTATTACCCGAAATACCTACAGTACCTTCGCTCACGGTATACTCAGTACCAGTAGCGTCTTTATAAGTAATTTCAAATGGGCTGTCGGCAGCAGCAAGGTCATAAGTGCCGTTACTTACGGTTTCATTTGCATTTATAGTTATCCAGTGATCCGGACCTACAGCTGCAAAAGATATGCTCGGGCTTGAATATGCAACATAACCTATACTGTTTTTATAGTCGTAAGCAGTACCGTTTACGGTTGCAGCCATTTCATCGCCTGTAACATTATCTGTGGTATAAGTAATGTCTGTAAACTGTCCGCTGGTAAATTCCATAGTATCAGTATCCGATTCACCCATACCGGTAAAGCTGAACGTACCCGTTAACGTATGGTTTGTGGTATCTATATCCGTAATGGTTACCGTAGCCTCAGAATCGAAACTGGTATAGCCTATATCATCTGTAGCACTGGCATAGTACCCCATAATAACGTTATCTCCGGTGTAGGTACCTGTTTCGGCTCCATATACAACAATAAATACGCTTTTGCCCGAAGCATCAGTGGCTTCTATACCTATCATGCCCACACCTAACGTAGCGGTTATAGAAGTACCTGTAAATGTGGTACCCCCGGCACTAACAGTAAAAGTACCTGTAGAAGGTTCTGCAATGGTACCGGTATAGGTAATATTGGTAAAAATACCGTTAGTAAATACTATGTTGGGTTGGCCGTCGCCTGTGTATATACCGGTGAAACTAAAAGTACCGGTTATTTTATGGGTAGTAGTGTTTATAGATGTAATGTTTACGGTGCCGTTTGTACCTGAATCGTCACTGTTTACATAAAAATTACCTCCCGAGGTTATAGCCGGCGTGTACATTATGGTAGCATTAGTATACGTACCTACAGTAGTACCGGGAACGGTTATCATAAAGGTACTGCCATCCGATTTTATAGCAGTTAGTACTATAGAACCGTTAAGTACCGATGCCTGTGCTGTTGAAGCCTCATAGGTACTACCATTAAAATCTACCTGAAAGGCGGCAGGAGCATTGCTATTAGGGTCTTCGCCGGTTAGCGCCGGGTCTATAGGCTCTACGTCGCACGAGGTAAATCCTATAGCCATAAACAATATTACAAAGTAAGAAAGTAACTTTAATCTTTTCATAAATAGAATTTTACCTCCAAATATAATTTTTAATTTATTACAAGCCACATCATTGCAAAAAAAAACACCCTGAAGGGTGTTTTTTAACGTATTTCGAAATGTTTATTCGTCGTAATCTATTTTGTAGTTACCGGTAACTGTATGAATTACCTGACCTGCATCATTTTTCACATTAAAAGTATAACTACCGGTTGCAATACCACCGCTAAGGTTACTAATCGTAATTGTACCTTCGTTTATCTCATATTCCACACCACTGGCATCCCAAAACGTAGCCCTGTTTACAGATGATCCACTATTTGAAATATTATAAGTACCTAAACCCAGTGCAGCGTCGGTAGCAATATACAACATATGGTTAGGAGCCATAACTTTACAGCCAAATTCGGTACCGCTGTATTCAATATAAAGAAAATCTACAGAATAGTTGTAGAAAACACCATCAACAGTGGCTTTCATCTGGTCGCCCACTGTATCGTCTGTAATATAAGGCACATCTGTAAACACTCCATTAGTAAAATTTTTCATTTCACCATCTACAGATGTCCCTGTTCCTGTACCAGAACCTTCACCGGTAAAGCTAAAGGTACCCGAAATAGTATGGTTCACCTCGTCAATTTCTGTAATATTTATCGTTGCGGTAGTACCCGGACTATATTCTGGGTCAACAGTGTAACCATAGTAGTTTCCGGTTTCTTCACCCCCTGAATAATATTCAGCAATATATACCTGACTCCCTGTATAAGTACCTTCCGTATTTCCAAAAACTATAAAACCTATACTTTCTCCGCTACTTCCCCTTAATCCGGTAACATGAATCATACTCATACCCACACTTGCATAATAACTATCAGCAGTATAGGTAGCACCATCATAATCTACTTTAAACAAAGCATTTGTCGATGGGGTTTCGGTTATGGTACCGGTATAGGTTATGTTGTTAAAGATACCGTTTGTAAACGCTATATCCGGCTGGCCTGTACCTGTGTAAACACCTGTAAAATTAAACGTACCGGTTATTTTATGGGTAGTAGTGTTTATTGAGGTAATATTTACGCTACCGTTATACAATGAACCGTTACTACCTGTATTCATGTAACTTAAGGTAGAAGTACTGCTTGGCGTATATATCATTACAGCATTTGTATACGTACCGGTAGTAGTACCCAATACCGATATGGTAAAGTAACCTCCGCTTGCATTAGAGCCCGATATCATTATCATGCCGTTTTGTACTATGGCGCCTGTAGTTGTAGCCTGATAGGTACCACCGTTAAAATCTACCTGGAAAGCAGCTGCGGTATTGCCGCCGGGAGTTTCCTGTGCAAGATCCGGGTCTATGGGTTCTGTCTGGCAGGAAACCATACCAAGAGCTATAAATAGAAATGTAATAATTGAAAGTAATTGTCTTTTTTTCATGTGAGTAGTTTATTCAGCGCCAAATATATACCTTTTAACATTTTATTAGCAATAATTATATAGCTTTTATTCGCAAAAAAAGCCTCTGTAAAAAACAGAGGCTTCAATTATTCCTATAACTATTTTTTTTTAATAATTTACATCAAACGTACCATTGGTAATTTCATGCGAAGTAGTTCCTCCTCCAAAAGGTGTGGCTGTAAAATAGAACGAACCGGTAATATGATGGTTTGCAGTATCATGACTGGTTATAGTAAGTACGCCATCTGTTGCAGAGAAAATATCGCTTGTGCTGTTTGAGGCATTGTACTGGCCTACATACGTAAGCATATTAAAGTTATAGGTTCCCTGCGTAATGGTTGCCGGAATTGTAAGCCCCATAGTTTCAGAGCTGCCACGCGTAGCGCTAATCATTATGTTACCCATAAGCGACATAGCGTTTACCGATGTAGGTGTATAAGTAGCTCCGTCAAGTTTTGCGGTAAATACGTTATCTGTAGGCCCTGCTACCTGAGTAGCATATGATACGTTTGTAAACTCTCCGTTTGTAAACACCTTGGTTTGGTACTCATACACTATTTCCTCTTCAGTTGAGTTTACTTCATCAATAATATATCGGCCACCCGTAAACTGAAAAGTACCTGTTACAGTTTCATTTTCAGTATCAATTTCAGTAATAATTACTTTGGCAGTGTCTACATATCCGGGTTCAGCCCCGCCTTCTCCCCACACAGGTGTAGCTACATAGCCACTTTCTTCACCCGGTACCATATAAGCCATTGCCAGGATACCGTCGGCTGAACTTGGGTCAGGCTGTTGTGCCGCAAACTCAAATGTTCCTACATGCGGGTTGGGTACCGTAACCTGAAAAAAGCTTCCGTCGGGCATAATACCCGATATCGCAAGATATTCCTCATTATAAACAGCCTGTGTAGTGGCGGCTGTTTTAGTAGAACCATCATATTTCACCTTAAATACACCTGGCTCTGTAGTATTATTATCGTCATCGCCGGGGTTGTTGTCATCCGGGTTCTGGGCGGCCAGTACAGGATCTATTGGTTCGGTTTCGCAAGATGCCAGCGTTACCAGAAACAGGGCTATCAGGGCCCTAAGTACAGTTTTTTTCATTATTGGATTTCAATTAAAAGATATAACAATTGGTTGTTGCCAAAATTACACGATTTTATTAAAAAACCTATTCTTTTTTAGGCACACGGAACAATAAAATGATTCCGAACACAAAGAAAATGGTTAAAAACACCACTGAGTAACGCATACTACCAAACATTTGGTCTACAGCACCATACAGCCCCATACCTATTACTATGCCTATCTTTTCGGTTACGTCATAAAAACTGAAGTAGCTTGCAGTATCTGTAGTTTCGGGCAAAAATTTACTATAGGTACTGCGCGAAAGGCTTTGTATGCCCCCCATAACCAGCCCTACAAAGGCGGCTGTGATATAAAAATGCAGTGGTAGTGTTACAAAATATGCACATACACATATTACTGCCCAAACGATGTTTATAAAAATTAGTGCCTTAATATTACCCACCCTTGCCGATAGCTTTGAAGTAAGAATAGCACCCGCTACTGCCACAAGCTGTATAAGCAATATACTTACTATAAGCCCCATGCTTTTAGCATCATCATCGGGCCAGGCTATTTCCTCGGCTCCAAAGTATGTGGCAGCAAGCATTACGGTTTGTACCGCCATGCTGTATACAAAGAAAGCACCAAGGTAGCGTTTCAGGGTACGGTTGTGCTCCATTTGTCCCCATACTTTCTTTAACTCCTTAAAGCCATTTAGCAGCACATGCGTAGTAACCTTGTTAGCAATTTTTGTACCCTTAGGCAGGTAATAGTAGGTATACTGGCTAAACAATATCCACCATACCCCTACCGACACAAACGAAATACGCATGGCACTCACCGCAGCAGGGCTGCCCTCCGAACCTTCTATGCCAAATTTATCCGGAAACATAACCATACCTAGGTTAAACACCAGCAGTATTACGCTGCCCAGGTATCCCATAGAATAGCCACGGGCACTTACCGAGTCCTGCTGCTCCGGGTAGGCTACATCGGGCAGGTAAGAGTTGTAAAACACAAGGCTGCCCCAAAAACCAATAAGCCCCATAAGGTAGGTAAACAGGCTGAAGTACAGGTTTTCTTTACTGAACCAATACAGCCCGATACACGATAGCGAACCTATGTAACAAAAAGTTTTTAGGAAGTTTTTCTTATTACCCGAATAGTCCGCAATACCCGAAAGGAAGGGCGAGATGCAAGCTACAATAAGAAATGCAAACGCCGTGGTAAAACTCATTACCGCCGTGCTTTTCATTTCTGTACCTAAAAAAGCTACAGGCGTACCCTTAGGAAATGTTATATCATAAAAAATGGGGAATACCGCCGAAGCTATTACAAGGCTGTATACAGAGTTTGCCCAGTCGTAAAACGCCCAGGCATTAAGCAGCTTTTTACTGCCTTTTTCGAGTTGTGCCATAATGGTTACCGGTTTTTAAGGTAAACCAAAACTACACTATTTTTTGTTTCGTGGATTTGTTTATTTGCGGATTTGTTTATTTGTTAATGGATTGCCGGCAATAAAAAACCACCCCGAAGGATGGTCTTCATTATTTTAAATTATGAATTATGAATTCTAAATTACCCGAATTAACAAATCCACAAATAAACGAATAACCTATAAAAACTACTCCTGCTTTTTCAACTTTGATTTATAGTTCTTTTTCAGCTTATCCAGCTTTGGTGCTATAACCATGCTACAGTACGGCTGGTCGGGGTTTTGCGCATAATAATCCTGGTGGTAGTCTTCCGCCGAGTAAAATACGCTGGCCTTAGTTACCTTAGTTACTACCTTTTTCCCGAAAATATCCTGCTCAGTAAGTAGCTTTATAAAGTTTTCGGCAGCTGCCTTTTGCTCCTCAGTGGTATAAAAAATTTCGCTGCGGTATTGTGTACCCACATCATTCCCCTGACGGTTTATTGTTGTAGGGTCGTGCGTGGCAAAAAACACCTCAAGCAAGTCTTCATAGGCTATCTCGGCAGGGTTATAGGTTATTTGTATCGCTTCGGCATGGCCTGTATAACCACTACACACTTCTTTATAGGTAGGGTTTGGCACTGAGCCGCCTATATACCCCGAAACAACTTTCTCTACACCCTTCAGTTCGGTAAAAAATGCCTCGGTACACCAAAAGCAACCGCCTGCAAAAATGGCAGTTTCCGTTTTCTTGTCATTCATTGTTGTGTCTCCTTTGCTTGCTAATTTATTGTTGTTTGTTTTGTTGTATTTAAATCCCTCCAGCGGGTTGGTGTTCCCCTGGCAGGAAATGCCCATAAGGGCAAGTAGAATAATCGCAGCTTTTTTCATAGTGCTCCTTTCGTGTAAAGTTACGGTTTACCATCCGGTAAGCGGATGTGTTTAACATATAGATACATTTCTATATACGAAATATTGTGCCAAAAGGGTTTATTTTGACATAAATAGTTTGTTTCTTTGTTTTTAGGAAAAACCTGTCTTATATAATGATTGAAGCGAAAAAGATTCACAAATATTATGATGCACTACACGTACTAAAAGGTGTAGACCTAACCATAGCAAAAGGCGAAATAGTATCTATAGTCGGTGCATCGGGAGCCGGTAAAACCACCCTGCTGCAAATACTGGGTACGCTGGACAAGCCCGATACCGAAAATGGTTCTTCATTAATAATAAACGGACAGAATGTACTGCAACTGAAAGACAAGGCGCTGTCTAAATTCCGCAATAGGGAGCTGGGTTTTATTTTCCAGTTCCACCAGCTTTTACCCGAATTCACCGCGCTGGAAAACGTATGCATACCCGCCTATATAGCCGGAAAACCTAAAGGCGAAACCGAAGCCGAGGCAAAAAAACTATTAGACTACTTAGGCCTTAGCCACAGGATAGACCACAAACCCGGAGCCCTGTCGGGTGGTGAGCAGCAGCGTGTAGCTGTGGCAAGATCACTTATAAACAAGCCTGCTGTGATTTTTGCCGATGAACCATCGGGTAACCTGGATACGGTTTCAGCAGAGAACCTCCACAAGTTGTTTTTTCAGCTGCGCGACGAAATGGGGCAAACCTTTGTAATTGTTACCCACAACGAAGAACTGGCTAATATGGCCGACCGTAAACTGGTAATGAGCGACGGAAAAATAATATAATCCTTATGATTATCATCCTTATATACTGGCTATTACTGTTTTTCCTGTTTTTGCCAATAGGGTGTATTACCGTTAAGCAACTTAAAATACAAACATCGCACATAAGCATCATTTTGCTTATGGGTATGTTTACCTCCACCCTATTCTTTACTCTCGCTTCGTTTTTTGTTCCGCTGGGGGTGGTTTCATTTGTGGTTATTGCGTTACTAAGCGCCACAAGCTGGCTGTACTGTAAAAACGAATGCCTCCTTTACCTTAAAAACTTCAGGGAAGATTTCATTTCCCTCCCCGTATACCTAAAAGCCGGATTGTATATACTGGCTGCCGGAGCAGCCCTAAAGAGTGCCGGAGTACCGTTTATAACCGACAACGAAAGCTACTACATACAAAACATAAAATGGTTTAACGAATACGGTACAGTAAAGGGACTGGCTAACCTGCATGTGTTTTTTGCGCAGGCTTCGTTTTGGCATTATCTACAAGCTGGGCTTAACTTTCATTTTATAACCAATCGCATAAATGACATTAACGGTTTTACTTTTATACTGTGTATTTTCTTTTATTTTACCGAAGGCAGAAAGAAGGAAAATGCTTCGTGGCTGTTGTTAACAGCAGTGTTCTCGGTACTGTTATTCCAGTTTCTGGATACCCCTTCACCCGACCTGCCGGTATTAGTACTGTGTCCTATCATGGTATATTTTTACCTTGAACAAGGCAATGACAACAACCGTACAACTGCCCTGAGCCTCTTTATCTTCCTGTTGGTAATAAAAATAACGGTACTGCCTTTGGGCATACTATTTTACAGGGAACTATTTTCAAAAAAAACTTTGCCGCTCTTTGCTAAAGCAGCCATACCTGCACTGGCTATATGGATAACGAAAAACATTATAATAAGCGGCTATCCGCTATACCCCATTACAGCACCAAGACTAAACACCTCATGGACGGCACCGCGGAAACTGGTAGACTTTGTTGTAAAAATCACTTCAGACCACGGATACTATAAAGGAGCCGCCCCTGCCGGAAACCCCGCCCTGGGCACCAAATTACTATCATGGTACCACCTGCCCGGGATAGCCGGAATTGTTAATAAACTAGCGTTATTACTCTTTACAGTTACTCCCATATTAGCATGGTATAAAAAGCAAAAAAGCTTTTTTATGGTGTACCTGGCATTTGCACTGCATTTTATTACCCTGTTGGTTACATCTCCCCAGTTCAGGTACTTTCTACCGGGGGTAATTTTCCTGCTTCCATACACCCTTATGCTTGTTACAAGCCAATGCCCGGCCATACGAAAATACCTGTTAGTAGGCTGCTGTATTGCAGCATGGGTACCTTTTATAAACATAGGTTTAAAAGGATTTACAAAAAACAAGCTGAATAGCGAAACAGGCAGCCTTACCCTTACGCAACTTTACCTGCCCGAAATAAATACGCGCTTTAAAAACATGCGCTACCCTAAAACAAGAAAGGGGAACATGGAATATTATTACCCCGAAAAAGATTTCCTGTTATACGGCACCGCAAACGGCCCGCTGCCCTGCGTAAACAAAAGACAGGTAGAATCCATTGAAAAGAAACTACAATTGTATCCGCAGCTTATAGACAGTACCGATATAGGTAAAGGGTTTTATTCTAAAACCGAAGTACCACAATAACTCTTGCTTTTTGTTGGTTATCTTTGCTCCATGTTAAAACAAATGGACTTTACAGAACTAAAATCTTTCCTGGACGAAAAAGTTCAGCTATACAATCGCCCCGACTTTATAGAAAGCGACCCCATACAGATTCCGCACCTTTTTACACAAAAGGAGGATGCCGAAATAGCCGGTTTCCTGGCTGCCACCATAGCCTGGGGTAACCGTAAGATGATTATAAACAACGCCAAAAAGATGGTAGCGCTTATGGGAGAAAGTCCGTATGACTTTGTGATGAACCATAAAGACTACCACCTGGAATCGTTAGAAAACTTTGTACACCGCACCTTTAACGGTACCGATTTTGCCACATTTATAACAGCGTTGAGACATATTTATCTAAACCATGGCGGACTGGAAAATATATTTGCACAGCACAGCCGCGACAACTCTCTGCAACCGGCCATTACCGCTTTTAAAAAGGCATTTTTTGAAATACCGCACCAAACCCGAACCCACAAGCACGTAAGTGACCCCATGGCAGGAAGTGCCGCAAAGCGCATAAACATGTTCCTGCGGTGGATGGTACGAAACGATAACGCCGGTGTAGACCTGGGCCTATGGAGCACTATATCTATGAGTGCCCTATCCTGCCCTCTTGATGTGCACAGCGGCAATGTAGCCCGAAAGCTGGGACTGCTTACCCGCAAACAAAACGACGGTAAAGCCCTGGCAGAACTGGACACCCAACTGCGCCTGCTGGATGCCACTGACCCGGTAAAGTATGACTTTGCTTTATTTGGGTTAGGGGTATTTGAAGGGTTTTAGCGGAATGTAACCGAAAAATTTTATATTTGGAGGAAAACCACCTACCATGAAAGCAATACGTATTCTATTTACATTGTTGTTATTTATAGCATCCATAAGCTGCAAACAGGAAAAACATTTAGAAACAAGTAGCAATACAACCATTGTAAAACAGGACACCCCAACAAAACCCGCCAGACCCAAAGTACAGGAAAAACCAAAACAGAAACTAAAAGAACCCGAGAAGGATTTTATAAAAATTGAAGACCTACATACTTACGCAGTCAATGCCCCAACGATAGAACAACCTAAAAACATGGGCAATCCTTTTGGTGCGTTAAAGTTTGACAAAGTTATAGCCTACGATTATGAAGGCATTGAGGTTATGCATCCCAGCATTATTGAAAAAGGTGACTTTTGTCCGGTTGTACTGAAGCAACAGGTATTAACCACAAAACAGGTAGACAAACTAATTAAATGCTTTACAAACCCGTCAACTTATGGAGAAGAAAGCGCGGCTTGTTATCAGCCGCACTTGGGTTTCGTATTTTTCAATAACAGTAAGATTGTTTTAACTATTGATATTTGTTTGCATTGCAACAAAATGAATAGCAGCGCAATAATACCTGCCCAAAAGACATTTGCAGTTAATGAAGGAACCGCTGACGAATATTATGCTGAAGGATTTTCAGCGAAAGGCCGAAAAGAGATTGCTACTTTTTGTAAGGAAATAAAGTTTATGTATGGTACAGATAGCTTTATCAAAGAATTGGAACGCATGAATTATTAAACAAAAGAATCTTCTTCATATTTAAGTTAAGATACATTTTAAACAAAAATCAGAATCACCTACCGTGAAAGCAATACGTATACTACTTACATTGTTGTTATTTGTAGCCTCCATAAGCTGCAAACAGGAAAAACATTTAGAAACCGCAACAGTTAACACAGATACTATAACTCAGGATACATTGCCAAACCCAAACCGTAAAAAGCCTTATATTAAAATTGAAGACCTGCATACCTATGCAGATAATGCCCCTACGATAGAACGCCCCGAAAACATGGGCAAGCCGTTTGATAAGTTGATTTTCGATAAAGTTATAGCTTACGATTATGAAGGCAGCGGAGAGCCTTACCCAAGCATAATTGAAGAAGGTGATTTTAACCCCGTTGTACTAAAACAAAAAATTTTAAATACAGAACAGGTAAACAAACTAATAAAATCCCTAACAACTCCTTCGTCATACGGTGGCACAAGTGCATCTTGCTTCGATCCGCATTTGGCATTCCTGTTTTATAAGGATAATAAAATCGTTTATACCATAGACATTTGCCTGGACTGTAACCGTATGTCTACAACTACAGAAATCCCTGCTATAGAAAGCTTTAAAAGGGAATATCCTTTTGGTTTTAGCCTGGAAGGAAAACGAGATATATGCGCATTATGCCGTGAATTTAACTTCTACTACGGCAGCGACACCTACATCAAAAAAATAGAAAAGAGTCCTTTTAAATAAAATTACTTCCATATACTTACCTTCGTAGTATGTATTGATAAACCTTAATTCCTTTGGAATAATATTTGCATTGGGTTCTATGCATTTACAATCAAAAAAAAATGCGTAATTTTGCACCCTGAAATAAGCAGAAACACACTATGTTAGACAGGTTACAGTTTATAAAACAGCGTTTTGACGAGGTATCAGACCTTGTAATAAACCCGGAAATCATTGCGGACCAAAAACGCTATGTAGCATTAAATAAAGAATACAAAGACCTAAAAGCGCTGGTAGACAAGCGCGAGGAATATATTAAAGTACTGGGCAACATGGAAGAAGCCCAGGAAATTATAGCCGACGGCAGCGATGCCGAAATGGTAGACATGGCTAAACTTCAGATGGATGAGGCTAAGGAAAGGCTTCCGCAGCTTGAAGAAGAGATTAAGTTTATGCTGATACCAAAAGATCCTGAAGATGCCAAGAACGTAATGGTGGAGATACGTGCCGGTACGGGTGGTGATGAAGCAAGTATTTTTGCCGGCGACCTGTACAGGATGTATACACGCTACTGCGAAAACAAAGGCTGGAGAACCAGCGTAGTAGACGTAAGCGAAGGTACATCGGGTGGGTATAAAGAGGTTATATTTGAAGTTACAGGAGAAGACGTATATGGCACCCTTAAGTTTGAAGCTGGTGTACACCGTGTGCAACGTGTACCACAAACCGAAACACAGGGACGTATCCACACCTCTGCCGCTACCGTAATGGTACTACCTGAAGCTGAAGAATTTGACGTACAGATAGACATGAACGACGTACGTATTGACCTGTTCTGTTCATCAGGGCCAGGCGGGCAGTCGGTAAACACTACCAAGTCTGCCGTACGTATGACACACATACCTACAGGTCTTGTAGCACAGTGTCAGGACGAAAAGTCACAGCACAAAAACAAGGATAAAGCACTACAGGTACTACGTTCTCGCCTTTACGAAATGGAACTTGCCAAAAAACAGGAAGAAGATGCAGCCAAGCGTAACAGCCAGGTAAGCAGCGGCGACCGTTCGGCTAAGATCCGTACTTACAACTACCCTCAGGGGCGTGTTACTGATCACCGTATTGGCCTTACTATTTACGACCTTGACGGTGTAATGAACGGTAGCGTACAAAAGCTTATAGACGAGCTTCAGTTGGTAAACAACACCGAGAAACTAAAAGAAAGCGAAGTGTTTTAATCACTTGCAAAAAATACAAAAAGCTGCCTATAGGCAGCTTTTTTTGTTTCCACACTTCAACTTCTATCAGGTAATAATTATAAAGGCTGTAAGGGCAATAAAAAAAGGGGCGATTGCCCCTTTTCATTATTCATTACGGCATAAAACCGTTTGTTATTTCTTAATTACTTTAAAAGTAGCTGTAGCACCGTTTTGTCCGGCTGCCTTTACAAGGTACGTACCTGCAGGAAGGCTGCTAACATCAACTTTAGTAGTAGTTGCATTAATATTAGTAAACTCGGTTACTTTTTGCCCCAGTAGGTTGTGTATTGCTACAGAGCTGATGTTTTGCTTACCTGAGAAGTTAAGTACATCAGTAGCAGGGTTCGGGTAGCAGCTAAAACCGTTGTTACCAAACTCATCTACACCAAGCACAGCAAGAGTAACATCGATATCCAATGGTTCACTGTAACATCCGTCTATAACCTGTACGGCATAGTAAGTTCCGCTTTCAGCAATCATATAACCTTGAGGTAAAGGGTTAGTACCGTTTTCGGCATCTTCTTCAGTAGCATACCATATAAGTGTAGCACCTTCTGCAACCTCTACTGCTACCTGGCTGATAGGTAAACCTTCGTTAGTAAAAACAGTAAATTCCTGCTCATCGTCGCCTTCCGGCTCAGGAGTAACGTTTATTGTAGCCGTAATTGCTACACGTGCACTTTCACACTCACCCACTACCTGGGCAGCATAGTAAACAGTACCGCTTACTATTTCAGAGAACGGATCTAATTCATCAGTACCGTCTGCAGTAGCATACCATACTATCTCAGCATTACCTGTAGCTATTACAGTAAGCTCATTTATAAGAGCATCACCACAAAAAGATTGTTCAGCAGCTGCTTCAGGCGCCGAAGTAACGGTAATTGTAGCTGTAATTGCCGTACGTGTACTTTCACACTCACCCTCAACCTGGGCAGCGTAGTAAGTCGTACCGCTTACTATTTCAGAGAATGGATCTAATTCATCTGTACCTTCTGCTGTAGCATACCATACAATCTCAGCGTCGCCTGTAGCAACTACAGTAAGCTCGTTAATAAGAGCATCACCACAAAAAGATTGTTCAGCAGCTGCTTCCGGTGCAGCAAGGTTACATACCATCGCGCTAATATTAACCAGGTAATCTTCCACTTGTCCGTAACCAACACCATCTGAAGCATCACAAGGATCTTCAGTCGAATACAGATACGTTTTAAATACCCTCATCACTGTAATACCTTCTTCGGCAGTTGTAGGTATAGTAATATCAGCTGTTACCTGCTGGCCATCCGTTCCTGTAGAACCGAATAACGAACCTTCAATTTCGAACACCTCGCCGTCATCGTTAAACTCGCCATTCTTATTAAAATCTATAAATACAGTAAAGTAATCTGAAAATTGTCCTTCAGTAGTACCTTCTATAGTAATAGTGTAGGTTTGCCCGGCTGTAACCTCTGCCGGAGCCAAATCAGTAAACACCTCTACACCATCAGCGCTTGTATCGGCAGTAGAAGTATTATCTATTCCTGCAAACTGCACACGGGTAATAGGCTCTACGCCGTTATAAAAATCAACATCGCAGTAGCACGGAAGTCCGGTATCAGTAACCTGTACACCTGTAGTAGTTACACTTTCCTCTGATGCTATACAGGTAACAATAGCACGGTACCACAGAGTCTCATTAACCGTAGCAGTATAAGTAGCACTTGTAGCCTCAGCTATATCAGCAAAGTCAGTACCGTTAGCAGAACTTTGCCACTGGAAGCTAAGTCCGCCTACTAAATATACCGGGCTAAGCGAAAGATTCACTGTACCTCCATGACAGCTAACTGAAGTAGATGCAATAGGAGTAGCTACATCAGGAGTACCTGCACAGGCAGGAGATGCGGCTTGCAGCACCTGTACATTATCAAAATACACCAGCGCATCTATAGCATTATCGTCGTTTACTTCAGCCGATACCCTAAGGTAGATATTAGCCCCAGCGGTAGGTGTAAACTGTACTGTACGCACCGCACATGAAGCCGAAACGGTATGGTTAGCAGCCGAAACGGTTTCTATATCGGTCCACGGGCCATCTACAGATGTACCGTACTGTACAGTGAAACTACCCCAGTCTGGAGTATTAGGATACGCTCCGCCTGTAGAGTAATCTACAAGCTTATAGCTGTAGCTAAGCGTAGCAAGTTGTCCGTTTGACAAACCGATAACATCTGAATACGCCGACATTTCATAGTTATAATACCAATACAGATTGGCTGCCATAGAAGTACCGTCGCACCCGTCTTCACTATCGGTAAAGAAATCATAATACGGGTCGTACCAGCCGATTGTTTCACCATCAAAGTTTTGGGTGTAGTTAATTTGTGCGCTACTTTTTAAACATACAAAAAGTAGAATAAAGGCACATAATGCCTTTAAACAGGATAATTTTTTTCTCATAATGGTCTTAATGATTTGTTTTGAAGCGTAAAAATAAAAGTTTTTATCAGTACTGAAGTAACTAAATCACAACTTTAGCATTAAAAAGCAAAAATTTTAACATATGTTATATATTTCTTAAAAAGCTCTCGCAACAACATATAATTCAACGCGAAAACATTTTCGTTAAAAAATAATTCAAAAAATATTTTACGAAAACGTTTGAAGTTTATACATTTGCCAAAGAGTTAACCCAAACCCAAACTTAATTCTGATGAATAACTCATTACTGTACGAAAAGGAACTTACCTATCAGGCAGACAGGCGCAGGGCCGGTGTAGAGCTAATTAACATTGTAAGCGAGTTGTGGTACGACAAATCAATAGAGCTTGTACTATTCCGCAACCAGTTAATTGACAAAAGCATCGGCGAAATAATGAACCTGCACGACTATGCTGCCGAATTTATTAAGAAGCCCATTAACATTTTTGATACAGTAGAAATTGCCAGGGCAATAAAAGTAGCCGACCTGCCACCCAGTCGCCTGGATATAGGTAAGCTTACCTATGAGTTTCATGAAGAAAGCAATACCTGCCACGATGCTACGCTGTTTGTAGGCAACAAACTGAGCGGTGCACGCAAAAGCGGCAACATAAAACCAAAAGACGTAGTGCTTTATGGATTTGGACGCATAGGCCGCCTCCTTGCCCGCGACATGATGGAAAAAGTGGGTAAAGGTGCACAGCTTAGGTTAAGAGCCATAGTAGTAAGGGAAAAAGCAGATGCAAATATGCTGGCCAAAAGGGCATCGTTACTAAAATATGACTCTATTCACGGTGAGTTTAACGGTAGCGTGGTAGTAGACGAAAAAAACAAATCGCTTATTATTAACGGCACCACAGTACACATTATAAGTACTAACATACCAGAAGATATAGACTATACTGCATACGGTATTAAAAACGCATTACTTATAGACAATACCGGGGCATATACTACTGCCGAGGCACTGGAACGCCACCTTAAGGCCGACGGTATAGAAAAAGTACTGCTTACAGCGCCGGGCAAAGGGGTTCCTAATATAGTATACGGCGTAAACCACACCGAATTTGATCCTGAAAAGGTAGATATATGGTCGGCGGCATCATGTACTACAAATGCCATAACCCCTGTGCTTAAAGCTATTGAAGATACACTGGGCATAACAAAAGGCCACCTGGAAACCATACATGCCTATACAAACGACCAGAACCTGGTAGACAATATGCACAAAAAATACCGCCGTGGCCGCGCCGCTGCCCTTAATATGGTTATTACCGAAACCGGTGCAGGCAGCGCAGTAGCTAAGGCAATACCTTCTTTATCAGGTAAATTAACCAGCAATGCCATACGCGTACCCGTACCAAACGGATCGCTTGTGGTGGCAAACCTGGAAGTGGAAAGAGCCTCTAACAAGAGTGAAATAAACGAAATACTAAAACACTACTCGCTTGAAGGTGAGCTGGTAGAGCAAATAAAATACTCTGTAAACAACGAACTTGTTTCCAGTGATATAGTAGGAACATCGGCTCCGGCAATATTTGACAGCAATGCCACTATTGTAAGCCCCGATGGTAAAAATGTAATCCTCTATGTATGGTACGATAACGAATACGGCTACAGCCAACAGGTAATCCGCCTGGCAAAATATGTAGCCAAAGTAAGGCGCTATACGTACTACTAAAATTGTCTTCAACCTAATCCTTTTTCTTCATAATTGTGTGTAAATCTGCCCCTCCAATCCTCCGGGGCAGATTTTTTTTTGTTATTGCGCTGTCCTGAAACAGCTTGTATCATATAGGAAATAGACGTTGTGTGTGGTGTAAGTAAACATAAACCACCCCGCCCGCCTCGGCGGGCGGGGTGGGGAAACAAAAAAAACTCCCACCGTTACCGATGGGAGTTTATGTATATAAAATTGTGATACTCTTACTTAGCGCTTGCAGCAATAAGGTTTAGTGCGCTACCGGCTTTAAACCATTCTATCTGTCCGTCGTTGTAGCTGTGGTTAGCAAGAATAATATCTTTGCTGCCATCGGCATGAACAACTTCAAGGGTAAGAGGTTTGCCTGGTGCAAAATCTACAAGATCTGTAAAGTTAATGGTATCGTCTTCCTGTATTTTGTCGTAATCCGCCTCATTGGCAAAGGTAAGCGCAAGCATACCCTGCTTTTTAAGGTTGGTTTCGTGTATACGTGCAAACGACTTAACCAGTACCGCCTTAACACCAAGGTGGCGCGGCTCCATAGCAGCATGCTCACGAGATGAACCTTCACCATAGTTTTGGTCGCCCACCACTATTGTTGGTACACCCGCAGCTTTATAAGCACGTGCAGCAGCCGGTACAGCTTCGTAGCTACCAGTAAGCTCGTTTTTAACGCTGTTTGTTTTTTGGTTAAACGCGTTAACGGCACCTATAAGCATATTGTTTGAAATGTTATCCAGGTGGCCACGGAAACGTAACCACGGACCCGCCATAGAAATGTGGTCTGTAGTACACTTACCAAATGCTTTTATAAGCAACTTGGCACCTGTAATGTTTTTACCATCCCAAGGCTCAAACGGAGCCAGAAGCTGAAGGCGTTCAGATGTAGGACTAACCACTACCTGTACACCGCTACCATCTTCTGCCGGAGCCTGGAAACCAGGATCATCTACCGCAAAACCTTTTTCAGGAAGTTCATGTCCTGTAGGCTCATCCAGCATTACTTCCTCGCCATCTTCGTTGATAAGCTTATCGGTAAGCGGGTTAAAACCAAGGTCGCCGGCAATAGCCAATGCTGTTACAAGCTCAGGCGAACCTACAAACGCAAGCGTGTTAGGGTTACCATCGGCACGTTTAGAGAAGTTACGGTTAAATGAGTGAACGATAGTATTACGTTCCTCTTTTTCGGCACCTTCCCTGTCCCACATACCTATACATGGACCACAGGCGTTAGCAAACACAGTACCTCCAATCTCGTTGAACGTATCAATGAAACCGTCGCGCTCTATGGTATAACGTACCTGTTCAGAACCCGGTGTAATGGTAAACTTCGCTTTGGTTTTAAGTTTCTTGGCAGCAACCTGCTTAGCAAGAGAAGCCGAACGCGAAATATCTTCGTAAGACGAGTTAGTACAAGAACCGATAAGGCCTACCTGTACCTGTAGAGGCCAGTTGTTCTTTGCAGCCTCTTCCCTCATTTTAGAGATAGGCGTAGCCAAATCCGGAGTGAAAGGCCCATTTAGGTGCGGTTCAAGCTCAGAAAGGTTAATTTCAATAACCTCGTCAAAGTATTTTTGAGGCTCTGCATACACTTCGGCATCACCGGTTAGGTACGCAGCAACTTTATCGGCTGCATCGGCCACATCGGCGCGGTTTGTAGCACGCAGGTAACGGCTCATAGAATCGTCGTAACCAAAGGTAGATGTAGTAGCACCTATCTCGGCCCCCATGTTACAAATGGTACCTTTACCGGTACATGACATAGCCTGTGCACCTTCGCCAAAATATTCTACAATAGCACCGGTACCACCTTTTACGGTAAGTATACCCGCTACTTTAAGGATAACGTCTTTAGGCGCTGTCCAGCCACTTAGCTTACCGGTAAGTTTAATACCTATAAGCTTAGGGAATTTAAGTTCCCAGGCCATACCGCTCATTACGTCTACTGCATCGGCACCACCTACACCTATGGCAAGCATACCAAGGCCGCCTGCGTTTACGGTGTGGGAGTCGGTACCAATCATCATACCGCCAGGGAAAGCATAGTTTTCCAGCACTACCTGGTGGATGATACCTGCACCGGGATTCCAGAACCCGATGCCATATTTGTTAGAAATAGAAGACAGGAAGTCAAAAACCTCATTGCTTTGCTCCTTAGCACGCTTAAGGTCGGTGGCAGCATCTACTTTCGCCTGAATAAGGTGATCACAGTGTACTGTGGTAGGCACGGCTACTTTAGCTTTACCTGCGTGCATAAATTGTAAAAGAGCCATTTGGGCGGTAGCATCCTGGCAGGCAACCCTGTCCGGAGCAAAGTCTACATAGTCTTTACCCCTTGTAAATGCCTGCGAAGGTGTTCCTTCCCAAAGGTGAGAATATAGGATTTTCTCAGAAAGTGTAAGCGGACGACCTACAAGTTCGCGTGCTTTATCTACACGCTCGGCCATATTAGCATACACCTTTTTGATCATTTCAATATCAAAAGCCATATCTCTATAATTTATTATTTTTATTTTTTCATCTCTGTACAGAGGCGCCAAAAACTATCCTACCAGCTCTTTAGTAGACGGAGAGAATTTGGTAAGGTTGATACCTTCTACTGCTGCCTTGTACTCTTCAATATTAGGAATACGACCTAAAATTGCCGACAGTACCACAACCGGTGTAGAAGCCAGTAGCGATTCGCCTTTTTTGCGCTCGCTGTCTTCAACCACACGTCCCTGGAACAAACGGGTAGATGTAGCCATTACAGTATCTCCTTTAGCCGCTTTTTCCTGGTTACCCATACATAGGTTACAGCCAGGACGCTCCAGGTACATCATGTTTTCATATTCTGTACGGGCGGTGCTCTTAGGTAGAAGATCACTAAATTCAAAGCCTGAATACTTTTCTAAAAGTGCCCAGTCGCCTTCAGCTTTCAGTTCGTCGATAATGTTATAAGTAGGCGCAGCTACTACAAGCGGAGCGTTAAATTTAACCTCTCCCTGTTGTTCTTCCAGGTTCCTTAGCATTTGAGAAACAATTTTCAAATCGCCTTTGTGAACCATACAAGAACCTACAAAGCCAAGGTCTACTTTTTTATCGCCACCGTAGTACGAAATAGTGCGGATAGTATCGTGAGTATAACGTTTAGAAACGTCTTCGTTGTTTACATCCGGGTCAGCAATCATTGGCTCAGCAATAACGTCAAGGTCTATTACAACTTCAGCGTAATATTTAGCGTTCTCGTCCGGAGTAAGTGCAGGTTTAATACCTGATTCTATTTCCTCAATACGCTTGTTAGCCCTGTCTATAAGTCCTTGCAGTACATGATTGTGGTTATCCATACCTTTATCAATCATAATCTGGATACGGCTCTTAGCTATTTCCAATGATTCGATAAGGGTATCGTTTTGTGAAATACAGATAGACGCCTTAGCTTTCATCTCCGCAGTCCAGTCGGTAAATGTAAACGCCTGGTCAGCCAGTAGCGTACCAATGTGCACCTCTATAATCCTGCCCTGGAATACGTTTTCACCATCAAATTGCTGAAGCATTTGAAGCTGTGTAGCATGAACCACATCACGGAAGTCCATGTGCTCTTTCATTTCACCTTTAAAGGTAACTTTTACTGATTCAGGGATAGGCATTGAAGCCTCACCTGTAGCCAGTGCAAGCGCCACAGTACCAGAGTCGGCACCAAAGGCAACACCTTTAGACATCCTTGTGTGCGAGTCACCACCGATAATGATAGCCCACTCGTCTACAGTAATATCGTTAAGTACTTTGTGGATAACGTCGGTCATTGAATGATACACACCTTTAGGGTCGCGTGCAGTGATTACACCAAAGTCATTCATAAACTTCATTAGTTTCGGGATGTTAGCCTGCGCTTTTTTGTCCCAAACCGAAGCAGTGTGACAACCTGACTGGTAAGCACCGTCTACGCTTGGCGAAATTACGGTAGCTGCCATAGACTCAAGTTCCTGAGCCGTCATAAGGCCTGTAGTATCCTGAGAACCTACAATATTTACCTTAACACGAACGTCTGAACCTGCATATAAACGCTTGCCCGGTGTAACACCTACCGCATTCCTATTGAATATCTTTTCAACAGCAGTAAGGCCTTGTCCTTCAATAGAAATTTCTTTTGACGGAGCAAATACCGTTGGTGCTTCAATACCCAGAGTTTGGGCGGCAAATGTTTGTATTTTTTTACCAAATACCACAGCGTAAGAACCGCCGGCTTTGATAAACTCTAACTTTTGAGGCGTGAACGACTTAGAAAGGTCTATTAGTTCCTGGTCGCCGTTGTATAGTTTTTTAGTTTTTGTATTGATGGTTAACACCGTACCTGTAGCTACCGAGTAAACCTCCTCTAGTACCGGCTCGCCTTTGTCGTTACGCACAAGGTTGCCATCGGCATCGTGTTTTTTAACCCAGTTTTTAAGGTCGATACCTATACCGCCGGTAACGTCTACCGTAGTAAGGAAGATAGGCGAAATACCATTAGTACCACCTACAATAGGCGCTATGTTTACAAACGGAATGTAAGGGCTTGCCTGCTTACCGGTCCATAGTGCTACGTTGTTTACACCCGACATACGAGATGAACCTACACCCATAGTACCTTTTTCGGCAATAAGCATTACGCTTGCATCAGGGAACTGCATTTGCAGGTCTTTGATTTCCTGTTGTTGTGCAGGTGTCATCATACAAAGACCGTGAAGTTCGCGGTCTGAGCGTGAGTGCGCCTGGTTACCCGGTGAAAGCAAGTCGGTAGAAATATCACCTTCAGCAGCAATATAAGTAACCACTTTTATTTCTTCCTGTACTTCAGGAAGCTGTGTAAAGAACTCTGCCTTAGCATAGCTCTCAAGGATTTCTTTTGCAATTGCATTACCGTTAGCATAAGCCGCCTTTAAACGGTCAGTGTCAGCCTCATAAAGGAATACCTGAGTTTTTAGTACATCAGCCGCCGCTTTAGCAGTAGCAGCATCGTTACCAAGGGCAAGATCAAGCAATACCTCGATTGACTTACCACCTTTCATGTGTGATAGTAATTCGAAAGCAAACGCCGGAGTGATTTCCTCAACCACAGCGTTACCCAGAATAATTTCTTTAAGGAATACAGCTTTTACAGCTGCCGCCGGAGTAGTACCCGGCAAAGTATTGTAAATAAAAAACTTAACAGAATCTGCCCTGTGCGGATTGCCTGCATCTTGTATCTGAGCAATAATATCAGTTAATAATTCCGCCCCGTCTATTGGTTTAGGGTGAAGCCCAAGGGCTTTTCTTTCTTCAATTTCTTTTATGTAATCGTTATAAATAGCACCGAAAGCCATAATTAAATATTTATGTTCGTTTGTTAAAAAAGTCTGTAAATTTACTCAAACTTATTTCAATTAAAAAATTTTTATCGTTTCTTTAGATTGGTAAAATTATTATTTATAAACATTCTACTTTAATGAAAATAATTCAAAAGTTTTATGTTAAACAGGGGTTTCGTTAGGAATTGTTATTATTTTAACCTCATATTATCAAAATATAAAAATTCTGCCTAAAATTATACATTTGCAACAAACCACCCCAACGGTTTTATTGAGCTAAGCGACCGCTCAAACGTTTTAGTTTTGTGTAATTACTTACACCGATTTTTTCGCTTCCTTAGCAACGTAATGATAGTAGCGGTTGTAGTACACCATTAGCACTGCCATAAGCATACTAAAGCCGAAAAAACCGAATTGTATTGTATAAAAAGTTGCCCCGGAAGCGGTAGTAACGGTTTGGGAATACGAAATCCAGGAAGTGATAAGCATAAACCCAGACACTACTACAAACAATATCCCATACAGAAAACCCGTGGTTTTATTATTAGTAAACAGTTGCGCTACAAGCGCTATAAATAGCGCTATACACGGATAGTTAACCACACCCAGGCTGTCGTATTCCTGTAAAAACCATAATACGGTAAACAGGATAAAATATATTGCAGGGGCAAAACGAAGGAGTTTGTTCATTTTTAAAGCATTAAAAAAGACTGAGTTGCCCGCTCTTCCATTTCGAGCGAAATGCAATGAAGCCGAGAAATCTCAAATTGACTTATAATGAGATTTCTCTACTTCGCTACGCTACGGTCGACCCGAGGGCTTCACCCGAACAGGCAAAGCAAATGGAACGCACAGCAAACTTAGTATTACCGCAAATATAAGATTTTATGCCGTAATCCTTGTACGAGGCACAGCAGGGGTGCTTTTCTGCTGCCCGTATTTGAGCAGCATACCCAGGCCGGTAAGTACCGAAAGCAGAAAAAAGCCTAAAGCAGTAAACAGAAAGCGTGTACCGGCAGGGTCGCCCTCAGGGAAATCCCTATATTCTGAAACCACGGCAAGCATCATGTAAAAAGAGAACATTGTAAGCATGGCTCCCATGATAAGACCCAGTACCCTCTTGCCGAAAACCATTTGGAACAGCATTACCACCACCACTACCAGGGCAATGTAATTTACAGAACTGCTTGCGGTAAAATTTTCATAGGCCCAGTAAATGGCAAGGGCTGCAAAAAACAATTCAGGGAATAGTAAAAGGTGTTTTTTCATAATTGTTGATATTTGGTTACTTAAAATAACAACTTAATTTTCAACAATTTATTATATAATAAAAAAAGCTGTTTTAAAACAGCTTTTTAATTATCGTTTCTTCGGTGATACCTTCGGCATCGGCCTTGTAGTTTTTAATGATACGGTGGCGCAGCACTCCGGTGGCTACCGCCTGTACATCCTCTATATCAGGACTGAATTTACCATTTAACGCGGCATTGGCCTTAGCAGCCAGGATAAGGCTCTGCGAAGCACGTGGCCCGGCACCCCAGTCCAGATACGTTTTTACGTAGTCGTTGCTCAGGGCATTGCCGGGACGGGTTTTGTTTACCAGCTTCACGGCATACTCTATAACATTATCTGCAACCGGTATACGGCGTATCAGGTGCTGAAACTCTACAATCTCCTCAGCTGTAAACAGTGGGTTTATAGTTACCTTATTATCGGCGGTGGTGCTCTTTACCACCTGTACCTCTTCTTCAAATGTAGGGTAATCAAGCTTTATGGCAAACATAAAACGGTCCAGCTGCGCCTCAGGCAGCGGATAGGTTCCCTCCTGCTCTATCGGGTTTTGTGTAGCCAGTACAAAGTACGGCAGGCTCAGCTTATGGTTTTCACCGGCTATGGTAACCGATTTTTCCTGCATGGCCTCCAGTAGTGCCGCCTGTGTTTTAGGCGGTGTACGGTTAATCTCGTCAGCAAGGATAATATTACTGAAAATAGGCCCTTTTATAAACTTAAAGTTACGGTTTTCGTCGAGGATTTCACTTCCCAGTATGTCGCTTGGCATAAGGTCGGGCGTAAACTGTATGCGTTTAAAGTCGAGCCCCAGCGCCTGGCTGATGGTGTTTACCATAAGTGTTTTGGCAAGGCCGGGTACACCTACCAGCAGGGCATGCCCTCCCGAAAAAATGCTCAGCACTATCTGGTTTACCACCTCTTGCTGGCCCACGATTACTTTAGCTATTTCCTGTTTTAATGCGGCCTGTTTTTCTACTAATTTTTGTATCGCTGCTACGTCTGACATAGTTTCTGAATCGGTTTTTAAAAAATGAAGCTAAGGCTCATACCTTAGCTTCAAACTTATAAATAATTTTATTCCCTGCCTAATAATATCTGCAATTGCAGTTTATTTTTTCAGCCAGTTGTTTGCAAATTTACAGCCTTTATAGTCGCCACTAACCTTAATGTAAGCATCCTTAATTTTTTCGGCGCTCCACTTGGCTATGGTTTTTATCTGCTTTTCTTTAAGAGCAAGTTCTTTAATTTTTGTGTAGTCTAGCGCATAGTCTGCCGGGTGCTCATCGTAGCGGTTTGTTACCACATACAACTTATAAGTTTGAGTGCCACGACGGTCTACATCCAGTATCGGCTCAGACACTTCGTTATTCTTAAGCCCAGAAACCTCGTTATACACATTAGGGTCCATTTTTGTAAGCTCAAAACGGGTACCCAGTGAACTTGGGTTTATCAGTTGGCCACCGCTGTTCCTGGTCTCTTTGTCATCTGACTCAGAACGTGCAGCATCGGCAAAGCTTATGGCTCCGCTAGCTATACGTTGCCTGATTTTTTCAATCTTTTCCTTAGCGTCTTTAAGTGACTGTGGAGTTATCTTAGGCGACATAAGTATGTGGCGTACATCACGCTCCTGCCCGCGTATTTTTTCTACATAAATAAGGTGGTACCCAAATTCGGTTTCTACCGGATCTGAAATTTCTCCTTCCTCCAGGCTGAAAGCTGTATCCTTAAATTCTTTTACAAAAGCAGTTTTACGGTTTATCTTGTAAAACCCGCCACTGTTTTTAGAACCCGGGTCTTCAGAATACAGTACCGCTTTACTGTAAAAGCTGCTTCCCTCCTGCACATCCTTCTTTATCTGCTTAAGCCGGTCGATGACCTTTTGTTTTTCTTCCTGGGATATCACCGGTTTAACCACTATTTGCGAAATCTCCATTTCGGCACCAAACTGCGGTATTTCCTCCTTCTTGAATTTCATGTAGAACTGCCTCACCTCTTCCGGAGTTATTTCTACCTCATCAATTACTTTCTTCTGCATACGCGAAGTAAGTTCCTGAGTTTTTATCATCTCAAAAAGTTCCGTTTTAAACGAATCAAGGTCTTTCTTTTTAAAATATTCCACCATTTTATCAGAAGAACCCAGCTGCTCCACAAAATAATCTATACGGCGGTCCATCTGCTCGTTAACCTCGGCATCGCTTACAACAATACTATCCTGTATGGCCTGGTGGGCATACAGTTTGTCCTCCATAAGCTTGCCCAGCATTTCGCAACGGGAAATACCTTCGGTAGGTATATTTTGTGTTTGAAGTTCTTTGTACGCCAGGTCAATATCTGATTCCAGTACCACATAGTCGCCCACTACTGCTACTACGCCGTCTACCTTTACCTTACCGGGACGGGCTGCCGGACGCGGCTTTACAGTATCTTTAATAATCTCCTGGGCCACTGCAGGCAAACTCACCAGTGCAAGTAACAAAAACGCGGCAAGCCTGCTATTTATAAACTTCATACTTTTTATTTTTAATTGCATCATCCGTAATGTCGTTTTGGATCTTTTTAATTAACTCCAGTTTGCGGTTATTTATTATAACCTCTTTTAGTGTGGGCTTTATATACTCGTAGGGCGCCACCTGATTCCTGTCCAGCACCTTGTTTACCTTTACAAGGTACACATCGGCCGAATCAGGATACTGATACGATATACCCCCAGATATGTAGCGCGACCTGTTATCGGGCGATATAAACGGCAGCTTTTGGTACACTTCGTTCATATCTGTCCATATAGTATCGTTAAAGGCGTAGCTTTTAAAGTAAAGCGACATATCTGTAAGCGCCTTCCTGTCTTTTTTATTACCGCTAAGAAAACGCTGGCGCGCCAATGCAAACTTGGCATGGTCTTTTTCCATACGCAGGTAGCGCAGTTTTACCAGCATTCCCGTAGTACGGAAATTTTCTTTATTGTCGTTATAATACTGAGCCAATTGTTCATCTGTAACGGTAGTGTCTACACTCTGCTTTACCATTTCTTCAAGGTAGGCACGCGTATACAAATCCGTTTTGTACTGGCGTATCAGCTCATCAAGCTCTTCCTGCTTTTCTTCTCCTATGTTTACATTCGCAGCCTCATACATTAGCCTTTGCGAAGCCCACCGGTCTATAAAAGCCTTAACTATGGCAGCACTGTCTTTTTTAGATGTACCGGGTGGCACCAGTCCCTCTATCTCGCTTTTGGCAAGGTAGGTATCACCCACACGGGCCACAGCATCTTCCTTACGCACGGTATCATTCTTCCGTCCGCATGAAAATGCCCCCAAGGCCATCAATATATACAGCAGCGCTTTTTTACCCATTACTGGTTAAGCTCTTTTTTTACTTTTTCAAAAACATCAGTGTTCACTTTCACAGTAAACTCTTTCTTCAGGTCGTCTACCCATGTGTTTTCCAGGTACTGCTGGTAGTCGTTTATAACACGGCCTTTGGCTTCTTCAAGCGTTTTAGGCCCTGCAGGCAGTACTTTTTTGGTTTTTACCACATAGTAGTAGTTACCCTCTTTTACTACTTCGCTTACACCCGTTTTCCAGGCAGTAAGTTTTGGCATAGCATCGGTACCGGTTTCAAAGGTACCTGTTTTATCTATAATGTTTACTTTGTCTTTAGTGTTCAGTTTGGCCTTAATGGCTTTTACATCCTTACCTTTTAGTAGTAGCTGGCGTGCCTCATTTACCTTCTTCATATCGGTAGAAGAATAAATTTCTACCTCAGCCCTTTCTTTCCACTGGTAGGCATCTTTATGGGCATTGTAGTACTGCTGAAGTCCGACAGAATCCGTTTTGGCACGGTTCCATATTTCTTTTTCCATAAGGTCAAACAACAACAGGCCGTCGCGGTATTCATCCATTACCTGAGCAAACTCAGGGAATTCTTTTTCAAGGTTTTCGTTGTAGTAAGCGTTTATCTGCTCATTGGTATATTTATCAAACAGTACCTCAGCAGCATGAGCCACCGGCTTGGCAGTAATACCCAAGTTTTGCTGTGTAGAAACGTAGTTAAGGAAATCCCTGCCTGTAAGTTTCTTATCCTTGTTTATGGTAAGTATTGGCTGGGCATAAGCAGCACTCTGAGCAGGCATTTTCCAGGTCATGCTGTAAATACTGTCGGTAAGTGTTTTGGCAGCAAGGTCGAAAGTAGCCTTGTTTTTCTCAACACTGTATTTCTTTTTCAGGTTAGCCGTAAAGCTTTCAGAAATAAGCCTTGAACGCTCGTCGCGCTTAATGCGGTTTTCAAATTCGGTTTTAGCCTGCTCAAAAGTTTTTACAGGTTTCTTTTCTATCAGTTTTACAACATGCCAGCCAAATTGTGTTTCAAACGGCTGCGACATATCGCCCGGGTTTTTCAGTGCGAAAGCATGGTCTTCAAACTCCTGAGAAGTAAGCTCCCCGCTACTGAAAGTGTTTAGCACACCACCTTTTTCAGCACTCGATTTGTCTTCGCTAAACTGTTTTGCAAGTGCAGCAAAATCTTCACCCTGCAGTAGTTTCTTGTAAATATCTTCTATTTTGGTCTTTGCTTTTTCAGCCTCAGCAGCATCTTGCTTTTTAGGCTTCATGGCCATAATGTGTGCTACGGTAATTTCGCCACGGTTGTCCCTTACGTCAGTTACCTTAATAATGTGGTAACCAAAACGGGTACGTACCGGCTTACTCACCTGCCCTTTTGGAGTATTAAAAGCAGCAGTCTCAAAAGCATATACCATCCTCAGCACTGAGAAGTACCCAAGGTCGCCTTTGTTTTCTTTAGCAGAAGGATCTTCCGAAAGCTCGGCAGCCACTTTTCCAAAATCTTCACCGGCAAGCACACGCTTACGGGCTTCTACGGCTTTATTGTATGCCTTAAGGGTATCGGCAGGAGTAGCGTTTTCGTCGGCCATTATCAGTATATGCGATGCACGTACCTCCTTAAGCGAACGGTCATAGGCTTCCTGTAGCAGCTCGGCAGTAACCTTACTGTCGGTCAGGTAGTTTTTAGCCAGCTGGTTGCGGTAGCTTTTTAGCTCGCCCTGGTATTTTTTATTATCCTGAAGCCCCAGCTTGTAGGCTTTGTTTACTTTTAGTTTATAACCTATGTACAGGTCCAGGTAGTTGTTAAGGTCTTTTTGCGAATCGTCCTTTACCAGGTCCAGGTTCTTTTTATACACCCTTTCAAACTCATCGGTATAGTAAGGCTTGTCGTTAACGGTAAAAAGTACTTCCTTCGGTTGGGCCGGGGCAGCGGTTACAACCGGCTCGGCATTAGTAGTTTCTTTTGATGATTTACAACCGGTTACAACAACAGAGGCCGCTAAAAGGCCCGAAAAAAACCTGTTTAATTTCATTATAAAGCTTAATTTATATATCTGTGATACGGTTAACTAAACGCAGCAGTATACAAAATAGTATGCCTGCTTACGGTTTGCGACCCACAAAAGTAAACAATCAACGGTATTGTGCAAGGAATATGTGCTAAAAAGAGACTTAGCCACTAAGCTTCTTAGCTGCTAAGCCTGTGAGCAGGTTGAAACTTAAAACAGAAAAGTGAAGTTACACTCTCTTTGAGAAAGAACCGGAAAGAATCCTAAAAACTTTCAAAACGCGCGCAACCCGCTTTGGAAAAATGCATCTATAAATAAAAACCAGTAATCATGAAAAAAATATTCTTACTACTAACACTATGTAGTATTTTACTAACCGGGTGTAATAACGATAATGATAATAGCACTCCTACACTTAACGCGGCCTACCTTAAAGGAACATGGGTAGAGAAAGCACCGGCTGAAAATTATGTTTTTAAATTTGAGGATGCTACAACAACATTACTATACCAGGGTGAAATAAGTACAGAAAACTACAACTACGCCATTCAGGATGGGCGACTTGTAATTAGTGACCCTGAAGATGAAACCCGTAGTTTTACTTATGACATAGAGATAGTTGATCAAAATACTTTTAAGCTTACAACCTTGTATTTTTATCTGGATTGTGCCAATTGTGAACAGACGGTATCTACTTTTAAACGACAATAAGAATTTTGCTACAAATTCCCGAAAATTAACAGCATTCCGTTTATTTTGCCTTATACAAATAGACTTCAGGTACACACAGCGTTAGAAACCGTATATTAGCAAAAAAGTAATTTTGAAGCGTTTCCTGAAATACATCGTTCCGGCTGTGTTTGTCTGTTTGATAACAATGTCCTGTTCTGATAAACAGCCTGAGGTACGTACCGATGCTGTTGTATTAGGCAGGCTTATCAATTTGCCTGTAAAACCTGTTTCGGTGCTGTGGGTTTCTCAAAAAGTAGTTGAAAACCCCCGTGTGGATTTAGGGCCGACTGATTATTACATTAATGCAGTAATAAAACTGGATGATGCTGATTTTGAAAAGGTAAAGCAGCAATGCAGCACAGAACCTTACAGTGAAACTCAACTGGATAAAAGCTTTATGAAGCCCTGGTTTCCGCAGTCGGTAAAAGATTGTTTTAAAGATAAGGGAGATTACCTCCGGGTACCCATAACCTGGGCCGACCCCAAGATTTTTATTAAATCGCCACTGCTACAGGGATTTTGCTTTTTTACCAACAATAATGAGGTGTTTGTGCATTTGTATACGATGTAGTTTAATAGCGAATTAACCTTTATTGTGAGTCAGGTACCCATGGCTTTAAACTCCGTTTTATTTCATTCTGGCTGAAGCCTTCGCGACGTAAGGCAACTGTATCTGTTACCCGTTTTGTAAAATCTACCCTAACCTTCTCCGGATCTAAAGACGAATAGTTTATAACATAAAATTTCTTCAGCATATCTTCATAATTATCCGGGCAGACATCGCACGCCTCTTTGTACTTTTTATTATCTATATAATACACAATAAAGGCACTATAAGTTTTGCCTGAATTTCCACAATAACTGAACTTACCAATAGATACAACTTTATTTTCGTCAATTTCTTTATTATAAGAACCACTAGTGAAATACAAAATTGGGAATACCACTACTATAAATAGTGATAAAACAACAATGCCTCTTATTAATTCTTCCTTAGGCGTTAATTTCTCTATAGGCTTTTCAGTCATAATTACCTGGTAATTTTAAAATCTCTTTGTGCTATAAAAAACCAAAATCATTGCTTCGTTTTACAAGATTGCCGCACTCCGCTGCGCTGCGTTCGCAAAGACGGTGCGTGAAAAATGCATCTTTAAATAAAAACCAATAATCATGAAAAAAATATTTTTACTACTAACACTTGATTAGTTTACGTTCTTGAAATACAAATCTTCAATGCTTATTCGTGAAATCTCCTTATAAAATTCCAGTTCGTTCAAAGGGCCTATAATACGTTCTTCAGGGTAAATGGCAACGGTATCTGCAACAATAGGCACTATGTAATAACTGAAAAAGGATTTATCTTCCTTGGTGTTGAGGCGTTGTTTTACATAAATGTTATTTTCATCATTGCAATATGAAATAACTTCAGCAGCCACAAGACTTACATAATTACCATCCCCTGTTTCGTAAGCCAGGCAGGCATCTTCAGCTACATCAATGGCTATAATGTGGTATTTCCCCACAACCTGTTTGTTAGTAACAAATCCGCAGGAAGAAAAGCAAAAGGCTGTAAGTAATAGCAATGGGGAAAATTTCATTTTACAAATCAAATATTATAAGATTGACTTACTCCGTTACTCGCGATAGCGAGGGTTTTAATCGAGTGAAGCTCCCAACAACCAACAACCAACAACTATCAACCAACAACTATCAACCAACAACTACTTCTTTACAATAATAAAATTACTCCTTCTGTTTAGTTGGTGGTCTTCTTCGCTGCATTGTACACCATTGCTGCATTTGTTCAGCAGGCGGGTTTCGCCAAAGCCTTTTACGCTTTCTATACGTTTAGGGTCTATGCCTTTGCTCACAATATAGCTGTAGGTGCTTTTGGCGCGGTCGTCGCTCAGGCGTAGGTTGTATTCGTCCTTACCGCGGCTGTCGGTATGCGATTCTATCTTAATTACCACATTCGGGAAATGCTCCATTACATACACCACTTTATCGAGTTCTTTGGCTGCCAGCGGGGTGATGTAGTATTGGTCGAAATCAAAATAAATCGGGTTGATGTCTATCATTTCGGCATTCTCTTTTTTGGTAACCAAATCAGCATAGGCTGTTAGTTTAAAATCAAGCTCCACAGGGTCGGCAGAAATCACGCCCTGCTCGGTAGTGTATTCCGGTTTTTCGGCAATTACGGTTACACTCTCGTCACACGGAATGCTAAACTCATAATGCCCCTGCGCGTCGGTTTGCACCGATGTAGTTACCGTACCATCAGCCTTTACCGCCTTAACGGTAGCCGCCGCTATAGGCGAACCATCTTTAGTATTGGTTACAGAACCCTTAACTGTTTTTACACAGGGTTCGTCTTCTTTAGGTGTTACAAGGTAAATATCGTCATCGCCCTTGCCCCCTGCGCGGTTGCTACTCAGGTAGGTAAGTTTACCGTCGGCCGAAAGCACATAGGCAAAATCATCGCGGTTGCTGTTAACAGGCTTACCCATATTCTGCGGAAGCGAAAACTGCCCCACACCGCTTACGGTACTGGTAAATACATCGAGTCCGCCCAGGCCATAATGGCCGTCTGACGAAAAGTACAGTACATCTCCCTTAAGGAACGGAAACATTTCCTTACCCTCGGTATTAATCACCGACCCGGCATTTTTAGGGTTGCCCAGTTTGCCGTCGCTGTATATTTCGCAGTAGTAAATATCGGTTTCACCATAGCCGCCCGGCATATCACTTACAAAGTACAGCCACTTCCCATCGGGACTCAATGCAGGTTGCCCCACCGAATAATCGGCATTATTAAACGGTGCAGGTTGCTTTTTGTCAAAGCGTTCGCCGCTCACCCTACCGTATATTATCTGAACGTTATTGGTACCTGCCTTATCGTTTTGCAGGCGGTTGCTTTTACTTACGTTGTTTACGCTTACGTAGGCCGTTTTCAGGTCGGGCGAAAAAGCCACCGCAGCGTTGTGGTAATCGGTCTGGGCATTTTTAAGGAATACTTTTTCTTTGCCAAAGGTACCATCGGCATTCAGGTCGGCTACAAAAAGCGACAGGTACGGCTGCTGGTTCCATGCATAGGTTTTGGCACCGTCGCGCACAGTATCCTTAGCGGAAGTGTACACTACCTTTTTGCCAAAGAACACCACCCCGAAATCGGATTTATCGGTGTTTACCGCAAGATTGTCCAGTTTGTATTTCTCACCTTTTTGGGTCAATTCAACCAACTGTTCCTTTTGGCTTTTATTGTTTTGAAGTATCGTGTCTTTCGTTGCCAGATAGTTCCAAAGCAATGCATCGGCTTGTTCATAATGTTCCTCACCACGCAGCGCCAGTATGTAATAGCGCATGTCTTTTGCAGGGAGGTTTTTATTTTGTGTGTATGCCTTTTCATATAAGCGCATGGCAGCACCCGTATTGCTTATATAATAATTAGCCTCGGCGGCGTGGAGCAGTACTTCCTGCTTGGGATTCTTTTCCTTTTCAAGGTATTGCTCATATTCGGCGGCGGCCTGGGTATAGGCCAGGTCGCGGAAGTGTATCTCTGCCTTGCGCAGCACCCCTTGCCCCATCATGGTAGCTATGCAAAAAAACAGGGCTGCTGTGTAGTAGTATTTTTTCATAAGCTGATTAGAAGAAGCGTGGCGATTTTATACGGTTTGTTTTCGGGGCAAGCTCAAAGCGCAGCATAAACTCATGTGTACCTTTGTTGTACTTGTTCAGTTCGGTAACCGAATAGTCAAAAGAGTAGCCTACAAAAATATTGCGGTTTATCTGTATACCCGCCAGTGCGCTTACTGAGTCGTCCCAACGATAAGCGGCTCCCAGCGTTACCACCTCCTGCAACAGGAAATTGGCCGAAACATCAGCCGTTATGGGCGCACCGTTTACAATTTTAACCAATGCGGCAGGCTTAAACTTCACGTTTTCATTCAGGTCGAAAACGTAGCCCCCTATAACATAATAATGCAGGCGATCGGCCATCATGCTTTCCTGCACATCATTATAATAGTTGTTCTGTATAAAATTTGGCACCGAAACCCCGGCATACCACTTATCAGTATAGTAATAAATACCGGCGCCTATGGTAGGGTTAAATCGGTTATTAATGTTTGTATTAAGCAGCGGGTCGCCATCCTGGTAGTAGGTACCACGGCTCCAGTCAATGTTCATAACGCGTACGCCTGCCTTAAGCCCGAAAGCCAGCTTGCTTTCCTCGCCGGTGTGTATGCTGTAGCTAAAGTTGGCATCGGCATATACCTCGTCACTCGGGCCTATGCGGTCGTTTACCACGCTGAGGCCCACGCCTATATTCTCGTAATATTCGCTCCACGGAGTGTGAATGCTAAACGCCTGTGTTTGCGGTGCACCGCGTACGCCCACCCACTGGTTGCGGTACAACAGGTTAGCCTGCAGCACGCCCGGTGAACCCGTGTAGCCGGGATTTACCGTAAGGGTATTGTACATATACTGGGTGTACTGGGGTTCCTGCTGGGCATACGTAGCCACTGCCAGGAACAGCACAGGGATAGGGATATATTTTTTAATAACAGCGTAAATGTTCCGCATAAACCTTGGTAATATTGGCCATAAGTTGTAAAAATAGTGTTTTTTCTGTAGAGATGCATGGCATGTGTTGCACAATTTAAAAACTTACGAAATAAAAAAGAGACGCATGCAATGCGCCTCACAATAAAAACATATTGTAACAAAAAAGAGACGCATGCAATGCGTCTCTACAAATAAGGGATTGTTTTTTAATCTGTCTGAAAAATCAATTTTAAAGCTTAATGAAAAAGAATGCCACCGCAGCCCACTCTTTTTTAACACCACTGGCATAACCTATGGTGCTGTGGCTGCTGCTTTCTACAGTGCCGTTGTCTTTTACATAGCCTATAGTACTGTGGCTGCTGTTTTCTACAGTACCGTCTCTTTTTACGTAGCCTACTGTGCTGTGGCTGCTGTTTTCTATAGTACCATCACTTTTAATATAGCCTATGGTACTGTGGCTCTTGTTTTCTATAGTACCGTCGCTTTTAATGTAGCCTACGGTGCTGTGGCTGCTGTTCTCTATGGTACCGTCGCTTTTAATGTAGCCGGCCGTGCTGTGGCTTCCCGATTCGATAGATTGTGCCTGTACTGCTGCGCCACATAGCGCAAATGCTGCAATGAAGAAAACTTTTTTCATGGTTGTATAAAAATTTATTGGTTACGGTTGGTAGCTTACCCCTCCCCTACGGGAATTGTAAGTGTTTTTTTTGGTTTGGTTGTAAATGGGGTTGGCTCCATTTATAGTGCAATATAGTAACAATATTGTAATCTGCGTTTTCCTGAGTAAGAAAAAACGCAACTTTTATCTCTCCACCCCTTAATCAAAAACCTCGTTACTAATAAATTAAAACCAAAAAAAGCCGCTTTTCAGCGGCCCGTCCTAAAAAATATAATTACTAAAGTTTTATGTCATACAAAAAAAGTCCATAGGCTCCTTTGGAGGTAAAAACTGCTGCACGGCATTTTGTATTATTTCCTCCAGCCGGTGGTAATCGCGCGGTTTTGCTGCAAACCCCGAAGCCTGGCTGTGCTCGGCAAACTGTACGTCAAAATGGTTATTTCCGGTGGTGTACATTACCACATTACTGTTACCAAACGAACGGTTACCGCGTATAATTTTAAGCAAGGTATAACCGTCTATAGCAGGCATATTAATATCCAGGAAAATAAGACATGGGGTTACGGCATCAGTATTATCCATATAATCAATAAAGCTTTTACCGGAATGGTGTTCACTAAAAACACCCGAAAAACCGGTGCTTGTTATGGCTTCACGAAACAGGAGGCGGTCATCGTCATCATCGTCAATTAAAATAATATGGGCATTCATTGGGTTGATTTTTATTTCTGATGTAAAAGTACCCAGCCCATCCACATTTTTTTATCTATAACGGCAGGAAGGATTTTACCTTCGCCCAATGACAATATTGTTTCGGTAATTTGTTTTTCATTTTTAAGCAAAGACAATTTACCTCACATAACTATTGCTTTACCTCAAAAACACAATTACCACTTTATGTAAGCGTTACATTCGTATTTGCTAAAATAACCAATATGCAACGCAATTGTTTTTTACTTGCCGCACTGTTACTGGCAGTTTTTTCGGGTTATGCACAACTGTGCAGCGGCAGCCTGGGTGATCCTGTTGTAAAACTTGATTTTGGTACCGGTACCAGCAGCCACGGACCTGCACTGGGCAGCAGCATTACCAGCTACACCTATTCCAGTGCCGATTTTCCGAACGACGGCAGCTATACCATAGAAAAAACCACCAACACGCCTAACACCTGGTGGACCACCACAGACCATACCGGAAACGGGGGCTATATGATGGTGGTAAACGCAAGTACATCGGTTACCGATTATTTTTATAAAAATACGGTTACAGGGCTGTGCCCTAACACCACTTACGAATTTTCGGCGTGGATAATGAACCTGCTGAAAAGCCAGGACAACAGTACGCCAAACATTACTTTTACCATAGAAAAAACAGACGGCACCATACTGGAATCGTACAATACCGGAAATATTCCGCTGGCAAGCAGTGCCTTGTGGAAACAGTTTGGTTTTTACTTCCAAACGCCCGACGGTATAGATACCGTGGTAATACGCATGCGGAATAACAAAGTAGGCGCCATGCCCGGAAACGACATAGCACTCGATGATATTGCCTTTGCACCCTGTGGCCCCACAGTTACCTCACAAATAAGCGATAACTCTTCTACAAGCGCCCAGGTATGCGAAGGGCAAACGGTAAACTACACCCTTAGCGGCGAAATTGTAACCACCGGGGTATACACTAACCCTGCCTACCAGTGGCAGGTAAGCACTGATAACGGCACTACCTGGACGGATATATCGGCGGCTACAACTACAACTTACACTATAAGCCTTAGCACAGCCGGCGTGTATATGTACCGGCTTTCTACTGCCGAAACCAGTAACATAGCATCGCCTGCGTGCCGCGTGGCCAGTAACCTGATTACGATAACCATCAGCGATGCTCCCGATGCCCCCGTAGCCACCAGTAACCCTACCGAGTGTGGTAACCCTACGGGAAGCATAACCATAACATCGCCTACCGGTGCCACGTATAGTATAGACGGGGTGAATTATCAATCGTCTGCCACGTTTAGCGCCCTTGCCGAGGGTGACTATCCTGTTACGGCAAAAAACACCACTACAGGCTGTGTATCGGCAGCTACTACCGTACACGTAAGCGTAGGCAGCGGTATACCCGATGCTCCTGCCGCAACAACAGCTGCCCCTGCCACCTGCGCCGATGCAAACGGTACCATTACCATAACCAGCACCGAAGCCTTTTACAGTTTTGATAACGGAGCTACATGGACTACCGCTAACGTGGCTGCTGTACCTCCGGGGGATTACCAACTGAAAGTGAAAAACGCCCAGGGTTGCTCGTCTGATGCTACAACGGTTACCGTGCCGGAAGCTACGGGTTTCCCTCCCTTGCCTACCGTAAATGTTACCCAGCCCGACTGTATAACAACTACAGGCACCATTACTGTAACTGACAGTGAAGCCGCTTACAGTTTTGATAACGGCGCCATCTGGCAAACAACTGCTACAAAGAGCAACCTGGCAGCAGCTACCTATACAATTTTGACAAAAAACACATTAGGGTGTTTGTCCGATCCGCTTGAGGTAACCATAAACGCTTATGTAAATAACGAACCGCTACCCACAGCCGATGCCGCACAAACATTTTGCATATACAATAATGCTACTCTGGCCGATGTAGCTATAACAGGCACTAACATACAATGGTATGCAGCAGCTACCGGGGGTACCGCATTGGCAGCTTCTACCCTGTTGGCTGATGGTACGACCTACTACGCCAGCCAAACGGTAACCCTTTGCGAAAGCCTGCGGATACCCGTAGCCGTAACGGTACTGAATGTAGCTGCCCCAACCGGCGATGCAGCGCAACAGTTCTGTACTACACAAAACCCTACCGTGGCCTTACTGGAAGCCACGGGAACGGCAATACAATGGTACAGCACAGCAACAGGCGGCACCGCGCTTACATCATACACATCATTAACAGACGGGGCTACCTACTACGCCACGCAAACTTTAAGCGGCTGCGACAGCCAGACACGATTTGCCGTAACGGTAAGCATAGTATCGCCGTCAATACCTGTGAGCAATGCATCGGACATTGTGTGTGATGAAAGTAACGACGGCACCGAAACGGTAGACCTTACCGCTTACCAAACGCAGCTTACTACCGATACTTCCAGCGTATTCCTGTATTACACCTCTGCACAGGGAGCCGCACAGAAAATAGCCACGCAGCAAATTACTTCACCTGAAGCTTACGCACTGCTTAGCGGTACACATACGCTGTATGTAAGGATAGAATCGTCGGACAAATGCTACCAGGTGGTAACACTTACCCTGCAACTGGTAGATATACCCGTTATTACCGTAGACGATACCGTAACACTGTGCCAAAACAGTACGGTGACAGTAGATGCGGGCACGGGCTTTGATACCTACACATGGTCTACCGGAGAGGCTACTCAAAGCATTACTATAGATGAGGCAGGTACATACACAGTAACAGTTACCCAAAACCATGGCAGTACGGTATGTACAAGCGTAAAGGACTTTACAGTAATACTGTCTAACCCGGCTATTATAACAGGTTTTGAGTTAACCGACTGGACCGATGAAAATAACGTGATTGAGATATATGCTACCGGCCTGGGCGACTATGAATATTCTATAGACGGGGTTAACTGGCAGGACAGCAATACATTTACCGGACTGGTACCGGGTCGCTACCGGGCTTATGTACGCGATAAAAACGGTTGCGGCACCGTAAGCGATACGGTATACCTACTGAACTATCCTAAATACTTTACCCCTAACGGAGATTCTTATAACGAAACCTGGAGAATAGAATTCGGTACGCTGGAAGCCGGATTGGTTACAGAGATATTCGACCGCTATGGCAAGCTGATTACGGTACTGCAATACACCGAAAGTTGGGACGGCACCTATAACGGCCGCCGTATGCCTGCCACCGATTACTGGTTTGTGGTAAAACGTACAGACGGCACGGTACACAAGGGGCACTTTAGTTTGATGAGATGATATTAGGATTGTTAGATTTTTAGATTGATTGGATTTTTAGAAGGCTTCACTCGTAGTGATTTAAAACAACACAAGCCACCCAAAAGGGTAGCTTGTGTTGTTTTTTTATATATAAAGCGATTCTGATTACCGAATCACCGTATAACCAAAAAATTAATATTTTACTCCCAGTTTGGCGGCATTAGCCTTCGCCTGAGGGATTTCATTAGTAATATTAGCAATACGCGTAGCATCGCTTGGGTGGGTGCTTAGCAGCTCTGGAGTTGAAGACCCGCCTGCCTTAGCCGACATACGCTGCCAAAACTCAATAGCCTTGTCCGGATTGTAACCTGCAACTGCCATAAGTGTAAGGCCTACTTTGTCAGCTTCGCTTTCATGGCTGCGGCTAAACGGAAGTACAGCACCATATGTAGCACCTACGCCATAGGCTTGTTGTAGTATTGCCTGCGTAGTTTCGCTTTTACCCTGTGTAGCCACCTGAAGCCCGGCTGCACCCAGTTGTTGCGCCATTTCGGCGGTCATACGCTGGCCACCATGGTTCAGTAGTGCGTGCGCTACCTCATGCCCCAGTACGGTAGCAAGGCCTGCTTCATCTTTGGTAATTGGCAAAATACCGCTGTATACTACAATCTTTCCTCCGGGCATACACCATGCGTTAACTTCATCACTTTGTACCAGTTTATATTCCCACTCATACCCGGCAAGATAATCCGAATGCCCCAAAGAAGCCAGGTATTTTTCGGCTGCAGCCTTAATTTTTTGGCCTACAGATGTAACCATAGCAGCCTCTTTGGTACCGGTTATCACTTTGTTTTCTTTCAAAAACTGGTCGTACTGGGTAAAAGCAGTAGGAAAAAGCTGGCTGTTTGGCACAGCATTAAGTTGCGCTTTACCGGTAATAGGATTAGTACTGCATGCCGCAATAGTAAGTGCCATTGCACCTGCCATGGCTATGTTTCTTGTTTTCATGGTGAGCTGTTTTATGTTAAAGGCAAAATTATAAAATTAAGATGATAATATTTTTTGAAAAATTATCCTACAAAGTTAAAGTATTGTGAACATACAATCTAAATGCCATATTAAACTATGCGCGCATTGTATTTTTGTAACTTTGCGTAATTTTATACACAGAATCAATACTATATCATGAATACTCCTGCTCCATTACAATATAACGCTTCGGCTAAAGTGCCGGGAATTATCCTTACCACAGTAAAAATTCTTGAAAGCATATCGCCTAAACTTGCGGCAAAATTTGGCATAAAACTCTTTACAACTCCCATAAAACACAAGCTCCCGAAACGCGAAGTGGAAATGGACCACAACAGCACACAGCAAACGCTCTATATAAAATCGATAAACAAAAGCGTACACGTATACACCTACGGCACCGGGGAAAAGAAAGTACTGCTGATACACGGATGGAGTGGCCGTGGCACGCAGCTGTGCAGCATAGCCAATAAACTTGTAAAACGTGGCTATACCACCATAAGTTTTGATGCTCCCGCACACGGAAAGGCTCCCGGTAAAACCAGCGATATGACCGAGTTTATGGCTGCAGCCCTGCAACTCCAGGAAGAATTTGGCCCGTTTGAGTTTGCCATAGGGCATTCACTTGGGGCAATGGCTCTGTTAAACGCCATAAAACGCGGGCTACAGGTACAAAAAGCGGTTATTATAGGCGGGGGCGATATTATACAGGATATTATGGACAGCTTCTGGCAAAAACTAGGCATGAAAGTTGCTACCGGTAAGCTGATGATACGCATGTTTGAAAAGAAGTTTGGCGAAACCATAAACAGCTATTCAGCGTATATAGCAGCACAGGAAGTACGCATACCGGTACTGGTAATGCACGACGAAGACGATGATGATGTGCCGGTAGCAGCAGCACATCATGTAAAGGCGTATTTGGCTGATGCACAATTGTACATTACACAAGGACTGGGACACCGGAAAATACTGGGCGATAAAACCGTAATAAAAGAAATACTATTGTTTTTAGGACTATGAGAAATTTAATGATATTGCTGGCCATGGTGCTTACACTTACATCGTGCCAGGGACAGGAAAAGAAAAAAGATACCAAAGCTACTACAGCCAAAAAAACGGAAAATCAATTTCCCGTTACTAAAACCGACGACGAGTGGCGCAGCGAGCTTACATCAGACCAATATGATGTACTGCGCAATAAAGGCACAGAAATGCCCCACACCGGCGAATATGACGAGTTTTTTGAAAAAGGCTCTTACGTATGCGCTGCCTGTGGTAACCCATTGTTTAAAAGCGATAACAAATTCCACTCAGAATGTGGCTGGCCGTCGTTTGACCAGGCCATAAAAGGTTCGGTAATTTACAAGCACGATACCAGCTATGGCATGGACCGCACCGAGGTAATGTGCGCCCGCTGCGGCGGACACTTGGGGCATGTTTTTGACGATGGGCCTGTAAAAACCACAGGGCAACGCTTTTGCACCAATTCGGTATCTATAAAATTTATCCCGGCACCATAATTTAACGACAGATGTTAAGGTTGCGCTATTTCCCAAAATATATGGGTAAATGGCATAACTTAGTATTGTATAAACTACACGAAAGGAAATAAAAAAATGAGCAATTACAAAGTACAAAAAACCGAGGGCGAATGGAAAGAACAACTTGGTTTAGAACGCTATAAAATACTACGCCAGGCAGGCACTGAGTTTCCGCACAGTGGGCAGTACAACCTGCATTTTGAACACGGCACTTACTGCTGCGGTGCCTGTGGCGAACCGCTTTTTGAGAGCGACAGCAAGTTTAAATCAAGCTGTGGCTGGCCTTCTTTTGACGAGTCCATACCCGGCAAGGTAGAGTACGTTAAGGATAACTCTTTCGGTATGCAACGCATAGAAATACTGTGTGCTAATTGCGGTAGCCATTTAGGTCATGTATTTGATGACGGCCCTACCGAAACCGGCCAGCGCTATTGTGTAAACAGTGCCTCGGTGGATTTTAGGGAAGAGCATTAATTTTTTATTGATTATTTTATATTTTCAAACCACATAGGCACATAGTCAGAATTAGTATGAGGCATTAAACCTATGTGGTTAAAAAGATAATTTATGAATTTATTCGAACAAACAAACTGGCCCGAAGCATTTAAACCCCTTGTAGAAAAATACAAAGGGAAGCAGCACCCGTTGCATTACGGTAATATTTACCAGCTGTTGGTTATGGTGGTGCTTAGCGCTCAGGATAATGATGCACACATCAACAAAATTGCTCCTGATTTCTTTAAGAAATACCCTGATATGAAGGCATTGGCAAAAGCCAATACAGCTGAGTTAACTGAAGCCTTGAGCAGTGTGCGCTTTCATACCAATAAAATAGCGTGGCTACAGGATATAGCCTCGGAAATTAAAGAAGATAAAAACATCCCTACTACCTTGAAGGAACTTACCGCACTTAAAGGCGTAGGCAGGAAATCGGCCAACGTAATTATGCGCGAAGCCGGTGTACAGGCCGAGGGTATAGTGGTAGACCTGCATGTGGTACGGGTAGCGCCAAGACTGGGCATAACCAAGGGAAAAAATGCCGATAAAATAGAAAAAGACCTTATGGCTGCATTACCCCAAAGCATGTGGGCCGATGCCGGTATGGCAATATCATTTTTAGGCCGTGAAATCTGCCGTCCTACCAATCCTAAGCACAGCGAGTGTGTGATGAATACCGTATGCGAATATTGCCAGGCACACAAAAGCTAAGATTGAATATTGCAGCTACAGATTATCGCTTTGATACCATTCTGCATAAGAAGTATCGGTCTCTTGCAGCCTTAGTGAAAACAATTCTATTCCTTCCGGAAGTAACGGATTTATTTTAGAAGCAAAATCAATCACCATGTTTTCGCTTGTAGGCTGGTAGTCTACCAAAATAACATGATGCCCACGGTCCTTAAGTTCCTTAGCAAGCTCTATGTGTGGCGTATTTTGGTTAAATACCGTAGCATGGTCAAATACATCTACTATTTGTTCCTTTACAATTTTCTTCAGGTCGCCAAAATCAATCACCATACCGTACTTTACATTCGTAGTATCCGTAATAGGACTGCCTATTACCGTAACCGAAAGCTTATAGCTGTGGCCGTGCACATTCTTGCATTTTCCGTCGTATCCGTATAGTGCATGTCCGGTTTCAAAAGTAAACTGCTTGGTGATTCTGATTTTACCCATTGTAAAAGTATTAGAGGATGCAAAGTTAGTAAATAACACGTGGAAAAGTATGGTAAATAATCCTATATTTGATGCCACATTCACACACACAAATCAAATGGAAGATCTACAGACCAACCCTCTTTACGAACAGGTAATAGACGGGTTGCTTGAAAATAATTATAGTATTGTAGACGGTTTTTTCTCTCCTGAGGAAGTTTTTGCATTACGGGCTGATCTTTTATCTAAATACGAAGAAGATTCATTTAAAAAATCAGCGATAGGACATAATGCCGACGAACACATAGCCGATGCTGTACGTGGCGATTTTATCCTTTGGCTCGACGAAACTTCGGCTGGAGTTGAACGAATTTTTCTTGATAAAATAGCCGATTTTGCAGAATATCTTAACCGTACCTGCTATATGGGCATACGCCAAAAGGAATTCCACTATGCACTCTATCCCGAAGGTACCTTTTATAAGCGTCACCTGGATAATTTCCATAACAGCAACAGCCGCAAGCTTTCGCTTATTTGCTACCTGAACACCGAAAACTGGAATGAAGAACTCGGGGGACAACTGGCTATATACATACCTAAACCGGACGGCTCAGAAGAAACAATAAGTATAAATCCCGTACAGGGAAGGGTTGTAGTATTTGAAAGCCAATTACTGGAGCACGAAGTAATGCCCGTAAGGCAACCGCGCCTGAGCATAACCGGCTGGCTAAAAACAAGTAACTGATTTTGCTGCGATTTTGACAAATGTTTTTATAAAAAAGTTTGGATATAGCAGATTAATTACACTATATTTGCACACGCAAACGGGGGATTAGCTCAGCTGGCTAGAGCGCTTGCATGGCATGCAAGAGGTCATCGGTTCGACTCCGATATTCTCCACAAAAAAACCGCAAACATTTTAAATGTATTGCGGTTTTTGTTTTTATACCATTTAGTAAATCTTTATAAGATCTCCGGCTGGCGTAAATGTTGCTGTTAAATCCACACCATCTTTTGTAAGTACAAGTTTGTATTCGCCATCATCGGCTTTATACGCTTCTTTTATGGTATAGTTACCGTATTGTTTTTTTATTTTCTGCAAAGCATCGGCAGAAACGTCTGATACTTTAATCTTTTTGTATTCTTTCTCCTGGAAAATAACTCTATAGTGTGCAGAATTAAATGCAAACGCATTTGAGCCGGAAAAACAGAATAATATGGCCGAAATAATCAGAAACTTTTTCATAGGAATCGTTTTTAACACTATAAAAGTAGCAAACGCCCTCCTTGTAATATGTTTAAGATATATTAAAGTTTTTAAAAATTACTAATGCGAAAACACATTATACAGCAATGTACCCAGTAGTAAAACAAGTAAAATAACCAGTATACCTAACACAATAACTATCCATTTTAAAGTCTTCAGAATCTTCTTTAAGGTTTGATGTGTTTCATCAGTAGTCTTCTCAAGCAGGTTAAGCCCTGCGGCGGAAACAATAAAAAAGTCATCTATCCATCCTACTACCGGTATATCCGGAATAATATCGGCAGGACTAATAGCATAAACCACGCTTAAAACAGCTAATACCGATGCCCAGGTAACTTTATTTCTGTTATTTTCATCCATAATAATGTAATTGAGGGGTTAGTTTACAGTAAATATAAACAAATATCCCACTTAATACGGACAGACTCTAAAACAAAAAACCCTATCTGTTATAGATAGGGTTTTTC